>JBGPNN010000035.1:0-20057 GCA_041487495.1 bacterium
GACCGTGCCGGTGTACTTTGACGAGCTGACGGCCAAGATTCCTGTGATCGGCGAGCAGTTCAAGGTGGGCTCGATGATCGCCTATCTGTTCCTGGGTGGGCCGGCCGTCGGCGCGGCGACGCTGACGCGCTTCTATGCCCTGCACTTCGGCATCTCCCTCGTGCTGCTCATCGTCGCCGAGATGTTTTACTACCGGACGCGGCGCGTGCGGTTGAACATGTCGCTGTTCCCTGTCTTCCTGTTCACGGCAGCCCTCATCCTTATTTCTCTCGTTCTGCCGGCCGAACTCGGACGCCGAGCCGATCCCAATCGCACGCCGCTGCCGATCCTGTCGGACTGGTACTTTTTGGGGCTCTATCAGTACGTGAAGTACACACCGCCCCTGTGGGCAGGCCTGGGTCCCGGTCTGCTGATCGGCTTCGGCATGATGGCGCCGTTCCTGGATCGTGGCAAGGGCCGCGCGCCGATGGAACGTCCGTTTTTCTTCGTCGCGGGGCTGCTCGCGCTGACCTACTGGTTGGTCTTCACGACCCTGATCATGTTCAACATCGCGGTGATCGAGCGTGAGCCGCCGCTGGTGCTCTTGACCACGGGCATCGTGCTGACCCTGGGATTCATCTGGGAGATTCGTTATCGACGGCGCCAGGCGCGGGCCCCGGCGCCCCAGCCGGCTCCCAAGGCGCCCGCCCCCGCCCACTGAGACCCATGCGGACGCTGGCGTCGTGGGGAGCTTTTGCGATCGCGGTGGCGGCGTTCTCCCGACTGTGGCAGGGGGTTCGTGCGGCGGTGGACGGCTCCCGCATGTACGGGCCACTCGAAGCGCTGGTGTGGATGGGGTTGTTCCTTGGCTCGATGGGGTATCTCGCCCTCGTGATCTACGCGGCCGATCGCGCATCCGGCCGTGCGAAACGCAGGATCCGGGTCTTTGACCGGCTACTCGATCGGGGAGAGGCGGCGAGCCGGTCATGAATGGGAACGGCCGCGGGATCTATATTCTCGGTGTCTACGCCCTCTCGTTGCTGGGCGTCGCCTGCGCCGGGCTCATCCTATTTGGCGAGCGCTACGGCAGTCCGGAGCACCTGGACCTCTGGCAGCTGGGCGGCGCCGCGCTTGGGACGATCTTCGTTATCTATGGGTTCATCCTGCTGCTGCTCCGCAAGGCGGTCCTGATCGAGCCGCGCCGCGCGGACGTTGAGGACGAACTCCGCGGCCGGTGGACAAAGCCTGTGCCATGAAGAATCATCAGGAGGGATGGCGTGTACCGTAGGATCCTGACCGCCTTGCTCCGGGCGACCCTCCGGCTGGATGTGGCCATCAACCGCGTCTACCCGACCGACCTGAACCCACTGTACTACACGGGCGGGCTGGCGAGCCTGTTCCTGTTTATTTTGGTCGTCTCCGGCATCTTCATCTTTTTCTACTATGTGCCGAGCCTGGCCGGCGCCCACGAGTCGATCCGTTATCTGACCGAGCAGGTGCCCTACGGCGGGCTCATTCGAGGCATTCATCGATACGCCGCCGACGGGTTCATCATTGCGGCGCTGCTGCACCTGTTCCGAAACTGGTTCACGGACCGTTACCTCTTCTCGCGCGACAGTCCCTGGATCTCGGGGATGTTCCTCCTGTTCTTCGGCGGTGTCGTGGGCGCCACGGGTTACATCCTGGTCTGGGACGTTCGAGGGCTCGTGGTCCTCGGTATCTTTAGCGATCTGTTGCGATCCATCCCGGCCGCGGGGCAGTTCCTGGCCGGGCTGCTAACCGGCGGGCAGGGCCTGAGCGAGGGGACCCTGCCACGAATCCTGCTGCTCCACGTCGGGCCGGCGTCACTGCTCTACGTGCTGCTCTGGTGGCACTACGTACGGCTGCGGCATCCCAAAGTCTGGCCCCCGGCCACCTGGGTGCTCGTGTGTCTGGGATTGGTCACGCTTGCCTCGGCGCTGCTTCCCACGGTGAGCAGCACGTCGGCGGATCCCGGGACCCGACCGGCTGCCATCCCGCTGGACGTCTTCTTCCTGTTGCCGTTCTGGCTGGCGGGCTATCTACCCGCGCTCGTCGTCGTCGTGCTGGCGACGGCGCTCTTCGCGGCGGGCTACGTCATCCCGTACATCAGCCGTGAGCCGGCGCAAGACATGGGGCCGCGTCATGCGGGCGTCGCGCAGGTGATCGATGGGAACTGCACCGGGTGCGAACTCTGCTACTACGATTGCCCCTACAACGCCATCGTCATGGTCGCGTCCCCGTATCCGGGGCTCAGCCGGGCGGCGGCAAGCCGCAAACTTCTCGCCGCGGTGCTCGACTCGCGGTGCGTCGAGTGCGGCATCTGCATCGGTTCGTGCCCATTCGAGGCGTTGGAGCTTCCCGGGATGCTCGAGAGCGAGATCACTCAGCGGGCAGCCGAGGCGGTGCGCACATGAGCACGGTTCCACACGTGAAGGCGATCTCGCCCGCGGCCGCGGTCTGGCAGCCAAAGGTGGTCGGCTTCGTGTGTGACTGGGCCGTCGGCACCGTCGAGGTCACCGACGCGTCAGGTCGGCTGAAGGCGCACCCGTCCGTCATGCTGATCCGCGTGCCCTGCTCGGGATTCATCCGGCCGTCGTGGCTCGAGGACACCCTGAAGGCCGGTGCGGACGGTGTCTTCATCGTAGGATGTCCGTACGGCGACTGTCTGAACCGTGAAGGCAACTATCTGATGCGCGAGCGCGTGGATCAGCTGCAGCGGCGGCTCGCCCGTCGCAAGATCCCCGCGGAGCGCCTGGGGATGCTCGCGCACGGCCTGCACGACATGGGCGCCTTCCTCCAGGACGTGACCGCGTTCGTGCAGCGGCTGGTCGCACTCGGGCCTCCCGCGCCGCGACCAGCCGCGGCCCGGCCGGCCGCGGCGGCGTCGCCGCCAGTCCCGGGGGAGGAATCAGGAGCATGAAGCGGCCCCTGCGGGTCTGGCTGGCATACTTGCTGTTCTATATCTTCTTCTTTCTGCTGTTGTTGTTCGTCGCGTCGTTCGGTCTGATCGCCGAAGCTTGAAATCACTGGGAGCCACGGGAGCGTGCGGAAATGGGAGGCGGCGGTGTTACTCCTGGTGGCGCTGCCGGCCGCCGCGTGTGGCCGTCCCGCACCACCTGACGGGTCGACGCCCGCGGGGCAGACGGTGACCGTCACCGCCCATGAGTGGGCGTTCGATCCTGCTACGCTGCAGGCGAAGCCAGGCAGCGTGACGTTTCAGGTCCGCAACAACGGCGCGGTCGAGCACAATTTTTTCATCGAGAACGTGCCGCGCGGCGCCGTCGAGGCCATCCAGCCAGGACAGACCAAGGTCCTGACGGTCACCGTAGCCGCCGGCGAGTACACACTCATCTGCAACCTGCCCGGGCACCGTGAGGCCGGCATGGTGGCCACGCTCAAAGTAGGCCGATAGATGGCCGCCGACCTCGAGCAGATCTACCGGCCGATCGCCGAGGATCTCCGTGCGCTGGACGCGCTCCTTCATCGCGAGCTCGCCACCGACGATCCCTTCATCGGCGAACTGGTCGGACACGTGCTGGCCAGCCGCGGGAAGCTCATCCGACCGGCACTGGCACTGCTGTCGGCGCAGGCATGCGGCAGCGCCGACGAACAGCGCCTATGGCTCGCCGGCACCGTCGAGCTCATCCACATCGCGTCGCTCATCCACGACGATGTCATCGACGCCGCGGACGTGCGCCGGGGTATCTCGACCGTCAACGTCCTGTGGGGCAACCAGGTCGCCGTGCTCCTCGGCGACTACCTGTTTGCCACCGCTTTCGATCTCGTGAGCCGCATCCGCCATCCGGAGGTGGCGCCGACGATCGCGCAGGCGGCGGTGCAGATGAGCCAGGCTGAGATTACCGCCGTCAAGGTTGGCGGCGAACCCTACGAGGACGAGGCGACGTATTTCGCCATTATCGACGGGAAGACGGCGGCGCTGTTCTCGGCCGCCTGCCGCGCTGGCGCGTTGATCGCGGGTGCGGCGGGCGATACCGTCGCGGCTCTGACCACGTTCGGCCACCAGTGGGGCATGTCGTTTCAGATCACGGATGATACGCTGGATCTCACCGGGGATCCACAGGCTCTCGGCAAGCCGATCGGCAGTGACATCGATAGCGGCAAAATCACCCTGCCCGTGATCGCCGCCCTGCGGGAGGCCGCGGAGGACGACCGGCAGCGATTGCGTGCGCTGGTGCGCGGCGCGAACAGCGACGGGGCGCTGGCAGAACTCCGCGTCCTGCTCAACCGGTATGGCGGCGTGCGCCATGCGCTGGACGTGGCCCGGACCTTCGCCGATCGCGCGACCGCTGCGTTGGAGGCGCTACCGGCCTCTCAGGCGAAAGAGAGTCTGCGCGACCTGGCCGCGTTCGTCCTGGTCCGGGCCCGGTAGTGGGAGGCTGAGGTTATGACCTTTGCGAGTTCCAGTGAGCCGCAGACGCCCCGGCAGCGCTGGTTTGCCGAGGGGCTGCGCCGTGTCCTGAAGGAACACGGGCTGGAGGAGACGTCTGCCGATCAAGCGCCCCGCATCGTGCTGCACTATGTCGATCGCGACGCCCCTCGCCCATTTCGACGCCGGGCCCAGGCGATCTTCGTCGTCGCGATCGCGGAGGGATCGCTCCCCGAAGGTGACGTCCTGCCAGCGCTCTACCCGGTCCTGGTGCGCGCCCTCGCCAACATGGAGATGTTCCTGGTGCCCAAGGGCGATCGAGCGGATGCCTACGTCGTGACGCTGGAACAAGGGTACTTCAAGATCGATGATCTCGATGATCATACCTTCTTCACGCGTTTGTTCGAGCGGCTCGAACCGCTTGCCGCGGCCCAGTTGGTCATCGACAACGATTTCCAGGTTGACCTCGAACCGGAGTTGTGGGACGGCGACGTGCTGAGCCGCCAGCTGTCCGACGCGGGCAAGCGCCTGGACGAACTGCGGCTGCTCCCCGCGGCGTTCCCGATCGACCAGATCCTCTCGCCCCGCGACCTGGCGCACGTGAAGCGGCTCTTTGGGATCGGCGGCCTCTCGTACGGCAACCTGAGCATCCGGAAGGACCACCATCGGTACTGGATGAGCGCCAGCGGTGTCAACAAGGGCAACATGAAGACCATCGGACGCGACATCCTGATGGTCAAAGGGTATGATGCCCAACGCAACATGATTCTCTTGAGCGTGCCCCCGGTCGTCGAACCACGGCGCGTTTCGGTGGACGCTATCGAGCACTGGATGATCTACACCGAGCACCCGGGGGTCGGCGCCATCGTCCATGTCCATGCCTGGATGGACGGCATACCGTCGACGCAGGTGCAGTATCCGTGCGGTACGCTGCAGCTGGCCCAGGCCGTCTCCGACCTCGTCCGCAATGCCCCGGATCCGACTCGGGCGGTGATCGGCCTGCGCAACCACGGCCTGACCATCACCGGTCCGAGCATGGCCGATATCCTGGAACGCATCGAGGGCCGCATTCTACCCCGTGTGCCGATGTCATAACGTTGCGGCGCGTCGCGGCACCGGAGGACCACCGTGTGAGCAGGGATACGAGGGGTGCCGCGATCACGTACCAGGACGCGCTCGCCTATCTGTTCAGCCTGCTGGAAGGCCGGCCGCTGTCCCCGCCGCCGTACGCGCTGCTGAAACTTGAACGCATGCGGCACCTGGTTGGTTTGCTGTCGCACCCCGAGCGCGCCTTCCCATCCATCCTGGTGGCCGGCACCAAGGGCAAGGGTTCGACCGCGGCGATGATCGCCGGTATCGCGCAGGCCGCGGGCCTCCGCGTCGGTCTCTACAGCAAGCCGCATTTGATCGACTTCCGCGAGCGCATCCGGATCAATGGGACGCTGATCACGCCCGACGAGCTGACCCCGCTCGTCGAGGATCTGCGCCACGCCATCGAGCGAGGCCGCGACGGCCCGGGCTGGCCGCCGACCTACTTCGAGGCATCGGCCGCGCTGGCGTTCCAGGACTTCGCGCGGCGCGGCGTCGATCTGGCAGTAGTGGAAGTCGGGATCGGCGGCCGGCTTGACGCCTGCAACGTCGTGGATCCCATCATCTCGGTGATCACGACCATCGGCTACGACCACACCGAGATCGTCGGGGCGCGCCTGCGGCAGATCGCCGCGGAGGATACGGGCATCATGCGGTCCAGAGGGACCGTGGTCACCGTGGCGCAGCGGCCGGCGGCCGCCGCGGTCGTCCGGGAGGCCGCCGCCGCGCTCGGTGCGCAGGTCATCCATGTCGGGCGTCAGGTCCGCTACCGCACGTTGACGTCGTCGCCATCCGGCATCCGGGTGACGGTGCGAGGCCGGCGCGGAGTCTATCGCAACCTGTCGGTGCCGCTGATCGGGCGCCACCAGGCCCTGAACGCGGCTGCGGCGATTGCCGCGACGGAAGCGCTGGCGGAGGTGTGGCCCCGGGACGCGGCCGCGTTTGATTTCTCGGAGGACGCCGTGCGCGCGGGTCTTTCGACCTTGCGCTGGCCCGCGCGCATCGAAGTCGTGCGCGAGCGTCCCACGGTGATCGTCGATGTGGCGCATAATCCGGTGTCGTTCCAGGCCTTGCGCGCGGCGCTCGACGACGCGTTCGCTGGGCGGCGGTTGATCCTGGTGATCGGGGTGATTGGGACCAAGGACATGCCGCGGATCGCACGCATCATCGCGCCCCGCGCCTCGGTGGTGATCGCGACGCGGCCTCACGACGCACGGGCGCTCCCGCCGGACCAGGTGGCGCAGGCCGTGCGGCCCTGGGTGAGCGCGGTCCACATTGCCGAGGATCCTATCGCGGCCATCGCGCAGGCGCTGGCGATGGCGAGCGCCGATGACGTCGTGTGCGCCACCGGGTCGTTTCATGTGGCCGGTCCCATTCGCGCCCACTTGGTGTCGGAAGAAGACGCGTCATCAACCCGGAGGTCCCATGTACCCCGAACTGGCGATTGATGCGTTTCTCGAGAAACTGGCATCGTCGGCGCCGGAGCCCGGCGGCGGCGCCGCAGCGGCGCTGGCCGGTGCGACCGGCGCCGCACTGGTCAGCATGGTGGCCAACCTGACGGTCGGCCGGGAGAAGTTCGCCGGCGTGCAGGCCGAGATGCAGCAGGCCCTCGCGCGTGCCGACGCGTTGCGCGTGGCGCTGCTGCAGGCCATCGACCGCGACGCCGAGGTCTTCCGTCACGTGATGGCCGCCTACAAGATGCCGCGGGAGACCGACGATGAGAAGGCGGCGCGCAAACAGGCCACTCAGGCCGCGCTGCGGGCGGCATCGCTCGTGCCCGCCGAGGTCGTGGGCTTGTGCGAGGACGTGGCCGCGTGGAGCCGGGTGGCAACAGAGAAGGGGAACCCCCAGGTCATCAGCGATGCCGCGGTCGCGGCACTCCTGGCGGACGCCGCGGCCCAGAGCGCCGCGCTGAACGTCAGGATCAACCTGAGCAGCATCACCGACACGGCGTTCACCGGACCCCTGTGGGCGCGGATCCAGCAGCGGTTGGATCGTATCCGGTCGCTACGCGACGACGTGGTCCGGATGACCTACGAGCGGATCGGGTGACCCCTGTGGGCGAGATCATCGACGGGACCGCCGAGGCCGAGCGATTAAAGATCGAGCTAAAGACCGAGGCTGCGTCACTCGCAGAGCACGGGGTCCGGCCCGGTGTCGGGACCGTGCTGGTCGGTGACGACTATGGGGCGCGAATGTACCGCCGCTCCATCGAGCGCGCGGCCGCGGAGCTCGGCCTGGTCTATCGGGACCTGACGATGCCGCCCGATGCGACCGTGGCGGACATCGTCTCCGGCATCCGCACGCTGGTCGCGGATCCGGCGATTCACGGGGTCCTGCCGCTGCGGCCGTTTCCCGCGGGGATGCCCGAGGGGACGGTGCTCGAGGCCATCGATCCGGCGAAGGACATCGACTGCCTGCACCCGATCAACGCCGGTCGCCTGGCGCTCGGCCGGCCGGCCGTGTATCCCGCGACACCGTGGGCGTGCTTCGAGCTCCTCGAGCGCTACTTCGCCGGAAAGGGCATCGAGCCCAAAGCGGGGTTCGAAGGCAGGGAACTGGTCATCGTGGGCCGCAGCAACAACGTTGGGAAACCAGCCTATTTCCTGGCGCTGGAGCGCAATGCCACCCCGACGACGGTGCACTCGTTCACATCCCGGGCGGGCTCGCTGGCCGATCACACGCGGCGGGCCGACATCCTGATTGTCGCCATGGGCAGAGCGGAATTTATCAAGGGCGACATGGTCAAGCCTGGCGCGATCGTGGTCGACGTGGGCGTCAATCAAGCCGCGGTCCTCGATGGGTCCGGGAATCCCGTGCTCGACGAACGCGGGCGGCCAAGGCGGCGCACCGTCGGCGATGTGGCCTTCGAGGAGGTCCGCCGGGTGGCGGGGGCCGTCACGCCCGTGCCGGGCGGGGTGGGCGCCGTCACCAACCTTTTGCTGATGAAGAACGTCATACGAGCAGCGACGGCAATGGCCGGACGCACGTGAAGCCCGTGGGGGGAGCAGGTGATGCGAAGCGTCGCGCTGTTCGTTGTGGTGGCCGGGCTTGTCGCCGCCCCGGTGGGGCCGATCGAGGCGCAGACGGATCTCAGGATCACGGAGTACGTGATCCCGACGCCGAACTCCCGGCCACACTCGATCGCCGCGGCGCCAGACGGCCGCATCTACTTCTCGGAACTGGCCACCAACAAGATCGGGGTCTTCGATCCGCAGGCGGGTCGGTTCGCCGAAGCCACCGTTCCGACCGCGCGGTCGCAGCCGCACGGTGTGGCGGTGGAGCCACGCAGTGGCCTGGTCTATGTAACGCAGCTGGCCGGCGGAAAAATCATCCAGTTCCGGGCGCCGTCGGAGGTCCGGGAGTTCGAGATCCCGACGCCGAACTCAGCGCCCCACACCGCCTGGCCTGATCGCGACGGCAACATCTTCTTTACGGAGGCGCGCACCGGGAAGATCGGCCGGCTGAATCCCCAGACCGGTCAGGTGTCCGAGTGGCAGCTGCCCGCGCGTGCCGGCGTGCCGTATGGGATCGAAGTCGACCGTCAGGGGATGGCCTGGGTCGCGCAGCTCAACGCCAGCCGCATCGCCCGGCTCGACCCATCCAGCGGGCAGGTCCAGGAGTTCGTCCCGCGCACGCCCAACTCCGGGACCCGGCGGCTGTCGATCGACTCGCGCGGCCGCGTGTGGATCACCTACAACCGGGCGCACAAGATCGGGCTGTTCGATCCCGCCACCGCCGCGTTCACCGAGATGGACACCGTCTCGCCGGGCTCCGAACCCTACGCGATTGTCGTCGACCGCGACGACTACGTCTGGTACAGCGAGTTCACGACCGACCAGATCGTCCGCTACGATCCACGCACCAACCAGTCAATCACGTTCAAGACGCCCGTCCCGAAAGCGGAGGTACGCTTCCTGACCGTGGCGCCCGACGGGAGCATCTGGTACGCCAATTTCGGCAACAGCCGCATCGGGCGCATCGGGCGGTAGCGCCTAGTCCTTCCAGGCCAGGATCGCGCGGACAATGACATCATCGATAAACATGCCTGCGGGGTTGATGTCGAGCAGGGCACGCCGCATGGCCGCTTCGGCCTTCTGCCATCGTTCCCCCAGCGCCGCGCGTGACACGGACGATGTCGTCGACACGAAGCCGATGATCCGCTCAGTATCCGTGGACCGCTGATACGGGAAGGCGAAGATCTCCATGCGACGAAACGGGGAGCGCGCGATCACGGCTTCGTGCGGTTCGGCGGAGGGCTGAAGGAGCGCCCGGCGGTCTTGGTCCAGCCACGGGCTGACGGCCGTTCTAAGCGCCTGCCGCCAGGCGTTTGCGGGCACGTCGGGATGCTCTTCGTCCACCACGGCGATCCCGCCGCCGGGCTCGACGACTCCGGAGATGGCCTCGAGGGCGGCGACGCGGTCCATCAGGTGCAGGGACTGCGCCAGGGTCAGCAGGCGGAAGCGTCCCAGGTGCGGGCCGAGATCTCCGGCGCCTCCTTCGACCCATGTAATGTTGGAGACGCCCAGCCGGCTCGCCTCAACTGCAGCGCGGGCGAGCATCTCGGGTTCGGGATCCATCCCGACGACCTGTTCAAACGCGGAGGCCAGCGGCAGCGTCAACCGGCCCGTCCCGCACCCGAGGTCAAGCAGGCGGCCGGTGCCATCCAGGCCCAACCGCGTTCGTAGGTGCGCGAACAGGCGCTCGGGATACGCGGGTCGGTATCGGGCGAAATCCGAAACGATGCCTCTGTAGAGTCTGCGCCCGCCGCTCATCCCAGTCACCTCTTCATTCTACTGCTGCGGCGCGTGCCGTCGAAGCCAGGGAGTCACCAACGAGGTGTCGAACGACTGGCAACACGCATGGCCTCCGCCCGGCGTGACCTCTCGGCCATTGTCAGGCCCTCGACCGTCGCGGTGATTGGCGCGTCCCGCGACCCGTCGAAGGTGGGCTACGCGCTGTTCCACAACATTCTCGAAGCCGGGTTCACCGGCGCCGTCCACCCCGTTAATCCGTCGGCCCGCGCCATCGGTAGTGTGCGGGCGTATGCGTCGATCCGGGACATCCCCGATCCGGTCGATCTGGCGATCGTCGCGACACCGGCCCGCCTGGTGGCCGGCCTGTTGGATGAATGCGGTGAAGCGGGCGTCCGGGGTGTCGTCGTAGTCTCCGGGGGATTCCGCGAGATCGGCGGCGAGGGCCGGCAGCGCGAGGACGCCGTCCGGGCGCGCGTCGGCCGCTGGGGCTTTGCACTCATCGGGCCAAACTGCTTGGGGGTCATCAATACCGATCCGGAGGTGCGGCTCAACGCGACCTTTGCCGCGCAGTTTCCCGAGGCGGGCAACATCGCGTTGGTGTCGCAGTCTGGGGCGCTGACGGCTGCGGCGCTCGACTACGCCCGCACCAAGCGCATCGGCTTCTCAAAAGTCGTGAACCTCGGCAACAAGGCCGACGTCGGCGAGCTCGACATGCTGGAGATGCTGGCGACGGATCCGTTGACGAAGGTCATCCTGTTGTATCTGGAGGAACTCACGGACGGCCGGCGTTTCATCGAATCCGCGCGGACGATTGGCGACCAGCGGCCGCCCAAGCCCATCCTGGTGCTCAAGGCCGGGCGGACGGCTGCAGGCGCGACGGCCGTGTCCAGCCACACTGGGTCGCTCGCGGGCAGCGACGAACTGTATCAGGGCGTCTTCGCGCAGGCCGGCGTGCTGCGGGTCGAGAGTATCGAAGAACTCTTCGACTGCGCTGCCGCGTTCTCGCGGCAGCCACTGCCGCGCGGCCACCGCGTGGCCATCGTCACCAATGCGGGTGGGCCCGGGATCCTGGCCACCGACGCGTCGATCCGGCAGGGCCTGGAACTCAGCCGGCTGTCCGAAAACACGACGCGGGCCCTTCGGGCGATTGCGCCGGCGGAAGCCAGCGTTGCGAATCCCGTCGATCTGATCGGCGATGCCGACGACCGGCGCTACGATGCCGCACTGAAAGCCGTGCTGGGGGACCCCGGCGTGGATGCCGCGATCGTCCTGGTGGTGCGCACGGCGTCGCTGGACGTTGTCGCCACCGCCGACGCCGTCATCCGCCGGGCACGCGAGTCGGAGAAGCCGGTTCTCGCGTCGTTCGTCGGCGCGCTGGCGGTCACGGAGGGCGTGGCGCGCCTCGAAGACGCCGGTATCCCACACTATCCGTTTCCGGAGGCGATCGCGCGGACCCTGGGCGCCATGGCCCGCTACACCGACTGGATGTCGCGGCCCCGCACAGACTACCGCGTATTCGATGACGTCGATCGCGCCGCCGCCCGCACAATCATCGAGCCCGCGGGGCCGGGCTTCCTGCCCGAGGCGCGCGCGTTGGCGTTACTCGAGGCCTATCGCTTCCCGGTGCTGCCCTGGGCCGTGGCGACGGGCCGCAAGGAAGCCGTCGAGCGGGCCGCCGCGACGGGGTTCCCGGTCGCCATGAAGATCCTCTCGCCGCAGATCATCCACAAATGGGACGTCAGCGGTGTGCGCCTTGGCCTCAAGTCTCGGGCCGACGTGGCGGCCGCCTACGACGCCATGATAGAGGCGGTGCGCGGTCACCGGCCGGACGCGGTCATTGAAGGGGTGCTGATTCAGGCGATGGCCGGACGCGGCCGTGAGGTGATCCTCGGGCTCAGCCGCGATCCGCAGTTCGGGCCGGCGTTGCTATTCGGGCTCGGCGGCATCTACGTGGAAGTCCTCCGTGACGTGGCGTTCCGATTGGCGCCGATCCGCGAGTTCAGCGCGCAGCGCATGGTGGAGGAGACCCGTTCATCCGCGATCCTGCGGGGCGTGCGTGGCGAGCCGCCGTCTGATATCGAGGCAATTGTCACCTGTCTGCTGCGCCTGTCGCAGTTCGCGGTGGAGTGCCCGGAGGTCGCCGAACTGGATATCAACCCCTTATTCGTTTACGCGCAGGGGCGAGGGGCGGCCGTGGCGGATGCGCGCATCCGTCTGGCGCCGCCAGAGATACGGGGCGGACCCGCGTGAAGGGCGTCGTCGCCGATATTTCCATTCCGCGGTATCTGGCTACCCGCGCCGCTGGCTTCCTCTGGCAGCCGGCATTCTGGAGCGCGCTTGCGCCGATCCACCTGACCGATCTGCCGGAGCCACGGCTCCCCGCGCCGGACTGGGTCAAGGTGAAAGTCGCGATGGGCGGTGTCTGCGGGAGCGATCTCCACCTGCTGCTGCTTGAGGCGAGCCCCTCGGCGTCGGTGTACGCGTCGATGCCGTTTGTCGTTGGGCACGAGAACGTCGGCACGGTCGCTGAGAGCGGCGCCGAAGCCGGGGTGGCCGTGGGCGCGCGCGTCGTGGTCGAGCCGTTGCTCCCGTGCGTGACGCGCGGGTTCGCCAATCTCTGCCCGGCCTGTGCGCGGGGCGACTCCAACTTATGCAGCCGATTCGCGGAGGGAACGCTGGCGCCGGGGATCGCCCACGGCGCCTGCCGCGACGTCGGCGGGTCGTGGAGCGAGGTGATGGTGGCGCACCGCTCGCGCCTGGTCACCGTTCCCGATGGCGTATCCGACGAACAGGCCGTGCTGGTGGAGCCGCTGGCGGTCGCCGTGCACGCCGTGCTCCGCTTCATCCCAGACGACGCGCGCACCGTGCTCGTGCTCGGGGCGGGCACGATCGGGTTGTGCGGAGTCGCGGCGCTGCGCGCGCTGCGGCCCGGCGCACGCAGCGTCGTCCTGGCGCGGTACGCGCACCAGGCCGACTTGGCGCGGGCGCTGGGCGCGTCCGCGATCGTCACGCCGTCGGGCGGCCGCTACTACGGGGAGATCGCGGCGTTGACGGAGGCACGCGTCCTGCGGCCGTTATTGGGCCCGCCGGTGCTCACCGGCGGGGTCGACGCGACGTTGGAGTGCGTTGGGTCCGGGCGCAGCATCGACGACGCCCTGCGCCTGACACGCGCGGGCGGCACGGTGGTGCTGGTCGGACTGGCCGCGCTGCCGCGCGGTGTGGACTGGACGCCGATCTGGCTTCGGGAGCTCAAAGTGCAGGGCACCGCGTACTACGCGCAAGAACGGGTCGGCGACCGATCCGTGCGATCGATGGACCTGGCGATGGAACTGCTGGCGTCGGGCCGCCTCGACCTCCGCCCGCTGATTACCCATCGGTTTCCGCTGATCGAGTGGCGGCGTGCCGTCGAGGTCGCCCTGGACAAGCGCCGGCATCGTGCGGTGAAGGTGTTGCTCCAACCCGCCTGATCGCATCGGTCAGCCCCTTGCCCGCTGCAGGCCTACGCGCTACCCTGTTCGAGGTGGCCGCCAGGTCACCAATTAACAGCACAGGGGAGGCAGCACGCGAATGCGAACAGCATGGTTGGGTATCACCGTGGCGCTCGTTGCGGTCCTGGTGGCCGGATGTGGCGGGAAACAGGCTTCACCACCTCAACCGCAGGTTTCACCCGCGGCTTCACCGGCAGGGCGGCCCGCCGCACCCGCTGGCAAGATCACGATCGTTGGTAAGGATAACGTCTACGAGCCCGCCACGGTGCAAGTTAAGGCCGGTCAGGAAACCGAAATCCTCTTCAAGAATACCGGTACCAGTGTGCACAATCTCATCGTGCAGTCCAAGGACGCGGCAGGCCAGGATTTCCAGACGGACATCGTCGTGAACGCCAACGCGGACAGCACCTTCAAGGTAAAGATCGACAAGCCCGGCACCTACGTGATGCAGTGCACGTATCATCCTGAGATGAAGGGCGAGTTGAAGGTCACGCCGTAGCGGGGGGCAGTCATGGCGACCGAGGGGTCTACCGCCGAGATCGTCCGCCGGTTGATCACAGATGTCGCGCTGCTGATCCAGCACTACGGGCGCGAGATCCGCGGGCATGCCCGCGGCCTTGGGCGGGACGTTGCAGTCGCCGCGATCATGGTCGGCGCTGCGGTCGCCCTGGGTGTGTTTGCGCTCGATCTGGTCGTGGCCACGCTCGTCCTCGTTGCGGCCATCTGGCTCCCGGCGTGGCTGGCGGCACTTGTCGTGCTCGTCGTGATGGTCATGGCGATGGCGCTGCTCGTCTGGCTGGCCCTGCGCCGCGTCAAGCGCCGGCAGGCTGTCTGGTCGGCCCGGGTGGAGGAGGAAGTCCGGTGGCTGAAGAGCCTATTTCCCCGGGAGAGCTGACCGCGCTCCACGCGCGCATCAGCGTTGACCTGGCGGCACTGCGGCGCCGCCTGCGTCCCCCGCAGGTCAATGTCCGCTCGCACGCCCTCCGGAGCCCGGCTCGGGTTGTGCATGCTGCGATCGACACGCTGAGGGCCGTACGGGCCGCCCCGAATGTGGCGGCCCGCGTGGGCGTGGCCTTGCTCGTAGTGGCGGGCGTCGCGGCTCTGCTGGCCCACAGCCGGCGCGGTGACGGGCCCCGGGCGGACGATCAACCCTGAGCCGCAGCGACCCGTCCTAGTAGTGGGGCCCAGCACGGCGGGCTATCGGGCCGCGCCGGGGCGGTCTATAATGTGGGTTGGAGGTAGTGACGATGCCTAACGTAGGATTCAGTGAGTTTATGGTCATCTTGCTCATCCTGCTGTTGCTCTTTGGTGCCAACAGGCTGGCGGGGCTTGGGTCCGCCGCAGGGAAGACCATCAGGGAGTTCCGCAGGGCCATGAGCGACGTCGAGGAAGAAGTGAAAGACGTGAAGTCCACCAACAAGCCCAGCGCGTAGGGCGAGTTACCGGTCGTGGTCGACCGCCCGATGACGATCATCGAGCACCCTGAGGAGCTGCGAAGGCGGCTCCTCATCGCGTTTGCAGCGTTGGGCGCCGGGAAACTCAGCATCATACTGGCGCGCCTGGTCGCGCCGAAACCCTACGCAGAAGTTGAGAAGTGCGCCCCATCTGGTTGAGCGGAGGTGATGGGTGGCCCGTCGGGTTCGGAATCCCTGGTGGGTGTTGGTCGCGGTGCTACTGGCCGGCGGCATTCTGGGTCACCTGATCGCCCAGGCGGTGGTGGGGTACCCGGCGCTGGGTTTCCTGGCCAGGGAACTGCGATTTGGGCTCGACCCGCCGGGAACCCTCGACACGCGCGTCATCAGCGTCACCGTTGGCGTGCTCGTCAGGTTGAACCTGGCGATCGTCGTCGGCGTCATCGTGGCGGTCTGGATCTACCGTTTGTTGTAGCCTCGCGGACCGACTGCTATACTTTGTCCGATGTCGATGTTTCGGCTCCTGTAGGGGACCGGGTGCTGCAGTTGGTGTTGGCCTCCGCCTCTCCCCGCCGTGCAGACCTCCTTCGTCAGGTCGGCCTGTCCTTCGAAATCTGGGCCGGTGTTCCCGAGGAGGAGACGCGGGGAGTTTTGACGGCTGGCCCGGACGAAGAGGGTCCGGGGTGGACCCTTGAGGCCGTCCGGGCACGCGCGCGTGACGCGGCGCTGGGCAAGGCCCGGCCCGTATCCGCCGCACAGCCGGACGCGGTGGTCATCGCCGCCGACACGGTGGTCGTCGTCGATGGTGTCGTGCTGGGTAAACCCCACACGCCGACAGACGCGGAAGAGATGCTCCTGCGCCTTTCCGGCCGCACGCACCATGTGACCACCGGGGTTGTCGTTGCCCACGGGCGCCGCGGGTTGCTGCTCGCGGACGACTCCGTGACCGCCGTACGCTTCCGGCCGCTGCGCCGCGAAGAGATCCTCCGGTACATCGCCACCGGCGAGCCGATGGATAAGGCGGGGGCGTACGGCATTCAGGGCCGTGCGGCACTGTTCGTGGAACGGGTGGAGGGAGACTACTTCGGCGTTGTTGGTCTCCCGTTGGCGCCGCTGGCACGGCTGCTCGAGGCCGTCGGCGTCCCAGCACCGTAGCGCCCACCCTCCGCGCCGGTCAGGCCGGTCGCCCCGCTGTAGCGGTGAGACCACCCTCAGCACGCCGGGACACGACCGGAGTGACGATGGCACTGGCAGACCGGCTGGCAATCAAGGATCTTCCTCCAGAGGACCGGCCCAGGGAGCGTCTCCTGCGCCTCGGGCCTGACGGTTTGTCCTCACCGGAACTGCTCAGTATCCTCCTGCAGACGGGCACACCCGCCGCCAGCGTCTTCGATCTGGCGGGCCGGCTGCTCGCGTCGTTCGGATCACTGGAAGCCTTGAGCCTGGCGCGTCCGGCAGAGTTGGCCCGCGAGACTGGGATCGGACCCGCCAAGAGCGCGGCGTTGCTGGCGGCCTTCGAACTGGGACGCCGCCTGCAGGCGGCACCACCCGCACGCCGGTCGGTGATCCGCACACCCGCCGACGTGGCGGCGTTGGTGGGGGGACAGATGCGCCACCTCGATCGCGAGCACTTCCGCGCCGTGCTGCTCAACACGCGGCACGAAGTGCTCGACGTCGTCACCGTCGCCGTGGGAGGATTGGACAGCGCGCCGATCCACCCCCGGGAGGTCTTCAAGGAGGCGATCCGCCGCAGCGCCGCGGCCGTCATTCTCATCCACAACCATCCGTCGGGTACGCCCGAACCGAGTGGCGACGACCTGCGGATCACCGCGCGGCTGCAAGAGGCGGGCCGCGTCGTCGGGATCGAGGTCCTGGATCACCTCGTAATTGGTGATGGTCGTTTTGTGAGTTTGCGCGAGCGCGGCGCGATGTCGGGCGGGGGATAGGCTCCCTAGCCCACGCCGCAGGGAGGATTGGGAATGCTATTCGATGGATTGCTCGGACGATTCGGCCGGGATATGGGGGTGGACCTCGGTACGGCAAACACCCTCGTGTATGTGCGACGAGTGGGCATCGTGCTACGCGAACCCTCGGTCGTGGCCAAGCGTGTCGATACCGGCCAGATCCTGGCCGTGGGCGAGGAAGCCAAGCGGATGATCGGCCGCACGCCTGGCGATATCGTGGCCACCCGGCCGCTGCGTGACGGGGTCATCGCCGACTTCGACACGACCGCGTCGATGCTGCAGTACGTCCTCAAGAGGGCTGCAAACGGGCGGATGTGGATCCGGCCACGCGTGGTCGTCGGCATTCCATCGGGATGCACCGAGGTCGAGAAACGCGCCGTCATCGACGCCACGCTCCAGGCGGGGGCGCGCGACGCCTACCTGATCGAGGAGCCGATGGCCGCCGCGATTGGCGCGGGGCTGCCGGTGTCCGAGCCCATAGGGAGCATGGTCTGCGACATCGGCGGTGGTACCACCGAGGTGGCTGTGATTGCGCTTGGCGGTATCGTGACGAGCAAGTCGATCCGCGTGGCCGGCGACGAGATGGACGAGGCCATCATCCAGTATTCCCGCCGGGCCTACAACCTGTTGATCGGCGAGCGTTCGGCCGAGGAGATCAAGATCGCCATCGGCTCGGCCTTTCCGGTTCGCGAGGAGAACGCCGTCGATGTGCGTGGCCGCGACCTGGTCTCGGGTCTGCCACGCACCGTCCGCATGACGAGTTCCGAAATCCGTGAGGCGATGGCCGAGCCGGTGCAGCAGATTGTGGATGCCGTCAAACAGACCCTGGAGCGCACCCCGCCCGAACTGGCGGCGGATATCGTCGATCGGGGCATTATCTTGGCAGGTGGCGGCGCGCTGCTGCGTGGGATCGACCGCCTGCTCGCGGAGGAGACCGGCATGCCGGTGTCGCTGACCGAGGATCCGCTGGGGGCCGTGGTGATGGGCACCGGTCGGGCCCTGGAAGAGATCGAGACACTGAAGAAGGTGCTGGTCACATCGAGGCGGGCGTAACGGCAGCGATGAGGGGGATGCACCAGTGACCGGTCCACGATGAGGGGACGGGTCGCGCTGGCGGGGGTGCTGCTGGCGGCGGCCGTGGGGCTGCTGACGCTGCAGGTGCGCCAGCCCGAGCGGCGCGCCGTCGGACCGATCGGCGCGGCTGTGCTGGCCACGCTCGGCCCCGCGCAGGGCGTGCTGGCGCGCGCGGGCGATTCGGTGACGCGCTTGTGGCGGCTCTATGCCGAAATCGGCCGCCTGCGGGTCGAGAACACCCGGCTCCGCGAGGACGTCGAGCGCCTCTCCCAGGAACTGGCGCGCCAGCGGGAGCAGGCGCAGGCGACCCAGCGGCTCGAGCGGCTATTGGAGTTCCGCAGGCAGACGGGCGGCCGCGCGATCGGAGCGCGCCTCATCGGACGGGACACCTCGCAGTGGTTCTCGGTCATCCTGGTCGACCGCGGCTCGCGGGACGGCGTGCGACGCAACGATCCGGTCGTGTCCGCCGAGGGCCTGGTTGGCCGTGTGCTGACGGTCAGTCCCACGACATCGCAGGTGTTGCTGATCACCGACGCCCGCAGCGCCGTGGGCGTTGTCCTGCAGCAATCGCGTGAGGCCGGTGTCGTCGAAGGCCAGGGCCAAGTCGTCTTGCGCCTCAAGTACCTGTCGCGCTCCCGCGAGATCGCCATCGCGGAGATGGTGATCACCTCGGGCCTGACCGGTCTGTTTCCCCGAGGTCTACCGGTTGGGACCGTCGTGTCCGTCGTTCGCGACCAGGGCACGGCATACCAGGAAGCCGTGGTGAAGCCCGTTGTGAACCTGGATCAACTGGAAGAAGTGTTGATTCTCGTGGACGGCCGTAGCGACCGGTGACACCCATGACACGGCCGCTGCTGCTGCTTGGTCTGCTCTTCGCGGGCACCGCCATCGACGGCGCTTGGCTCTCGCGGTTACCCTTCGGGATCGCGCCCGAGCTCGCCGTCCTGGTGCTCATCTCGGCGGCGGTTCGGGGCGGGCTGCCCACCGGTGCGCTGCTTGGTGCCGCCGCCGGCTACCTGCGAGACCTGGCCAGCGGGACCCCCCTTGGCGTCTACACGTTCGTGTACCTGATCGTCGGGATCGCGGCGGGGTCGACGATGACGATCCTCGACTTCAACCAGCGCCTGGTGCCGGCCATGACCGCCGCCGTCGCCACGGTGTTGGTGTCCCTCCTGGCGGGCGGGGTGATCACGGTCACCGGGCTCGCGCCGGTGAACTGGCTGGATCTGGTCTGGAGCGCAGCGATCGTCGCCTCGGCCAACGCGCTGCTCGCGGGGCCGATTGATGCGCTCGTGTGCCGTGCCGAGCACGTCGCGCGCCGGCAGCATCCGGCCAAGGCGATCGGCTATCGGGTCTTCCGGTGAGGATCGCGCGATGATCCGGGCGCCTTGGACCGCGCGGGTCGGTCGCCTGGGGGTCGTCATCCTCATCCTGTTCATGATCTTGGAGGCCCGCCTGTGGTCGATGCAGGCGATCCAGGGTCCGTACTATCTGCGTCTCTCCGAACAGAACCGGCTGCGGGATTACATCGTGCCCGCGCCGCGCGGCGTGATCTATGACCGTCGCGGTCAGCCGATGGTGACCAATCGCGCGGCGTTCTCGGTCGGTGTGCTGCCGATGGAAGTCAAGGACGCTGAACGCCTCGCCGACGCCCTGGCGCCGGTGCTGGGGATGGATCGGGCCGAGATCCTCCGGCGCCTGGATGCCGGGCGGCAGCGACCCTTCGAACCCGTCACCCTTCGCCGCGACGCGAGCAAGACGATCGTGATGACGCTGGAGGAGAATCGGCTCGACCTGCCTGGGATCATCGTGCAGGCCGAGCCGGTGCGCGAGCATCTCAGGGGCGCGCTGGCCGGGCACGCCATCGGCTACCTTGGCGAGATCAC
>JBGPNN010000036.1:0-18886 GCA_041487495.1 bacterium
CATCTCCAGAGCCAGCAGGACGGCAATCGGGCGGACCCACAGGCCGGCCGCCAGCAGCAGACCACCGACCAACTCCAGGGTTCCGACGATCCAGACCAGAGGTTCAGGTGCGGGAAAGTTGATTGTCATGAAGAGCGCGACGGTACGGTCGAAGTGGCCACCAAAGAGTTTTAAGTAGCCATGAACTGCGAACACAATGCCCGGACCGAGCCGCAGGAGCAGCAAGCCGGTGTCACTGCGCGAGGAAGTGGTCACGATCCCCAGGGCATGTCGTTGTAGTTCGGGTCGCCGCGGCGGATGGCTTCTTCCAGGCAGTGGGCCAGGCGCGCGTCGAGCCGGCGGACGATCTCCAGGTGGCGTAGGGCCATGGGCCGGTCGCCCTTCGCCAGATACGCGCGGGCGATGTAGTCGTGCGCCTGAGGAAACGTTGGACGCAGCGCGAGCGCCGTCTTGTAGAGGTCGATGGCTTTGTCGATCTGGCCGATCTTCCGATAGCAATAGGCCAGATTGTTGAAGGCCTCAGGGAAGCGCCCGCCCAGGGCGATGGCGCGCTCGTACTCCGGAATGGCAGCCGCGTATTTCTTGTCCTTGTGCAGCGCGAGGCCGGCGCGGAACGCTTTCACGGCATCGGTGCTGACGCCGGCGGGCACCTCGGTGACATCGGCGGCCCGGGCGGGAAGCCCGCTGAGCATCGTCACCACCGCCAGCGTCATCAGCAACGCTCGGACAGATCGCACCAGCCCACCTCCCGGTTCCGTCCCATTCAGTCCTTGATCCCGAAGATCCGCTGAGCATTGCCGGCCAGGATAAGGTCGCGATCCTCGGCGCTCAGATCAAGCCCATTCACGATAGCCACCTGCTCTTCAACAATCTGCTTGCGGTAGCCACTGAAGAACGTCGAGTCGGTGCCAAAGAGGATCCGCTTCGGTCCAAAGGCACGCAGCGCGTCGCGGAACACCTGTTCCAGCGACGGCTCCCCGGGCACCCACAGGCGCCAGTTGTTCGTGCCCGATGTGTCGACGCAGATGTTGTCGGTGTGGTAGGCGAGGAACATCGCCTCGCGGAGAAACCCGGCGCCGAAATGGGCGATGATGAACGTCACTTCCGGGAAGTCGCGCCCGGGCGCCGACAGCGCTAGCGGATTGGCGTACAGCAGGTCATAGAAGGCGCCGACGGTGATGCCGAAGTGGACGATAATCGGCAGGCCGCATTCGGCCGCCGCCTCGTACACGGGGTAGAAGAGCCGGTCGTTCATGTGCAGGCGGTGGGCCGGCGCGTAGAGTTTGAGCGCCTTGATGCCTTGCGAGGGGAAGCGGCGCACCGTTCGTGCGGCGTCGGGGTGCGTGGGGTCGGACAGCGAGCCGCAGCCATGCAGTCTGGCCGGATCGAGCCTGATGAACTCTGAGAGATCGTCATTGGCTTCATTCATCGCGATGAACACTCCGGCACGCACACCGGCCTGCTCAAAACTCTCCCGCCACATCCGGGCCTGCTCGGCGAGCGTGAGGTTTTCAAGCTTCGTGACCCATTCCTGAAACGATTGCCCGCGAAACCGGGTGCGCTCGCGCGCGACCTCGCGCCTGCCGGCGTTACGTTCCTGGTAGCGCTTCATCATGCCGGCGGTCATGAGGTGCATGTGGGCGTCGATGATGGCCATAGAGTCCCCGAGAGGCTCCTATTGGTGGAGGATTTTCGAGAGGAACAGTTTGGTGCGCTCTTCTTTGGGGTTCGTGAAAAAGTGTTCTGGTGTTCCTTCCTCGACGATAACACCCTCGTCAATGAAGACCAGACGGTTGGCGACTTCGCGGGCAAACCCCATCTCGTGGGTCACGACGATCATGGTCATCCCCATCTCTCGGGCGAGCCCGCGCATGACGTCCAGGACCTCTTGAATCATCTCGGGGTCGAGCGCGGAGGTGGGTTCATCGAAGAGCATGATTTTTGGTTGCATCGCGAGCGCCCGCGCGATCGCCACACGCTGCTGCTGGCCGCCCGAGAGCTGCGCGGGGTACGATGCGGCCTTCTCAGGGATGCCCACCTGGCTGAGCAACTCCCGTGCGACCCGTTCGGCCCTCGCCCGCGGCCATCTGCGCACCCGCATGGGCGCCAGCGAGATGTTCTCCAGTGCCGTGAGGTGCGGGAACAGGTTGAACGACTGGAAGACCATGCCGATCTCGCTACGCACCGCGTCGACGTTGCGCAGGTCGTCGGTGAGCTCGATCCCATCGACGACGATCCGGCCGCCGTTGTGGGCCTCGAGCCGGTTGATGCAGCGGATCATGGTGGACTTGCCGGACCCCGACGGGCCGGCGACGACGATGACTTCGCCGGCCAGGATCTGCAGCGTGATCCCCCGCAGCACGTGCAGGCGCCCGAACCATTTATGGACATTGTCAAGGATGATGATGGGCGCCGGCTCCGCCATTAGCGTTCACCCAGGCCGAGGCGACGTTCCAGCACCCGGCTGGCGTGTGACATCGCGTACGAGAAGACGAAGAACACCACCAGGGCGAACACGTACACTTCCTTCACGTCACGCAGGTACTCGGTCAGGGCCAGGAGCGAGCGCCCGACGCCCAGCAAATCCGAGAGCCCGACAATGACCGTGAGCGTCGTGTCCTTGAAGAGGCTGATGAACTGTCCGACAAGCGCCGGGATCATGTTCTTGAACGCCTGCGGCAGTACGATGTGGAGCATCGTGCGCCACCCCGGCAGGCCCAGCGCGCGGGCCGCCTCGACCTGGCCGCGACCGACCGACTGGATGCCCGCCCGCATGATCTCCCCGACATAGGCCGACGCGAAGACCGTCATGCCGATCATGGCCCGCATGACGCGGGGCATCGATTCGCCCGACAGCAGGCTGACGAAGATCGAGAACCACAACAGCACGGTGATGAGCGGGATGCCCCGGATGGCCTCAATGTACGCCGTGCAGAAGAGCCGGATGACAGGCAGCCGGCTCGTCCGGCCGATGCCCATCACGACCCCGATGGGAAACGACGCCGAGATCGAGACCACGGCCAGGAAAAGCGTCAGGTAGAGCCCGCCGATCTGGTCGAGCCGGATCGGCGAGAACAGCCAGATCACCGCAACGATGATCCCCAACCACAGACCGGCCAGGACGCGGGGACCGACGCGGACTCTCACGCCGATCACCGTCAGCGCAGACGCGACCACCACCAGCCCGCCGGCCCACCACGCCCGCCAGACCTGCGATAGCGGCAGCAGCCCCAGCAGCCACAGGCGGGGATTGCGTGTGACGACGTCCCAGTGCGCGTTCACCGCCCAGTGCCACACGACCCCTGCGAAGCGCACGAGGACGACGGCCACCCCGATCGTCAGGGCGGTGTTCAGCCACCCGTCAAAGAGGTTGCGCTGCGCCCACTCCAGAGGGCCGGCCCGTTCATCGGGTGGGGGCAGGATCGCGGCGCGGGTCGCCATCTACCCTCCCGGCAGCGCCAGCCGCGCGCGGACCAGGTTCAACATGGCCGAGATCACCAGCGACATCGCCAGGTAGGTCAGCGTCACGACCGTGAAGGTCTCAAGGGCGCGGAACGACTGGCTGGCCACCGTCATCGACGCGGTGAGGAAATCGGCGAACCCGATGCCGATCGCCAGGCTGCTGTTCTTGGTGAGATTCAGGCACTGGTTGCCCAGCGGGGGAATGATCACGCGCAGCGCCTGCGGCATCACCACCAGGCGGAGCGCCTGACGGTACGAGAGACCCACGCTTCGCGCCGCCTCCATCTGCCCGCGAGGGACGGCCAGGATGCCGCCCCGGATGATCTCGGCGATGAAGGCCGAGGTGTACACTGCCAGCCCGACCACGAGCGCGGTGAACTCGCTGGTCATTTGATACCCGCCGTCGACCGCCTGCCGGCCAAACCGTTCGGTCAGCACGCCTCCGAGTGCCAGGCTGCGGTTGGTGAGGATCACAAACCCGTTGAGCATGATGATCGCGGGATTGTCTTGCGTGCCCTGGGGCAGTTGGAGGAAGATGGCGAAGTACCAGAAGAACAGCTGCACCAGCAGCGGCGTGTTTCTCAACGCCTCGACGTACGCAAACGCGAGGCGGCTCACAAGCCAGTTGCGCGAGAGACGCGCCACGCCGACCAGCAGTCCGAGGATCAGTGCCATCGCGATCCCCAGCGCGGCAACCTTCATCGTATTGAACAGCCCGGCGATCATCGCCTCGGCGTAGGAATCTTCGGGGCTGTAGTGCCTGAGGCTCAGGTGTTTGAGGTCGAGGGTCCACGTGAGCGCCGTCAACTGGAACCCGGCCGGCCGGCGAAAGAACCCCCAATCCATCCGGATGTTCTGCCGGACCATCGCGCGCTCGACTGCCACTTTCGAGGCCCAGATACCTGCGACGAGCAGCGCGACGAAAACCACCTGCGCGACGACGGCGAGAACCCGAGCGTCTCGCCAGAGCGGGGGCGACCCGGGGCGGCGGATCATCGAGGGTCTAGACCGTTATGGGGGTGGGGGGGAATCCCCACCCCCGGATCGTCGCTTACTGCCGGAATGGGCGGCTGGTCATGGCTCCCCCGTCTCGAGAGAGGGCGTTGCGTGTGCCTTGTCGGGGGACCGCCGTCGCCTTCGACGGGCCGAAGTAGCGATTGTAGAGTTCGCCATAGTTACCCACGGCCCGCACCATGCGCACCACAGAGCCGTCCCCGGCCGTGACCAGCGATTTGATCACCGGGTCTTTGTCGGACAGTTCCTTGAGGCGACCCTCCGACCCGGCCGTAATCTGCGTGATGCCGTACTCCTCCGCCTGGATCAGACCCCACACGCTGTAGTTGACGGCGTCCGCCCACCTGGAATCGTTTTCCTGGTAGACGGGCGCCAGGGGCTCGTCGCTGAACGCCTTCCCTACAACGGTGAACTCGCGCGGGTTGGGGGTAGTGGCTCGAAACGCCACCAGCTGGCTGGCATCGGTGGTCCAGACGTCACAACGACCCGCGACGAAGCCGTCGAACGCCTCTTTGGGCTGGGCGAAGGTGATCAGCTCGAACTTGAACTTGCGCAGACGCATCTGGTCGGTGATGTTGCTTTCGCTCGTGGTGCCGGTCTGGGTGCAGATGCGGGCGCCGCTCAGGTCGTCGAGTCCCTGGATCTTTGCGTTGGACCGGACCAGCAGCCGCTGGCCGTCGTAGAAGGTCACCGGTCCGAAGTCCACCTGCGCGTCGCGGCCGAGCGTCTGGGTCGTGGTCCGAAAGATGACGTCCACGGACCCGGCGATGACAGCGGGGAGGCGGTTCGCCGATGTCAGCTGGACGAACTCCACAGAAGCGACGTTGATGAACGCGGCCAGCGCGCGGCAGAAATCAGAGTCGAAACCGACCATCTCTCCAGAGCGAGGTTCCACGAAGCTGAACCCCACAGTGCTTCCCGAGATGCCGCAGATTAAGCGGCCTCGCGCCCGGACGGTGTCGAGGCGCGAGCGGGGCTGCTGGGCGGAGACATAGAGCGTGGCCGAGGCGACCGCGAGCGCGACGGCCAGCGCATAGGCCAGAACCTTCTTCATCAACTCCACCTCCCAATGGGCAATGGCTCGTCCGGTACAGATTGCACAGACCCTCAGGTCTTCCTGCCCGCACAGGAGTTGGGCGCGCTCCCGCAAACTCAAGGGGCATGCCGGACTCCCTCGCCGCACGGTCACTACTCATTGTTCTGGTGACCGTCAGTGCGGCGGCGTATGCGTCCGTCGGGCACGGCGGCGCCTCGGCCTACCTCGCCATCCTCAGGCTATATCATGTCTCACCGGACGTGATGTCCACGAGCGCGCTCATCTTGAACGTGCTTGTGGCCGGCGTCGCGCTCGCGACGTACGCGCGGGCGGGACATCTGTCCATCCGGGTGACGTGGCCCTTCGTGGCGACGTCGCTGCCGGCGGCCTATCTCGGGGGATTCCTCCACGTCTCGGCCGGCGTGTATGATCTACTGCTCGCGGTCGCTCTGCTATTCGCGGCGCTGCGGTTATGGTGGACGCCTCCGGAGCACGCCAATGCGCCCGTTTCGCCCGGGATCGGGCTGGCGGTCGGCGCAGGCATCGGGCTGCTCTCGGGGATCGTCGGCGTGGGAGGTGGCATCTTTCTCAGCCCGCTGATGATCCTGGCAGGCTGGGCCACGGCCCGGCAGACGGCCGCGACCTCGGCCGCGTTCATCGTCGCGAATTCCCTGGCCGGGCTCGCGGGGCGGGCATCACGCGGCGCGCTGGCGGTGGGCGGTCTGGGACCCCTGGTGGTCTTTGCGTTTGCCGGCGGTCTGATTGGCGCCCGAACCGGCGCGTATAGGCTGCTCCCCCAACAGCTCCGCCGTGTGCTCGCAATCCTGCTGCTCTTCGTGGCGATCAGGACGCTTGTGACCTGGTTCTCCGCCAGGTAGGCGAGCACGCGCCGGACGGGCAGGAGGTCATGGGAGCGCGAAGAACACGACATCATCCGATTTCGCAGCCACACGGTCTGTGAGGTGGAACGGCATGCGACATCTATGGGTCTGCGTACTGTTGATCGCCCTGTTGGCCCCAACCATGGTGTCACCGGTAGGCGCGGCGCCCACGGGCCAGACATTGGTCATGGCGGTGGGTGGGACGACGCCGACCCTGAACCCTCATGCGGCTGGCAGCACTCCGGCTGTTGGCGTCTTTCTTCAGATGTTCGAGGGACTCACGCGATTCAATGACAAAGGCCAGCTCGAGCCCGCCCTGGCCACGGCGTGGCGCCGGATCAACGAGACGACGTGGGAGTTCGAACTGCGCCCGGGTGTGCAGTTTCACAGCGGGCACCCCTTCACCGCCGAGGACGTCAAGTTCTCCATCGAACAGGTGCTGCGACCGGAGTTGAAGTCGGTCCAGCGAACGCGCATCGCGCTGGTTAGCCGGGTGGAGGCGGTGAACGACCGTACCGTCCGCGTCGTGACCGACAAGCCGTTTCCCATCCTCCCAGCGCAGCTCGCCATCGTCTTCATCGCATCGAAGCGCTATGCGGACGAACATGGTGAGGCCTATCTGGCCGACCATCCGTCCGGTACCGGCCCGTTCCGGCTGGTCTCGTGGCGGCCCGGCGGTGAGCGTTTTGAGTTCGAACCGTTCGACCGTTACTGGGGAGGACGGCCGGCCCTCGACCGGCTCATCATCCGGCAGATCCCCGAGGGCGCCACGCGGGTCTCCGCGTTGCTGGCGGGAGAAGCGCAGATCGCGAACAACCTGCCCGTTGATCTGGCTGAAGTCGTCAACCGGACCCCCGGGTACCATATCATCAGCGGATTTCTCGGCAACGGCCTCATCGTCGCCTTCAATGCGTTCAAAGAGGGGCCGCAGCAGAACGCCAAGGTTCGCGAGGCGTTGAGCTATGCGGTCGATCGCGAGACCATCCTGCGCCAGCTCCTCAAGGGGAACGGCCGCATCCTGAACGGTCAGGTCCTGACGCCGGAGGCGTTTGGGTACAACCCGTCGCTCAAGCCGCTCGCCTTTGACCGTGCGCGGGCCAAACAGTTGCTCGCAGAGGCCGGATTCGCCAACGGCTTCACCACGACTCTGGCCACGCCGATCGGACGCTATCTGATGGACAAGGAGATCGCGACGGCCATCGCGGCGCAGTTCCAGGAAGTTGGCGTGCGGGCGACGGTTCAGGGGATGGATTTGGGAACCTTTGCGAAAGGGCTGGTCGACGGTTCGTTTCCCATGTTCCTCGTCGGCTGGCAGAACAGCCCGAACTTTGACGCCGATACCGCGCTGCAATGGTTCCAGTCATCGAGTGTCTACAAGTGGACGGGGGACCCGGTCACGGACAACCTGATCCTTCAGGCGCGTACGACGATCGACCCCGGGCAGCGGAAGGCATTGTACTGGAAGATCACGGAGTACATGCGCACCACGTCTTTCCCATCGGCCTTCCTGTTTCAGACGAAGCTGCTATACGGCATCGCCGCGCAGGTCGACGGCTTCGTCGCCCGCCCCGACGAATACCTTAACTTCCGCACTGTTCGTGTCCGTTAGGAGGCTGCCATGGCGCCTGGGCAAATGCTGAACGTCCCACGACTCCGGGCTAAGCTCACCGAGGCGAGGCTCGACGCCCTGATCCTGGCGGCGCCAGAGAACTTCGTCTACGCGGCTGGTGCGCCGATCGCCACGCTGCGTACCCTGCGCGATCGGTTGGCGTTCAGCGTCCTGACGCAAGCCGCCGAGGCTATGGCCGTCGTCTGCACCATCGAGGAGTCCTTCACACGGCAAGAGTCGTGGATCACCGATGTACGCGGGTACGTTGAGCGGAAGGATGACCCCGTCGATGCACTGGCGGCTGCCCTCCGTGACAAAGGGTGGCACCGAGGACGCCTCGGCTATGAGGCGCGCTTCCTCCCAGTGGCGGTGTTCGACAAGCTCCGGAAAGCGCTGCCCGAGGCCACTCTGGTCCCGGCGGATGACGTCATTATCGGTGTCCGGGCTGTGAAGACACCGAAGGAGATCGAGCGCATCCGCGACGCCGCCCGCGCCACCGAGCGCGCTATCGCCGACGCCTTCGCCGCCGCCCATCCGGGCGATACCGAAAAGTCAGTCAACGACCGCATCATGGTCAACATGCTGGCGTCGGGCGCGGATTCGATTCTATTCAGCGTGCTGGGGACTGGGGTGAACGCCCTCCACCCCCACGCGATTGCGGGCAGCAAGCGGCTGACCGCTGGCGAAGCGGGGCGGGTGGATTCAGGCGCCGAGTTTCACGGGTACATGTCTGATCTGGCGCGCAGCGTCGGCATAGGCAACGTGCCCGGCCATGTGGTGGATGCGTACAAGAGACTTCGAGCCGTCGAACGGGAGACGATCGCCTACCTGCAGCCCGGCCGCCTCGGCTCGGCGGTCTTCGATTTCTGCAAGAGCGCGTTCGAACGTCACAAGCTGGCGTTCAGCATGCCACACATCGGCCACGGGGTCGCCGTTGTTGGCGGAGAGATTCATGAAGAACCCAACCTCCACCCATTCAACCAGATCGCGCTCGAGGCCGGGATGATCCTGAATATCGAGCCGTTCTATTTTGACCCCGACGGACGGTTCGCGCTGCACATTGAAGACGCCGCCCTGGTGACGGAGACCGGGTCGGTCATCCTCTCCGACGCGGTGCCGACGGAAGACCTGTTCATCATCCGCTAGTCGATGCGGCGGTTCGTCGTTCGCAGGCTGCTGCAGGCTCCGCTGTCCCTGCTGCTGGTGAGCCTCGTCGTCTTCGTAATCCTCAACGTCACCGGGGATCCGGTGACGGTCTATCTCGGCACGGAGGCCACGCCGCAGCGTGTCGCCGAACTCCGCGCGCAGCTCGGCCTCGACCGGAGCCTGCCTGTGCAGTACCTCCGTTTCCTTGCGGGGGTCGTCCGAGGTGAGTTCGGGCGATCCCTGCGGTTCGATCGTCCGGCTACCCAGGTCGTCGCCGGTTACGTGGGCCCGACCGTGAAACTCGGGGCGGCGGGACTCACGCTCGCGTTGCTCGCCGGATTTGCGCTCGGGGCGGCAGCGGCGCTGCGGCGCGGCGGGTGGCTGGATCACGCGATTGGTGGAGTGTCCATCCTTGGGCTGTCCATGCCGAGTTTCTGGCTGGGTCTGATGCTCATCGTGCTGTTTGCGGTCAGACTTCACTGGCTCCCGACTTCGGGGTTGGAGGGCCCGTGGCACTACCTGCTTCCCGCCGTCACGCTCGCGACATTCCTGGCGCCACAAATCACCCTGGTGGTCCGCACCAGCCTCCTCGAGGTCTCCCGTGAGATGTACGTGACGACGGCGCGGGCCAAGGGATTGCCTGAAGCAAACATCCTCATGCGGCATGTGATGCGGAATGCTCTCCCTCCAATCATCGCTTTCGTCGGGCTGCAACTCGGCACATTGCTGGGCGGGGCTGTGGTGACCGAGACGGTATTCGCCTGGCCCGGGCTGGGTCGACTCACGATCGATGCCATTGGTCAGCGCGACATTCCCGTCGTCGAGGCTGCGGTAGTGCTGCTGGCTCTGGGGATTGTGTTGAGCAACTTTGCAGCCGACCTCGCGAGTGCCCTGGTAGACCCCCGCATTCGGTACGGGTAGTGCGCGTCCGGCGGTGGCCCCGTGATTCCAGCCTGGTCGTCGGCTCGCTGCTCCTGAGCGCCATCGCGATTCTCGCAGCGGTTGCGCCGCTCGTCACGCCATATGATCCTACCGTCCAGCGTCTGGAGGACCGGCTGCGCCCTCCGGCGTGGGTACAAGGTGGTACATCGCGTTACCCCCTGGGCACGGACGGGTTCGGTCGTGATACGCTGAGCCGCTTGCTCTTCGGCGGGCGGATCTCGATAGCCGTCGGGGCGGGAGCCGTGGTGCTGTCCGGCGTGGTCGGGACGTCTCTGGGGCTGATCGCGGGCTACCGGGGTGGTTGGGCCGAAGGCATCATCATGCGTCTGTCGGATGCGCAGCAGGCGCTTCCGGCCGTGCTGCTGGCGATCATCGTGGTGGCGGTATTCGGCGCGAATATCGTGAACCTGGTCATCGTGCTGGCCATTTCGTCCTGGGTCATCTACGCGCGGGTGATCTTTGCGCGTACCACGGTCCTGCGCCACCGAGAGTTCGTCGAGGCCGCGCACGCGGTCGGGGCCACGACGCCGCGGGTTCTGTTTCGCCATCTCCTGCCGAATCTGTGGGGGCAAATCATGGTCATATCGGCCCTCCAGGCTGGCCGGATGATGCTGCTGGAGGCGGGTCTTTCATTCCTGGGTCTGGGAGTTCCCGCGCCGGCCCCCTCCTGGGGGTCCATGCTGGCGGACGCCCGCACCTTCGTGTTCATCACGCCGTGGCCCACCGCGATCCCCGGGGTCGTCATCGTCCTCAGCGTGTGGAGTGTGAATCTGATCGGGGAAGGCCTGCGCCGCCGTCACGAGGCGCAAGGGTAACGGTCGCAGCGCAGCTTCATCCGATCCCGAGTTCGACTCTATAGCAGCCTCTGCCCCGCAATAATCTCCAGTATGATGGCTCCTGGACGGGGTAGGGAAGCCGCGGAGGTCGTCAACGACCGCCGAGGAGAATTCAGGGGGGACGCGTAAGGAGGGTCGTGAATGCCAGGGTCGATTGGCACCCCGCTCCTGTGGGGTGGATTCACCCTTTTCGTGATCGTAATGCTGGCCCTGGATCTCGGCGTCTTCCACCGCAAGGCGCACGCGGTGGGAACCCGTGAGGCGCTTGGCTGGAGTTTCTTCTGGATCTCGTTGGCCCTCATGTTCAACGCCGGCGTGTGGCACTGGTTCGGTGCCGCGCGGGCGATGGAGTTCCTGGCCGGGTATCTCATCGAAAAGGCGCTCAGCGTTGACAACATCTTCGTCTTTCTGGTGATCTTCTCGTATTTCTCGGTCCCAGCCGCCTACCAGCACCGGGTGCTCTTCTGGGGCATCCTGGGGGCCATCGTCTTCCGGGTGATTTTCATTCTCCTGGGCGCCGCTCTGCTGAGCGCGTTTCACGGAGTCATCTACGCCTTTGGGGGCCTGCTCGTCTACACGGGGGCCCGGTTGCTCCTATCATCCGATCTCAATGTGCACCCAGAGCGAAATCCGGCGCTTGCACTCGTCCGCCGGATCCTGCCTGTGACACCCGACCATCAGGGACATCGGTTCTTTGCCCGTGTCAACGGGCGCGTGTTTGCGACACCGCTGCTGCTCGTGCTGGTTGTGATCGAGGCCACCGACATCGTCTTCGCGATCGACTCGATTCCGGCCATCTTTGCCGTGACCAACGATCCTTTTATCGTCTACACGTCCAACATCTTCGCGATCCTCGGCCTGCGGGCGCTCTTCTTCCTGCTGGCAGGAGTGATGACCCGGTTCCACTATCTTAAGGTAGGGCTCGGACTGGTTCTGGTGTTTGTGGGTATCAAGATGGTGGGCAGCGACTTCTATGAGGTGCCGATCGGCGTCTCCCTGGCGGTGGTCGCCGCGCTGATTGGGGGCTCGGTCCTTCTCTCGCTGCTTAAACCCCCGCCGGCGAAAACCGGCAAGGAAGGGTCGGCTGCACAGGAGGATTGATGACCCCGCCGTACGCCATGACGATCACCGAACTCGCGCGCCGCATTCGCTCGGGCTCTCTCTCGCCCGTTGCCGCCGTTGAGGCCTGTCTGGCGCGAATCGAGCAGGTCGAGCCTCTTGTGCACGCGTGGGTTCACGTTGACAGCTCACGCGCCCTGGACACCGCGCGACTCCTCGAGGCCGAGGCCCGACGGGGTGTCTTTCGCGGCGCCCTGCATGGGGTGCCGGTCGGGCTCAAAGATATCTTTGACGGGGCGGGGATGGTCACGACCTCTGGGGCGGGGGCCTTCGCGCACCGACGGCCAGAGACCGACGCGAGGGCCGTGGCCGCGCTACGTGCCGCCGGTGCGGTGATCATTGGGAAGACCACGACCACAGAATTCGCCTATCGCGATCCCACGGTTACGCGCAACCCCTGGAATCTCGAGCACACGCCGGGCGGATCATCGAGCGGGTCTGCGGCCGCGGTTGCGGCGCGCATGGTTCCGCTGGCGTTGGGGTCACAAACGATCGGCTCCACGCTACGCCCGGCCGCCTACTGCGGCATCGTGGGTCTGAAGGCCACGCACGGGCTCATCAGCACAGCGGGCGTCACGCCGCTGGCGTGGAGCCTCGACCACGTCGGCATCTTTGCGAGATGCGTGGACGATGCCGCGCTGGCGCTCACCGTCCTGACCGCGCCGGCAACCGCCGTCGGTTCCGCAGCGCCCGGTGGCGCGCCGCGGCTCGGGATCCCTCGCACGCTATTTGCTGACACGGCGGACGCTGCAGTAACGGATCACCTGGACGTCACGGCCGCGGCGTTCGCCCGCGCGGGTGCGTCAGTCGACGAGGTCACCGTCCCGCCGAGTACCGTCGCCCTGCACGATGCCGGCCAGCTCGTCTTGCGGGTCGAGGCGGCCGCGTACCACGCGGAGCAATTTGCCGCACACGCGGCCGCGTACCGACCGGGGATCCGCGGCCTGGTCGAAGCCGGGCTCTCGGTGCCGGCCGTGGATTACGTTGGAGCCCAGCGGACCCGCGCGCGCTTTAGGGAGGACATGGGACCTATCTTCGACCGGTTCGACGCGCTGCTGATGCCGGTGGCGCCCGCGCCGGCGCCTCGGGGGCTCGAGACCACGGGTGACCCGGTGCTCTGCGCGCCGTGGAGCTATGGCGGGTTCCCGGCGATCTCGCTGCCCAGCGGTCTGGCGACCGGCGGCCTGCCGCTCGCGATTCAACTGATCACGGGTGCCCACGCTGAAGCCAGGCTGCTGGACGTCGCGCGCTGGTGCGAGGCCCGACTCCACTTCGACGCCGCGCCGCCGCCCTAGCGCGCTTCCGCATCGTACCCGCTAGCTCCGGTACCAGAAGGCGTCCCACGCCTTCCAGAAGGTCTCACCGCTCGCCCGCACCGTGCGAGGCCCGACGATCTCGACGTTCCGCCGGCCATGGAAGGCCGAGACCCGGTCGGGGCTTGCCAGTTCCACCTGAAATGTGACCGGTGGGGCAAACGTTAGCGGCTTCGGCCAGTTCTTGCGGTTGCGGAGCGCCTCTTCTGCCCTCTGCTCGATCAACACACGCGCGTCCGCCGGCGCGAGATGACGCGCACCGAAACGCCCGAGGCCCTTCTTCACGTGTACGGCGACGACGCTTGGACCGATCAGCGCCTGCACTTCCCGGCACGTCACCTCGTCGCCGGCGACGAAGATGCCGGGTGTGTTCCAGCATCCGGCGATGGCAGCAATGATGCCGGACTCGCCGACCAATGTCCCGTTGATCGTTGCGTTGTACCAGGATTCCGACGAGACCGTGTGCGAGAGGACGCCGTCGAGCGTCCCGGCCATGGCATGCGCGCCCACGAAGAGCACCGCGTCACAGCCCTGTTCAAATGGTTCGACATGACGCGCCCAAGCGAAGCCGAGCACATACTCGGCGCCTCGCTCAAGCCGCTCAGGGATCAAGCTGAGGAACCCCAGACCACCTTCGTATCCGCCGCCGTGACCGTCCACCACGACGATCTCGGTGGCGCCGGCGCGCTTGCAGGCGCGAACGGCGGCGTTGATCTCCTCGGTGTACAGGAGGCGGCCCTCATCGTATAAGGGCAGCTTCCCGGCCACCTGCTCCCACCGGGAGATCCCCGCGATCCCTTAGATGTCGGCCCAGATCATCACGCGCATGGATCAGCCCTCCCGCAACCGCATGGCGGCGTGTTCGAGGGGGCCCGCTCGGGTTCCTGGCCGGCGCGGGCCGCGGCGCCGGCCGCAGGGAGGTGACGCGCACGGACGGGAGGAACCGAATGACTCAGGGGGGACCGCCCATGAATCGGCTACGCGCCAGTTTCTGGAAGGTCGTGCCTGCGGTCGTGATCGTCGTCTTCGCGTTCGGAGCCGGACTCGGCGTCGGCTGGTCCGTGAAGCCCAAGGCCCGCGCTGCGCAGAATCCTTGCGTGGCGAGCATCGTCGAAGATCTGGAGGACGCGGAGAAGCTCAGTGAGGCCGCGGTGACGATCCTCAACGAGATGGTCCTGGGACGTGCCAGTAACGATGCGACCAGCATGTCGTTCCTGCGCGATTCCATGCAAGAGATGGCCTCCGGACTCGGCAACCTCCGCAGCCAGATCGAAGCACTGCGGCAGGACGGCCGGCTGGCGCACTGTACCGCCTCCAGGTGATGATGGCTTGATCGCGCAGGCCTGAACCGCCCCGATCTTGGGAAGATCCATAGTGACCGTACGCAGCAAAGCGCCGGGTTGCCGCAAGTATGTGGTGAACTCACGGGACCCCTGTTGCGACGTGGCCGGACACGCGCGGCGAGGCAGGAGGCTGGGAAGTGGCTCTCTCACCGGAACTGCGCCAGCGGATCTACGAAGAGGAGAAGATCAGGCTCGAAGCGCAGACACGGATTAGGGAGGAGATCCGCCTGCGCGAACAACGTACCAGTCTGGCCTTCAGGGTCGTGATGGTGATTGTCTTCTTCGCGGTAGGGTATTTCGTCTCCGACTACTACCTGAAGCGATCCCAGACCGTCCCCGAGCTCGGTGTGCCTGCGCAGACCACGGCCACGGCGGTGAGCGACGAGGTCCTGACCGAAATTACGGACGCGTTGAAGCCGCAGGTCGAAGGCATTGTCTGTGTCGTCTCAATCGATAGACCGCGACTCCAGGTCAAAGCGACCCTGGAACTGGCCCGTGATGTCCCCAAGGAAACGGCCAAACGGCTGGCCACGACCGGAGCGAAGACCGTTGGCGCCACGCTCAGGAAGAACAAGCTGGCGATCCCTGCGCAGGTCGAGGCCTTTTCTCCAAAGCGCTGGTATGGGACGGCCCTCTATGACAGCGACACTGTGAAGATATCCTGGGACAACTGCCCCGGCCGCTGTGAAGAGGAAGCCACCCAAAACCTCAAGAGGTGCCGGCCCTAACCTACGAGGAGGCGCCGCATCATCGTAGCGCTGAGTAACGTGGTGACAATCGCCATGATGACAAGCGCCACGAAGACCCGCTGGTCGATGAGGTGATGTTCCAGGGCGACTGAGGCGAGGATGATCTCCATCGCGCCCCGACCGTTCATGCCAAACCCGACCGCCAGAGCCTGCCGCGGTGGCATCTTGCCCAAGCGGGCGCCGAGGGTGACGCCGACGAGCTTGCCCAGACAGGCCACGAGCAGCACGATCAGCACGAGCGGCGCGTCAAAACTGTTGATGAAGTTGACCTGAAGGCCGACCGCCACGAAATACAACGGCGCCAGGAAACTCATCACGAACTGATAGATGGGTTCATGCATCTCGTTCCGCCGCCCGGAATTCTCGGCCATGGCGACGCCGACGAGGAACGCGCCGAAGATCGCGTGGGTCCCGATGACTTCGACCACGCTGCCGGCGAGCAGGACTACGACGATCATGACGGCGATCGAGCTGCCCGGCCACGTGGGGTGGGTGCGCAGTGATCGGAGCGCCCGCTGTCCCGCGCGGCGGCCCACCGTCAGCGCCAGGGCCACAAACGCCACGATGGCGCCGAACGTCTCCCACAGGGCTCGGTCGGACCCCGCGCGAGGGGCAACCCTACTCAGGATGATCCCGAAGAGCGTCCATCCCACAATGTCATTGATCATCGCCGAGGCCATCACGACATGCCCGGGTTCGGACTTCATCAAGCCAAGATCCATCAGAATCCTGGCGGCCACAGGCAGCGCCGAGATCGACAGGGCCGTCCCGAGGAAGAGACCGAGCGTCCAACGGTCACTTGATGATGGGAGAAGGCCCGGCATCACAAATACCAGGCCGAGCCCGAGAGAGAACGGAAGCACAATGCCCATCGCGCTCGTCCAGGCTATGGCGAGCGAGCGATTCTTGAGGTGGTCGAGGTCGACTTCCATCCCTGCTACGAACAGAAATAGGAGCATGCCGATCCGTGTCAGGGCCTGCCGGCCGACCGATGCCGCGCCTGATGTGGGAAACAACCAGCCGTGAACGCCCGGTGCAAGCGTCCCGAAGAGGGTAGGGCCCAGCAGGATCCCGCCGATCAATTCCCCCAAGACAACCGGCACGCGACACCGATTCGCCACCCATCCAAAAAAGATCCCGGCCGCGAGCAAGGCCGAGATTTGGAGCAGGAATACCAGGAACTCGTGATCGTTCATGCCCGACTCGGCGGGTGTGAAGGTCGTCCTATTAGCGTGGCCCCATCCAGGGTTCAGTAGTTTCGACTTCGGCGTTGATCCCCCAGATCGGCGCCCGCTCGGGATGGAAGCGTGATCCGATCGGCATGGAGTAGAGGTCCCGGCTGACGTAGGATTGCTCGCGGGATTCTTGCCGCTGCAGGATCTTCCGGAAACTCAAGATCGGCGTCGACGGCTGCCGCTCATAGATGCGCCCGGCAAACATGTCGGTCATGTTGTCGGTATGGCGGTAGTGCACACAGGCGGCGAACGCGAAGGGCTGCTCCCAGAACATGTCGAGGGTGTCCTCGAGGACATCGATGCCCTGCTCACAGAAGAGCTGATAGTCGTCAAAGGGGTTAGTCTTGTCGCGGTCGCGCCCCTCCAGGTACTGCCTGATGAGCGGCGCCGCGAATTGCGCCTCGCGCATCGTGACGGTCAACCCGAAAGAGAAGATTGGATCGATGAAGCGATGGGCGTCCCCGATGCACATGAAACCCTTCCCCATGAACCCCTTCACCTGATACGAGTAGTTCGGGATCACGTGGACATCGTGCGCGAACTTGACCACCGGAATGCGCTGCTTGATCCCCGGGTTGAGTTCGTGCAGTTCGCGGGCGAGAAAATCTCTCTTGCTCTCCTTCTTCTCCAGGAAGTAGGCTGATGGAACCACGACGCCGACACTCACGACCTCGTTGTCGAGAGGGATGAACCACGCCCAATGGTATTTCTTCTGATAGAAGATCAGTGTGTTGTCAGGATGCGTTTCGCGCGTGGGGCCGCTTTCGCGGACGGTGTCGGTCACCTGTGAGAAAAAGGCAATCTGCTTGTCGTACGCGCCCAGGTACTTGGGCCCCGTGATGCCCCCGAGGTTGGCCAGCCACGTGGCCTGACCGGAGCAGTCGATCAACACCTCTGACTGGATGTCCATCGTGCCGCCGTCGGAGGCAGCCACCCTGACCCCGCGCACCGAACCGTCGTCACCCACCAGCGGCTTGATCGCCCTGCCGGGCACCACCGTTGCGCCGCGGGCCACCGCCTCGTTGAGCATCATCGTGTCGAAGTCGCTACGGCGAACCTGCCAGGTATCCCACTCGAAGAGCTTCCAGTTCTCGTCGCGCCCGGTCACGGGGACCCACCAGCTGTTTTTCCCGGTGGTGCCGTAGACCTTGACCCCTTGTTTGGTCGGATGCCGGCGCCTGCGCATCTCGGGTTCCAATCCCAGATCCCGGAGGACCTTGCCACCGGCTCCAGTCAGGGATTCCCCAATGTGGTAGCGGGGAAAGCCTTCCATCTCGACGATCAGGGGCTTGATGCCTTCCTGGGCGAGGAACATGGCCATAGCGGCGCCGCCGGGGCCGCCGCCAACGATAACGACATCATTGTTCATCGCATTGATCTCCTCATGGGAACCTGTCGCACGAGCAAGTAGAAGGATACCAGAAAGCCCCCGACGATTCCAATCAGACCGAGGAGTGCTCGGGCAAGTGTCGGGAAGATTGCAGAAAGGTCTGGGGAAGATCAGTCGTCCAGGTGGATCAGGCCGTGCTTCATCGCCACACGGATGAGCTCGACCAGGTTGCGCGCGTTCAATTTGGTCATCAGGTTGGTTCGATGCCGCTCCACGGTCTTGACGCTGACGCCCAGGGCTTCGGCCATCTGGTTGTTGGTACGCCCTTCGCTGATCATCTGGAGCAATTCGAGTTCCCGAGGCGTCAGCTGGTCGCCGGCGCCAGATGGTTTCGAACTCATCTGCGTGGCGGTCGCCTCCGAGAGCACCGTCTCAGAGATCGCCGGACTGAGATACACGGCGCCCCGGCTGGCGGCGCGGATGGCGAGCAGCAGTTCCTCTGACACCGATCCTTTCAGGAGAAATCCCTTGGCCCCATGCCGCAGAGCCTGCCGGACCAGGATCTCGTCGGAATACATCGTGAGGATCACGATACGCGTGGGGCCTGCCAGCGCGCGCAGCTGCTCAACGGCTTTGATGCCATTCAGCCGGGGCATGGCGATATCCATCACGAGCACGTCGGGCGTCAGGCGTTGGACCAGCTCCACGGCCTCGAGACCGTCCACGGCCTCGCCGACCACCTCGATGTCGTCGGCCTTTTCGAGCAGCGCCCGGATTCCCTCGCGGACGAGGTTGTGATCATCTGCGACGATCACCCGAATCATGGTTCTTCACTCACCGGCAGGTTTGCCACCGTGCGGACGCCGCGGCC
>JBGPNN010000037.1:0-18883 GCA_041487495.1 bacterium
AGCTACGGGCCCGCCCGATAATTATAGCATCTGCGGGATGTCGCGGGCCCGCTGGCGCATCATGTCGTTCTCATAGAGGACGCGCATCAGGTAGAGGCCGCGCGCGGGGGCGGCCGGGCCCGCCCGCTGATTGTCGCGCGAGCCAAGGATCCCGCCCACGGCGTCGGGCGCCAGCGCGCCCCGGCCGATCCGGACCAGGGTGCCGACGATCATTCGTACCATCTGCCTGAGGAACCGGTTGGCGGCGATCGTCACGACGACGACATCGTCGCGCAGGGCGTCGATCTGCAGCGCCTCTACGGTGCAGAGGGTCGTGGCGGTCGGGGTCCCGGTGACGCGAAACGCCACGAAGTCGTTGCAGCCTTCGAGGACGGCCGCGCCAGACCGCATGGCGCCGAGGTCGAGCGGGTTGTGCACGTGGTAGACATGGTGCCGCAACAAGGCGGACGGCCGGGGACGGTTCAGAATCACATACGAGTAGATGCGCACACGCGCGTCGCGCCGCGCGTGAAAACTCGGCGCCGTTTCTTCGACCTCGCGCACCACGATATCATCGGGCAGCAAGGCGTTGAGGCCTTCACGGATGCGATCAACTGGCAGCGCCGACGCGGTTGTCAGGTGACCAACCTGTCCGAGGGCGTGGACGCCCGCGTCGGTCCGGCCCGCGCCGACCACGCGTACGCCCTCTTGCAGGAGCGAGGCCGCGGTCTCTTCGAGGATCGCCTGGATGGACGGCGCCGCAGCCTGCCGCTGCCATCCGGCGTAGTTCGTCCCGTCGTATTCGAGGAGCAGCCGCAGCCGGCGCATGCGGGATTACCGGGCGGCAACCCCGAACGCCGCCACCGCGGCCACGACGAGCAGCGCGAGGGCGTCCGAAAGCCGCCACGCCAAGATGCGCATGCGGGTCCGCCCCTCGCCGCCCCGGTAGCAGCGGGCCTCCATGGCCAGCGCCAGCTCCTCGGACCGACGGAATGCGGTCACAAACAACGGGACGAGCACCGGCACGAACGCGCGGGCCCGGTCCAGCACGTGGCCCCGTCCGAAGTCCGCGCCACGCGCCATCTGTGCCTTCATGATCCGCTCGGTCTCCTCCAACAGGGTGGGGATGAACCGGAGCGCGATGGTCATCATCATCGCCAGTTCGTGGCCGGGCACGCCGAAGCGGCGCAGCGGTCGCAGCAGCCATTCGACCCCATCCGTCAGTTCGACGGGCGACGTCGTGTACGTGAGCAGCGAGGTGGTCGCGACCAGGAGGAGCAGGCGGACGCCGATAAACGCGGCGGTCCGCAGGCTTCCCATGGTAATGATCAGGGGACCCAGGTGAGCCAGCACCGGCGAGGCGTCACGCGGGGTGAACAGCAGGTTCAAGACGACAGAGATCGCGAGCAGGTAGACAACCGGCCGCAACCCGCGTATGGCGTAGCCGAAGGGGATCTGCCCGAGCAGCAGGCCGGCGGCCAGGAGGCCGGCCACGAGGGCAAACCCGGTTCCCGACCAGATCACAAACAGCACGACCGACAGCAACGTCGTCGCCAGGATCTTGGTACGTGGGTCCAGCGCGTGCACCGCAGACGACCGCGGCAGGTACTGCCCGATGGGTACGTATCTAGTGAGTTCCACGCCGGGCTCCCTGCAGCGCGCTCACGATAACCCGCCGCGCCTCGGCGATCGTCAGCGCGTCCTCCAGCGGCAGCCCCCGCGCACGCAGCAGGTGGATCAACCGGGCCGCCTGTGGGAGGTCCAGACCCATCCCCCGGAGCTCGGTATCGTGTCCAAACACCTGGCGTGGCGATCCAATGAGGACGATCCTGCCTTGGTGGAGCACCGCGACCCGATCCGCCAACCGCGCGACCTCGTCCATGCCGTGCGTGACCAGCACGATGGTCAGGCCCTGGGTGTGCAGCGCCTCGATCCGCGACAACAAGTCTTCCTTGCCACGGGGATCCAGCCCGGCCGTAGGTTCATCCAGGACCAGCGCCCGCGGCCGCATGGCCAGCACGCCCGCGATCGCGACACGCCGCATCTCACCACCGGAGAGCGCAAACGGTGACCGCTCGCCGAAGCGGCCCGGGTCCAGGCCGACCAGCCGCAGCGCCTCGTCCACCCGTTCTCCCACGACGTCCTCGGACAATCCCAGGTTCTTGGGCCCGAAGGCCACGTCCCGGCGCACGGTTTCCTCGAAGAGCTGGGCCTCGGGAAACTGGAAGACCAGGCCGACACGCTGCCGCGCGCGACGGCGATCCGTGCCGGGCGCCCAAAGATCCTGACCGTCCACACGGACGGTACCGGCCGAAGGGCGCAGGAGGCCATTGAACTGCTGGATGAGCGTCGACTTTCCGGAGCCCGTCGGCCCGATAATCGCAAGCAACTCGCCCGCTCGGACTTCCAGGTCGATCCCGCGCAGCGCCACTGCCTCCAGCGGTGTCCCGCGCAGATAGGTGTAGGTCAGGGCTTCGCATGCAATCGTGGGATCAGTCACGCGGCTTCCCCGCCAGTTCCACCAGCGCCTCGGCCAGGGCCTCGATCGTGTGCACGCCGAGAGGCACCGGTAGCCCGTCCTGGCGCAGCCACTGCGCAAGCCTGACGGCCGGCGGCGGCTCGATCCGGCCGATGCGCTCAACGGCGATCCGCTCGAGCACTTGCCCGGCCGGCCCGTCGAGAACGATGCGTCCGGTGTCCATCACCAGTATCCGCCCGGCATCCACCAGATCCTCGAGGGCGTGGGAGATCAGGATGACGGTGATCCCCGCATCCCGGTGCAGGGCCTTGACGGTCGCGAGGACCTCGGTCCGACCTTGCGGATCAAGCATGGTCGTCGGTTCATCCAGCACCAGACACTCCGGCTGCATCGCCAGGACCCCGGCTATCGCGACGCGCTGTTTCTGTCCTCCTGAGAGCCGGTGCGGTTCGTGCCGGCGATAGGCGTCCATACCGACGACCGCCAGCGCACGATCAACGCGGGCACGGATCGCATCCGGCGCCAGCCCGAGATTCTCCGGGCCAAAGGCCACGTCTTCCTCGACGATCGTTGAGATGAGCTGGTTGTCGGGATTCTGGAAAACCATCCCGACGCGACGGCGGATCTCCCAGACGTGACCGCGATCGGCCGTGTCGAAGCCGGCGACCCGCACACGGCCCGACGTCGGCACCAGCAACGCATTGAAGTGTTTCACCAGCGTCGACTTGCCTGAGCCGTTTCCGCCAACGATGCCGACGTATTCGCCGTGGCCAATAGATAATGACAGGCCGTCGATGGCGGCGACGGCCTGCCGGGTATGAGGATGATAGACGTAGGTGAGGTCTTCGACCTCGAGAAAGGGCTCGCGCACGCAGCCGGTTACTTCACCAGTTCGACGAGGGCCATCGCCGCGCCGTCACCGCGGCGGACGCGGGTCTTGATCACGCGTGTGTAACCGCCGCGGCCGGCCTCGTACCGGGGCACGACGTTCGTGAATAACCGCTGGAGCACTCGGCGGTCGGTTAGAAACTGACGGACCCGCCGGCGAGCCGCGATGTCCTTCTTCAGCGCCGTGGAGATGACGATGTCGGCAATCTTCTTCGTCTCCTTCGCCTTGGCGTCAGTGGTCTCGATGCGGTCGTGCATAATCAGCGCGCTCACCAGATCCCGGAACAAGGCCCGGCGCGCGCCGCTATCGCGCCCGAGCTTCCGCGTCTTGGCTCCCAGTACCATCGATACGCCCCCTACGCTCCGCCCGAGGCACGCAGGCTCAGGCCATGCGCGGCGAGTTTCTCCTTGACCTCGTCCAGGGACTTGCGCCCGAAGTTCTTCACCGCCGCGACCTCTTCTTCGGTCTTCTTGACCAGATCGCCCACGGTCTGGATAGCGGCCCGCTTCAGACAATTGTACGGGCGCACCGACAGGTCGAGCTCCTCGATCGGCATCGCCATGAGGCGGGCCTTGTCGGGATCCTCGGCAACGCTGAATGCCGCGCCGGCGCTCGTTTCGTCGGCGATCCCCGCGAACAGCCGGAAGTGGTCGATCAGCAGCCGCGAGGCCTCCTGGAGCGCTTCCTCTGGTCGTATGGACCCATCCGTCCAGATCTCCAGCACCAGCCGGTCGAGATCGGTGGCGTGCCCCACCCGCGTATCCTCGACCGTGTAGTTTACCCTCTGCACGGGAGAGAAGATCGAATCGATCGGGATGACGCCGATCACGTGCTCGCTCCGACGGTGCCGCTCTGCCGGCACATAGCCCTTCCCCCGCTCGACGACGATCTCCATCGCCAGCCGGGTATCCTTCTTGTCCAGCGCGGCCAGATGGAGCGTGGGGTTCAGGATCTCCACTTCCGGATCTTCCTGGATGTCGCCGGCAGTAACGTCCTTCTTGCCTTTGACGTCCAACCGGAGCAGCTTTGGCTTGTCCGTGTACAGCCGCAGCGTGAGCTCCTTCATGTTCAGGACGATCTGCGTGACATCTTCCACCACGCCGGGAATCGTCGAAAACTCATGGAGCACACCGTCGATCTTGACCGAAGTGACGGCCGCGCCCGTGATTGCCGCCAACAGCACCCGGCGCAGTGAGTTGCCCAGCGTGACGCCGAAGCCCCGATCGAGCGGCTCAACGATGAATTTCCCATACGTATCCGACAGTTCCGCGTATTCGACCTTTGGGGTCGGCGTTTCCCAAATCGTGCCAATGCTCATGTACAGGCTACCTCCTCAGGCCGTGCCCCCTGACCTGCCCGGATCACCGGGAGTAGTACTCGACGATGAGCTGTTCCCGCACGGGCACGTCGATCTCTTCGCGCGCCGGCAGGGCCAGCACCCGCGCCGACAGGCGGGCGGGGTCGAACTCGATCCACGACGGCGGCCGGCGCCCGGCTGCCGCGGCCTCGGCCAGTTCCTTCAACCGCGGGTGCAGATGCTGCGGATCGGCGGCGGTGACGGTTTGCCCCGGTCGTAGCTGGCGGGACGCGACCCTGGCGCGCTTCCCATCCACGGCGAGGTGCCCGTGGTTGACCATCTGCCGCGCTTCCTTCCGCGACGCGGCCAGCCCAAGCCGGTAGACTACGTTGTCCAGGCGCGTCTCCAGCAACTGGAGGAGCCGTGTCCCGGTGACGCCCTTCGCTGTCGCCGCGCGCTTGAAGTACGTCTTGAACTGCGTCTCGTGCAGCCCGTAGATGCGGCGCAGTTTCTGCTTCTCCCGGAGCCGGACGCCGAATTCGCTCAATTTACGGCGCGAGACACCGTGCATGCCCGGGGGTGCAGGCCGTTTGTGCACGGGGCATTTCTCCGTGTAGCACTTCTCGCCCTTGAGATAGAGCTTCATGCCCTCTCGCCGGCAGAGCCGGCAAACCGATTCTGTATATCGCCCCATCCGTTCCTCCTCTACCTCTGCCTACACGCGGCGCCGCTTGGGCGGCCGGCACCCGTTGTGCGGCACCGGGGTCACGTCTTTGATGAGGTTCACCTCGAGGCCTGCGGCCTGCAGCGACCGGATCGCCGCCTCGCGCCCCGCGCCCGGCCCACGCACTAACACCTCGACCTGGCGAAGCCCGTGCTCCATGGCCTTACGCGCGGCCGTCTCGGCCGCGACGCTTGCGGCAAACGGCGTGCCCTTCCGCGAACCCTTGAACCCGACGGTCCCCGCGCTGGCCCAGGCGACAATGTTCCCCCTCGGGTCGGTGATGGAGACCATCGTGTTGTTGAAGCTCGAGCGGATGTGGGCCACACCCACCGGGATGTTCTTTCGCTCGCGCTTCCGTGCCCTCGACGGTTTGTTGGCCATTCTCTGCTCCTTGTGGCGTTATGGCTTGGCCGCGGGCGCCGCCGCCGCTGCAGGCGCCGGTGTTGCGACCCTGCGCTTCACACCCACGGTCTTCTTCGGGCCCTTACGCGTGCGCGCGTTTGTCCGGGTCCGCTGCCCACGCGCCGGGAGGCTCTTCTTATGCCTGGCGCCGCGATAGGCCCCGATCTCGATCAGTCGCCGGATATCCATGGCAATGTCACGACGCAGGTCGCCCTCGACCTTGAAATTCCGCTCGATATAGTCCCGCAGCCGGGTCACTTCATCTTCGGCCAGATTCTTCACCCGTGTATTGGGACTCACGCTCGTTGCCCGCAAGATGTCCCGCGCGCGGCTGGGGCCAATGCCATAGATATACGGCAGCGCCGCTTCGACGCGCTTGTCTCGTGGTAGGTCGACTCCAGCGATACGTGCCATCGGTCGCCTCCTATCCCTGCTTCTGCTTGTGCTTGGGGTTCTCGCAGATCACGAGCACCCGCCGCCCGCGCTTGACGATCTTACACTTCTCACACATCCGTCGCACCGACGCACGAACTTTCACGGCTTCTGCTCCTCTTCGGGCCCTCAGCGATACCGGTAGGTGATGCGTCCCCGGGTTGGATCGTAGGGCGAGAGTTCAACTTTCACCCGATCGCCCGGCAGGATCCGGATGAAGTGGATGCGCATCTTGCCAGAGATGTGCGCGAGCACCTTATGACCCGAGGCGAGGGTGACTCGAAACATGGCGTTGGGGAGCACCTCGGACACGGTCCCTTCCACTTCAATGGCGTCCTGTTTGGTCATCCGCCCTCCTGTATCACGGCTAGTGCCTCGCGCAACTCCTCATCGTTGACCGTGCCGCCATCGCGCAGCCGAGAGGCGATCCGCGCGGCGGGTCCGTGCACCGCCAGATGTTTGACGTTCTTCTTCTTGGGCCGTTCCGTGCCCCGGCGCTGTCCATCAGCGACCAGGACCATGTCGTGGCCGGCGGCTGCGACGACGACAAACCGGTCACCGGTGTCACGCCCGGCCCTGGACGTTACCACCATGCCGACCAACTCCGCCGCCGGGGTATGCGTCGCATCATCCACGACTTTTCAGTATATGATCCCCAGCCCCGTTGAGTCTAGTGAGGATCTCTGGACCATCCGCGGTTACGGCGACCGTATGCTCTGCGTGAGCCGACAGCGAGCGGTCCCGTGTCCGCACGGTCCACCCGTCGCCCTCGATGTACACATCCGCGCCGCCCATGTTCACCATCGGTTCGACCGCCAGGGTCATCCCGGGCGCCAGGAGCGGGCCGGTATGGGGCTGGCCGAGGTTGGGAACCTGGGGTTCCTCATGGAGCGCCCGCCCGATCCCGTGCCCCGCAAAGTCCCGGACGCACGAGAACCCGGCGGCCTCGACCACCGACTGGATCGCCCAACCCACATCGCCCAGCGTGTGACCCGGCCGCGCCTCCGCGATCCCGGCCGCCAATGCCTGCTCGGTCACTTCCAGCAGCCGGCGCACCCGCGGTGGGACGTCGCCCACCGGCACCGTCACGGCCACGTCGGCGTGGAAGCCGTCGGCATGGACACCGAGATCGATCGACACGATCTCTCCGGCCTGCAGCACGTGCTTCCCCGGGATGCCGTGGACCACCTCGTTATTGATCGATGTGCAGATACTGGCGGGGTATCCCCGGTAGTGTTTGAACGACGGCACTCCCCCGCGGTCGCGGATGAAGGCTTCGGCCAGGGTGTCCAGTTCAGCCGTCGTCACGCCGGGTGCCACGGCCCGCGCGACCTCGTCGATGGCCAGCGCCGCCACACGGCCCGCCTGCCGCATCCGGTCGAGATCCGCCGGCGACTTCAAGGCCACCGCGTCGGTTGGCCTCATCGCCGCACCTGGGTCCCGGCCAGCACCAGGAGGTTCCGATAGATCTCCTCGACATCCACCTCGGCGTTGAGCACCGCCAGCATGCCCCGCTCACGATAGAACGCGAGGAGCGGTTCGGTGAGCTCGTGGTAGACCTGCAGCCGGCGGCGGATCGTTTCTGGCCGATCGTCGTCGCGATGATACACTTCACTGCCGTCGATGTCGCACACGCCCGGAATCTTGGGTGGATTCGAGTGCTCGTTGTAGATGTGTCCGGCCGCCCGGCACAGCATCCGGCCGCTGAGGCGCCGAATCAAGGTGGCTTCGTTTACCTGGAAATAGATCACGCGATCGAGCGCCCGGTTTAGCCCCCGCAGTACGGCCTCGAGGGCCTCGGCCTGCGCGATCGTGCGCGGGAAGCCGTCGAGGAGGAACCCCGACTGCGCATCAGGTTGCTGCAGGCGCTCGGCGATGATCCCGATCATCACGGCGTCGGGCACGAGGTCGCCCGTGCGGACGTAGCGTTCGGCTTCTTGCCCTAACGGGCTACCGCTGGTGATGGCGGTCCGTAGCATATCGCCGGTCGAAATCTGCGGGATGCCCTCGCGCTGCTGCAAGAGCCGCGCCTGTGTGCCCTTCCCGGCACCGGGTAGTCCCAGAAAGATCAGGTTCACTTCATGAACCCTTCGTAGTGCCGCATCAGGACGTACGCCTCCAACTGCTTCATCGTCTCCAGCGCCACGCCGACGACGATGAGCAGCGAGGTGCCGGCCAGATAAAACGTCAGAACGCCGGTCTCGCGGGCCAGGTAGCGCGGCAAAAGCGCGATCCCGGCCAGCGACAGCGCGCCGACCAGGGTCAACCGCTCGGTCACCCGGGCCAGGTAGTCGCTGGTCGGCCGCCCGGGGCGGATGCCGGGGATGAACCCGCCGTACTTCTTGATGTTGTCGGAGACGTCGTTCGGGTCAAAGGACACGGCCGTATAAAAGTACGTGAACACGATGATAAGGAGGAAGTACATCAAGTCGCCCAACGGCCGGCCCGGCAGCACCTCCTGCCCCCATCGCTTCAGCGGCTCCCAACCCGAGAACTGCGCGATCGTCCCCGGGAACTGGAGCACCGAGACGGCGAAGATGATGGGGATGACCCCGGCCTGGATCAGGCGCATCGGCAAGTGCGTCGACTGCCCACCGTAGACCCGGCGGCCGACGACGCGTTTAGCGTACTGGACGGGAATCTTGCGCACGGCCTGGGTGACAACCACGACGGCCACGATACTGCCCAGGATGATGACGAAGTCCAGCACGAACTGATACCAGGACACCTCGCCCGCCCGCACCAGGGTGAGGGTCTGCGCGGTCTGCGCCGGCAGCCGGGCGACGATACCGCCGAAGATGATCAGCGACACCCCGTTGCCGACGCCGTATTCGGTCATGATCTCGCCCATCCACATCAGCAGCATCGTGCCGGCCACCAGCGTCACGATGATCGTGGCCTGCACCAGCGGCCGGTCGTCCGGCACCGCGCCCTGGCTCCGGATCAGGTAGAGCTGGCCATAGGCCTGAAGCAAGGCGAGCGCCACGGTCAGATATCGAGTATACATTCCGATCCGCCGCCGACCGGCCTCGCCCTCTTCCGTGGCCATCTCCTTCAACCTGGGGAAGACCACTTGCAGCAGGCTGAAGATGATCGACGCGGTGATGTACGGGAAGACCGTCAGCGCAAAGATCGCAAAGTTCGACAGGGCGCCGCCCGCGAACAGATCCAGGAAGCTGAACAGGCTGCCCTGCTGTTTGAACAGGCGCTCGAGGGCCGCGGCGTTGACACCCGGTACCGGCAGGTGCGCGCCCAGCCGGTAGAGCGCCAGCATCACGGCGGTGAACAGCAGCCGGCGGCGCAGGTCCGGAATGCGCAGCGGATTGGACATGGACCGCACTTGCATCATCGAGAGAGCACCTCGGCGCGCCCCCCGGCGGCCTCAATCGCCGCCTTTGCCCCGGCGGTGAATCCATGCACCCGGACGGTGAGCGCGTGCTGCAGTCGTCCGGTCGCCAGCACCTTGATTCGGCCGGACCCCACCAGCCCGGCGCCGCGCAATGTCGCCGGCGTGACCTCGCTGCCCGCCGGAAACCGGTTGAGATCAACCAGCCGAACTTCCTGCGCCGGCACCCTCGGTTTCCCGCCGGTCATATTGCTGCCGGCACCGCGGACACCGCGGCGGTACGGCAGGCGCTTGCCGATGCGGGTTTGCCCGCCCTCGAACCCAGGACGCGGTCCGGGGCCTGAACGCGCCTTCTGCCCTTTGCGGCCCTTGCCGGCGTAGACGCCCCGACCCGAGCCCAGCCCCCGGCCAATCCGGCGGCGCCGGCGGTGCGAGCCCTCCGCGGGCCTGAGATTGCGCGTGAACACCATCGAAAAACCCCCTACGGCGCGCCGTCGACGGCCCGGACCTCAACGAGATGCCCGATACGCCTCAGCAGTCCCGTCAGGCGCGGTGAGTCCGGCCGGACCACTACCTGCCCGATACGGCGCAGGCCTAACGTGCGGATGGCCTCGCGCTGCCTGTGAGGCCAACCGTACACGCTGCGGCGCAGAGTGATCTGCACCTGACCCATCTTATCCTCTCCTCCCAGCCAGCTCGCCCGGACGGGCGCGCGTCCTGGCGACTTCTTCCGGTAGCCGCAACTGGTCCAGACCCTGAAGCGTGGCGCGCGCCACGTTGATCGGGTTGGTGGATCCCAGCGCTTTCGTCAGGATGTCCTTGATACCCGAGGCCTCAAGCACGGCGCGCACTGCCCCGCCCGCGATAACCCCCGTTCCTTCGGACGCCGGGCGGAGCATGACCCTCGCCGCGCCGAACACTCCGAGCACCTCGTGTGGGATCGACGTGCCGGCCCGCCGGATGGCCATTAGACTCTTCTTGGCATCCTCGACGCCTTTTCGGATCGCATCCGGGACTTCGGCCGCCTTCCCCAGGCCGACGCCAACGTGCCCGGCCTCATCACCGACGACGACCAGGGCGCTGAAGTTGAAGCGCTTGGCGCCCTTCGTCACTTTCGCGACGCGGTTGATGAAGACCGCCTTCTCGATGGTCAGGTTGATGGTCGATGGATCGATGCGTTGTGGCACGCCATTCCCCCTGTCGTCCTAGAACTGCAGCCCGCCCTTGCGCGCACCTTCAGCCAGCGCACGCACCCGGCCGTGAAACAGGTAGCCGCCCCGGTCGAACACGACCGCGGTGATCCCCTTCGCGCGCGCCCGCTGCGCCAGCAACTCACCCACCGCCGCGGCGGCCTCGCTCTTTTTCTTGCCGGCGACCTGTTGGCGGACTTCAGGGTCCGCCGTCGACACGGCAACCAGCGTCACGCCGGTACTGTCGTCGATCACCTGCGCGTAGAGTTGCTTGAGGCTGCGGAACACCGACAGCCGCGGTCTCGCCGGAACACCAGCGAGCCCCCGTCGAGCGCGGGCATGCCGACGCTGGCGTACCACGTTGCGATCGGGACGTGTATACATGAACGATCGCTCCCCTGCCTAGGTTTTGCCGACGGCGCGGCCGGCCTTGCCAGGCTTGAGCCGCAGGCGCTCGCCGGCGTACCGGATGCCCTTGCCCTTGTACGGATCGGGCTTCCGGATGCCGCGTACGGTCGCGGCCAGCTGCCCAACCCGCTCTTTGTCTGTGCCGCTGATGACGATGCGGTTAGGTTGTGGCACGTCGATCTCGATCCCCGCCGGCGGGACGACCTCCACCGGATGCGAGAAACCCACCTGCAGGACAACCTGCTTCCCCTGCTTGACGGCGCGGTAGCCGACACCGTGAATTTCCAGCTCGATTCGGTACCCGTCGACCACGCCCTTCACCATGTTGGCGATCAGGGCGCGCGTGAGACCGTGCAGGGCGCGGTGGTGACGCAGGTCGGTCGGCCGGGTCACCGTGATCTGCCGTTCAGCGACAGCCACCCGCATCTCCGGATGGACCTGGCGGACCAACAGACCCTTGGGACCTTTGACCTCTACGGTCCGGCCCTCGACTTTCACGTCGACGCCACTCGGCAACGGAACGGGCAGACGCCCGATGCGCGACATCTCCTACATCCTCCAGGCCGCGTGGTTACCATACATAGCAGATGACCTCGCCACCGACGCCCATCTTGCGGGCGTCCTTATCGGTCACGATCCCCTTGGACGTGGACAAGATCGCCACACCCATACCCCGCCGCACCTTCGGGACCTCGGTCCGTTTAGCGTAGATCCGCAGTCCGGGCCGGCTGACCCGGCGGATCCCGATCAGGATCTGGGTACGCTTCGGCCCGTAGCGCAGCTGAACCCGCAAGTGGGGCTGCGGTGGCTTATCAACCATCTGAAAATCGCCGATGAATCCCTCGGCCTTCAGGATTTTCGCGATCTCGACCTTCATACGACTTGCCGGGACAAGTACGTGATCATGCCTCGCGGCGTTCGCGTTACGCAACCGCGTCAGCATATCGGCGATCGAGTCGGTGATAACTCCACCCACAGTACTCTCCTCCTACCAGCTCGCCTTGACCATCCCCGGGATCTCCCCGCGGTAGGCCAGTTGCCGCAAGCATATCCGGCACAGTCCCAGCATCCGGAACACGGCCCGCGGACGACCGCAGCGGCGACACCGAGTGTACTTCCGAACGGTGAACTTTGGTGTGCGCCTCCATTTCTCGAGCATCGACTTCTTCGGCACAGTGGGACTCCTCTCTACGCCTGTACGCCCGGTCCGGTCGCGGCGGCCTCACGCAGCGGCAACCCCAGAGAGCGCAGCAGTTCACGCGCCTCTTCGTCGGTTCGGGCGGTCGTGACCACGGTGACGTCCATACCCCGGATCTTGTCGACCTTGTCGTACTCGATCTCTGGAAAGATCAACTGTTCCTTGATGCCCAGGTTGAGGTTGCCCCGGCCGTCCAGGGCCCGATCCGAGACCCCCTTGAAGTCTTTGATCCGCGGCAGCGCAGTGTTGAAGAACTTGTCGAGAAACTCGTACATCCGGTTGCCGCGCAGCGTCACCTTCACACCGATCGGCATCCCCTGCCGCAGTTTGAACGCGGCGATCGACCGGCGGGCGCGCGTGACCACAGGCCGCTGACCCGCGATGATCGTCAGTTCCTCCACCACCTTGTCCACCGCGCGCGGATCCTGCACCGCGGCGCCCACCCGGGCATTAATCACGACCTTTTCCACCCGCGGCACCTGCATGACGTTGCGGTACTGGAACTGACTGCGCAGCTTCGGGACCACTTCGGTCCGGTAGCGTTCCTTCAGCCTGGGAGCCATCGCCGTCCCTACGCCTCCATCTGCTCGTCGCAGTGCTTGCAATAGCGAACCTTCGTGCCGTCGCCCAGGAATCGGTGACCGACCCTGGCCGCCTCGCCGCATTTTGCGCACACGACCATCAGGCGCGCCGTGGGCAGCGGCGCGGCCTTCTCGATGATGCCGCCCTGATGCCCTTTCGCCGGGTTAGGCTTGCTGTGCCGCTTGACCAGGTTCACCCCTTCGACGATGGCGCGTCCGTCATGGGTGTGGACCCGCAGCACCTTGCCGCGCTTGCCCCGGAACTTCCCGCCGATGACCTCGACCGTATCCCCCTTCCGGAGGTGCAGTCGCGGTCGCGTCGCAGTCGTTGTCATCGTCCTGCCTCCACTAGAGCACTTCGGGCGCGAGCGAAATGATCTTCATGAACTGCTTATCGCGCAACTCTCGCGCCACCGGGCCGAAGATCCGTGTCCCCCGTGGGTTCTGCGCGTCGGATAGCAACACCGCCGCGTTGTCGTCGAAGCGGATGTAGGAGCCGTCCGGCCGGCGTAGTTCCTTCGTGGTGCGGACGACGACTGCCCGCACGACCTCGCCCTTCTTAACCGGGCTGTTTGGGATGGCCTGCTTCACGGTCGCCACGATGATATCCCCGACGGTCGCGTACCGCCGATGCGACCCGCCCAAGACGCGGATGCAGAGCAGTTCCCGCGCGCCCGTGTTGTCCGCAACCTTGAGCCGGGTTTCCTGTTGAATCATGCTGGCACTCTCCTACCGGGCGCGCTCCAGGATCTCCACCAGGCGCCACCGCTTCTCTTTCGACAACGGCCGGGTCTCGACGATCCGAACCCGATCGCCGCGCTTGGCGGTGTTCTCCTCGTCATGCGCCTTAAGGGTCTTGGTCCTCCGGATCGTCTTTTTGTAGAGCGTGTGGCGCGTCACGGATTCGATCGCGACGATGATGGTCTTCTGCATCTTGTCGCTCGTGACGATGCCGACCTGTCTCTTCCGCGTGCCGCGCTCTGCCATGCTTTCCTCCGCTCTTGTTCCTACTCTCGCACGCCCTGGCTGCCGAGCGTCGCCTTGATGCGCGCCACGTCACGCCGGAGTCCCCGGATCCGCGAGGTGTTCCGCGTCTGCGAGACCTTGATGCGAAGGGAGAAGAGCTCGCGCTCGGTCTCGTCAAGCCGCTTCCGCAGCTCCGCGGAGGTCATCTCCCGCAGTGCGCTCGCCTTCATCTACGCCACCACCCGCGACACGAACTTGGTCCTAATCGGCAGCTTGTGGGACGCCAGGACCATGGCCGCTCGAGCCTGATCTTCCGGGACCCCCGCCAGCTCGAACAGCACGCGGCCAGGCCGCACGACCGCAACCCACACTTCAGGGTTGCCCTTCCCGCCACCCTGCCGGGTTTCCGCAGGCTTCTTCGTCACCGGTTTGTCAGGGAAGACCCTGATCCACAACTTGCCGCCACGCTTGATGAACCGCGTGATTGTGCGGCGCGCCGCTTCGAGCTGTGCGCCGGTCAACCAAGCGGGCGCGAGTGCCTGCAGCCCGTACTCACCGAAGGTCAACGTCGTGCCGGACAAGACCTTGCCGGCCATGTTCCCCCGGTGGGCCTTACGATACTTGCTCCGCTTGGGCATCAACATCGGTGCCCTTCCTCCTTACGTTTACCGGTGCCGTACGCGAGGGGATGACGACAGGACCGCCAGCTCCAGGCTCAGGCCGGGGCGGGCGTCGCATTTCGGGCTCGTGCCGCCGCCCCTCGGGCAGAATGTCGCCGCGGTAGATCCAGACCTTGACACCGATCCGTCCATAGGTCGTTAGCGCTTCGGCCAACCCGAAGTCGATGTCGGCGCGCAGGGTGTGCAGGGGCACTCGGCCTTCACGGTACCACTCGTACCGCGCGATTTCCGAGCCACCCAGCCGGCCGGCGCAGGCAATTCGGATCCCCTTGGCGCCAGCGCGAAGGCTGCGTTGCACGGCCTGCTTCATCGCGCGGCGATACGCAATCCGCCGCTCGAGCTGTTGGGCCACGTTCTCGGCCACCAGCTGCGCTTCGATCTCGGGCCGGCGCACCTCGTTGACGCTGAGCATGATCTGCCGGCCGGTCAGCGCGTCCAGCTCCTTCTTGAGCGCATCGATGCCCGTGCCGCCACGACCGATGATGATGCCGGGCCGGGCCGAGTGGATCACCACCCGCACGCGGCTGGCGGCGCGCTCGATCTCAACGCGCGAGATACCGGCGCGGTAGAGTTTCTTCTTGATCGAGGTGCGGATCTTCCCGTCTTCCTCGATGAGGTCCGCCATGTTTTTGGCGTACCAGCGCGACTCCCAGTCGCGGATGATCCCGACCCGCAGCCCGACAGGATTGACCTTTTGCCCCACCCTGCACCTCCGGTCGGGCCTACTGGCCCGAGCGCTCCCCTACGACGATCGTGATGTGACTGGTCTGCTTCGTGACGACATCGGCGCGGCCCCGTGCCCGTGGCTGCATCCGCTTGGTGGCGGGGCCACGATCGGCAAACGCACGCGTGACGATCAGGTCGTCGGCGCTGAGCTCATAGTTGTTCTCGGCGTTGGCCACGGCCGACCGGAGCACCTTGCCGACGACCCTGGACGCGCGATCCTTGGCAACGCGCAGGCGGGCGGAGGCCTCATCCACGGGCAGCCCGCGCAGCCCATCTATGGCCCGCCGCACTTTGAGGGCCGACATGCTCATGTATTTGGCGGTGGCCCTGGCTTCCATCCCGTGCCTCCCGAACTACTTCAGTGTCGTGGCGCGTTCAGTGTGCGCACCGTGTCCCCTGAACGTGCGGGTCGGCGCGAATTCGCCGAGTTTGTGACCGACCATCTGCTCCGTGACGTAGATCGGAACGTGCTTGCGGCCATCGTAGACGGCGATGGTATGCCCGATGAAATCCGGCACGACGGTGGAACGCCGGGACCAGGTCTTGATGACTCGCCGCTCGCGCGACCGGTTCAGCTCACGGACTTTGTCCATCAAGTGGTCGTCGACGAACGGCCCTTTCTTGCGCGATCGTCCCATCGCAGTCCCTGACTCCTTCCTACTCTCGCCGCTTCACAATCAGCGTGTCGCTACGCTTGGCCTTGCGCGTCTTGTAGCCCAGCGTCGGCTTGCCCCACGGGCTGACCGGCCCGGGCATACCGATGGGTGACCGGCCCTCGCCGCCACCGTGCGGGTGGCTGGATGGGTCCATGGCGACGCCACGGACCGACGGCCGGCGCCCCATCCACCGCTTGCGCCCGGCCTTGCCCAGCTTGATGGCCTCGTGCTCGACGTTGCCGACCTGGCCAACCGTCGCGCGGCACTCGAGCAGGACCAGCCGGACTTCGCCCGACGGGAGGCGCAGGTGCGCGTGAGCGCCTTCTTTGGCCATAATCTGCGCGCCGGATCCGGCGGACCGGACCATCTGCCCACCACGGGCCGGCTGGAGCTCCACGTTGTGCACGATCGTACCCGCCGGGATGCTCCGGAGCGGCAGCGCGTTGCCCGGCCGGATATCGACCTCTGGCCCCGACGTCACGACATCGCCAACCGACAAACCCGCCGGCGCCAGGATGTAGCGCTTCTCGCCGTCGGCGTAGTGCAGGAGCGCCAGGCGCGCGGAGCGGTTCGGATCGTACTCGATCGCGGCGACACGACCGGGAACACCCTCTTTGTCGCGCTTGAAATCCACCATGCGATACTGGCGCTTGTGTCCTGCGCCGCGATGGCGCGTGGTCACCTTACCCTGCGTGTTGCGGCCGGCGCGCTCACGCAACGGCTGGACCAGCGCCCGCTCGGGCCTGGTCTTGGTGATCTCATCGAACGTGGGAACGGTCCCGAACCGTCGTCCCGGCGTCGTGGGCTTGAACTTCTTCATGCCCATGGCGGCCTCCCCGGCTTGGCCTAGGTCAGAGCTTCAAGGTCGATTTTGTTGCCGGGCGCCAGTGTCACGATGGCCTTACGCCTGCCCGACGCCTGAAACGAATAGCGCCCGCGCCGGCGAACCCGGCCCGGGGTGTTGATGACATTCACCTTTCGCACCTGTACCGCAAAGATCGCCTCGACGGCGGCCCGGACGTCGAACTTGGTCGCGCGCGCCGCGACTTCAAACGTATATTTGCCGCCCTCACCGCCGCGCAGGCTCTTCTCGGTCAGGATCGGCCGGCGGATAATCTCGCGCGGATTCATGCGCCGAGAACCTCCTGCAGCGCGGCCAGCGCCGGCTTCGTCACGACGATGGTGCACGGGAGCAGCAGGTCACGCACCGACAGGCGCCGCGCGTCCAGCACCCTGGCGCCCCGCAGGTTACCCGCGGCTCGCACGAGCGCAGCCTCGCCTGACGCGGTCACGAGCACAACACGATCGGACGCCCCAACCGCGCGCAGGATCGATGCGACGGCCCTGGTCTTGGTCGGCTCGCCCGGCGACTCGATCACGACCAGACGGCCGGAGGCCGCCTGCGCCGACAGCGCCGCGCGCAGCGCCAGGTGCCGTTCCTTGCGCGGCATCGACTGCGAGTGGTCACGTGGGCCAGGCCCGAAGGTGATGCCCCCGCCCCTCCACAGTGGCGAGCGCCGGCTGCCCGCCCGGGCCCGGCCGGTGCCCTTCTGGCGCCAGGGCTTGCGGCCACCGCCGCGCACACCGCCCCGCGTCAGTGTACTGTGCGTCCCCGCCCGGCGATTCGCGAGTTCGGCGATCACCGCCCGGTGGAGTGCCGAGCGGTTCGGACGCACACCGAAGATCTCGATGGGCAGCTCCATCTCGCCCTTCGGCGCGCCGGCAGCATCAAAAGTCTGAACCTTTGGCATCGTTCTTGGACCCCTCCCGACCACGCAGCGCTACGCGCTACGTACCAGCAGCAAGGCGCCCCGGACGCCAGGTGTCGCGCCGCGCACCAGCAGCAGATTGCGCTTGGCATCGACTTGCACGACCCGCAGCCGGCGCACGGTCACCCGCTTGTGACCGTGCCGGCCGGGCATGCGCCGGCCCGGAAACACCCGAGCGATGTCCGACGACCCGATCGAGCCGATCGCACGGTGCATCAGCGAGACACCATGCGAGTCGCGCTGGCCGGAGAAACCGTGCCGCTTCATCGCACCGGAAAATCCTTTGCCGAGGCTCGTCCCGACGATGTCCACGAGCTGCCCGGCCTCGAATACGTCGACCGTGATCGTCTGGCCCGGCTGCGCGGAGTCGCCCGTGGGTGCCGGCAGCTCCCGCACGACCCGATGCGGGGCGATCTTCCGCTTCGCAAAGACGCCGCGCATTGGTTTCGTCAGGCGCCGCTCGTTCACTGGATCGAACGCGACCTGCACCGCCGCGTACCCGTGCCGCTCGGGCGTGCGGGTATCGACCACGACGCACGGACCAGCCTCAATGACGGTCACGGGGATACTCTGCCCCCGATCGTCAAAGATGCGGGTCATACCGACCTTCCGTCCAACGATCGCCGCCATCGCGATGCTCCTACAGCTTAATCTCGATATCGACGCCCGCGGGGAGGTCGAGATGCATCAACTCGTCCACGGTCTTCTGCGTGGGATCGAGGATATCGATCAGCCGTCGATGGGTGCGAATCTCGAAGTGCTCCATCGACTCCTTATCGATATGCGGGGAGCGGATAACGCAGAACAACTTGCGGTTGGTTGGGAGTGGCACCGGGCCGCTGACCCGCGCCCCGGACTTCCGCACCACGCTGACGATCTTTTCCGCCGACTGGTCAAGGACCCGATGATCGAAGGCCCTGAGCTTGATACGGATTTTCTGCGCCACCGCCATCGCCGCTATACCTCGACCTTGACGACGACGCCGGCGCCCACCGTCCGGCCGCCTTCCCGGATCGCAAACCGCAGCCCTTCCTCTAACGCGATCGGCTGGATCAACTTCACCCCCATCGTGATGTTGTCGCCCGGCATCACCATCTCCACCCCGTCCGGCAACTTGATGTCCCCCGTCACGTCCGTCGTCCGAAAGTAGAACTGCGGCCG
>JBGPNN010000038.1:0-18668 GCA_041487495.1 bacterium
TCCCGGGCTTCATCCACATTCTGCCGTCGTATCCGTATCGGTACCCGGGGTCGGGCGCCGACGCCCTTGAGGAAGCGATCCTCCGAGAAGGTCCCGATAGCGTCGCCGCGTTGATCGCCGAACCAGTGATCGGCGCCGGCGGAATCATTCCCCCGACGCCGGACTACTTCCCCAAGGTCCGCGAGATTTGCAACCGTCACCAGGTGCTCTTTACCGCGGATGAGGTCATCACGGGTTTCGGCCGCACCGGCCGGTGGTTCGCGCTCGACCACTGGGGCGTCCAACCCGACATCGTGACGTTCGCCAAGGCGGTCACGAGTGCATATCTACCGCTAGGAGGCGCGATGGTATCGCGCGAGATTCATCAAGCCATTCTGGATGCGCCTGCGGCGGAGCGGTTCATGCACGCGGCGACTTACTCCGGACACCCGACGTGCTGCGCGGTGGGCCTGGCTAATCTCGACATCTTCGAGCGCGAGCACCTGGTGGAGCGCGCCGCCTCGATGGGCACCCGGCTGCAGGCAGGGCTCCAGACGCTGCGCGACCTGCCCGGGGTCGGCGAGGTGCGCGGCATCGGTCTGATCGCCGGTGTGGAACTGGTCACGGACAAGGCGACCAAAGAGCCCGCGCTGGGGCTCGGCGCTCGCGTCATCGCCGAGGCGAGGAACCGCGGGCTGATGACGCGGATGCGCGGCGGGCAGGGCGGCGACTATCCGATTGGGGATACGATCTGTCTCGCGCCGCCGCTGGTGATCACCGAGGCGCAGGTTGATCGCATCGTGGAGGTCCTGCGCGATTCCATTAAGGCGGCCGCCGCCTGAGCCTCCTTCGTTTCGATGATTCTCGTCACGGGCGCGGCCGGGAAGACCGGCCGCGCGATCATCAGGGCGCTCGCCGCGCGCGGGCGGGGAGTCCGTGCGCTCGTCGGACGCGACGAGCAGGGTGAGACTGTCCGAGGCGCCGGGGCGATCGACGTCGTCAGCGGCGACCTCGGTCACGCCGGCGTGCTTGAGCGCGCCGTGCGCAGCGCCGAAGCCGTTTATCATATTTGCCCCAACATGCATGTTGATGAAGTGGCGATCGGACGCGGCGTGCTTGCCGCGATGCGCGCCGGCGGCGTCCAACGGTTGGTCTATCACTCCGTGCTGCATCCACAGACGCAGGCGATGCCGCACCACTGGAAGAAGTTGCTGGTGGAAGAGGCCATCCTCGCGTCGAACGTGACGTACACGATCCTGCAGCCCGCGTCGTACATGCAGAACGTGCTCACCGCCTGGACCGGGATCACGCAGGAAGGTGTCTACACGGTCCCGTATGCGCTGGAGACGCGATTGGGAATGGTGGATCTCGAAGACGTGGCTGAGGCCGCGGCAACCATCTTGACCCAACCGGGCCACGAGGGCGCGATCTACGAGCTCGCCGGCTCGGAGGTGCTGACCCAGACGGAAATTGCGCAAATCCTGGCGCGTGTCCTGGGTCGCCCGGTGCGGGCCGAGCGCATGTCTCTCGAGGAGTGGACCCGCCGTGCCGTGGCGTCGCGTCTGGGCGCATATCAGATCGAGACGCTGCTGGCGATGTTTCGCTACTACGAAGAGCACGGCTTCTGCGGGAACCCGCACGCGCTCACCTGGCTACTCGGCCGCCGGCCGGCCATGTTCGAAGTCTTCGTGAGGCGCACTGTTGACCATGGGTCCTCTTGAACCAGTGCCGCTGATAGAGATCGAGGCGGCCAGACGCCGTCTGACCGGCATCGTGCCGCGCACGCCCCTCGTCCGCCTCAACGCCGACGGCGGGCCGGGTGAGATCTTCCTGAAGCTCGAAAACCTCCAGCCGATCGGGTCGTTCAAGGTGCGCGGGGCCGGGAACGCCATGTTGTTGGCGGGACACGAGCGGCTGTCCCGCGGTGTCTTCACGGCCAGTGCGGGCAACATGGCGCAGGGCGTGGCCTGGCACGCGCGACGCATGGGTGTCCCGTGCGGCGCGGTCGTACCGGATCACGCGCCAGAGACCAAACTGGCAGCGATCACGCGGCTCGGCGCGTCGATCGTCAAGGTCCCGTTTGCGCAGTGGGCCGAGATCATCAGGACGCATCGCTTCGACGGCCTACCGGGTCTGTTCATTCACCCGGTGAGCGACCCGGCCGTGATGGCAGGCAACGGGACCATCGGCTTGGAGATTATCGAGGATCTGCCCGACGTCGACGCGGTTGTCATCCCCTACGGTGGGGGCGGGCTCTCCTGCGGCATCGCCTCGGCGCTTCGCGCACTAAAGCCCGGCGCACGCATCTACGCCTGCGAAGTCGACACGGCCGCGCCGCTGGCCGCGTCGCTCGCCGCCGGCGCACCCCGCGAGGTGACCTACACACCCAGCTTCGTGGACGGCATCGGGGCGCCGTTCGTGCTGTCCGAGATGTGGCCGTTGGCCCAGCGGCTGTTGGACGGATCCATCGTGATGACTCACGGCGACGTCGCACAGGCGATCCGGCTGCTCGCCGAGCGCAACCGGGTCATTGCCGAAGGCGCCGGCGCGACGCCGGTGGCCGCGGCCGTGGCCGGGAGGGCTGGAGGCGGCAAGATCGTGTGCGTGGTGTCCGGCGGCAATATCGATACCGCCAAGCTCGTGACGATTCTTCAGGGCGGGATCCCGTAGAGGAGCGGTCGCGTGCATCAGCCGTCAGCGCTTCAACCACTGGCCGACCGCGTGACCGAAGCGATGCAGCGCCTCAAGGTGCCGGGCGTAGCCGTGGGGCCGACTCAGGCGGGCTGCTGCACGACGAGATCGCGCGATGGGCGCTGACGCACTACCTCGGCGTCGCGATTCCCGACCCGCAGCCCGTCCATCTCCCGGAGGAGCGGCTGCGCGAGTACGTCGGGCGATACACGGGCGCGCTGACCGATCTTGAGCTTCACGTTGAGGATGGCGGGCTCGTCTTGAAGGCCTTTCCCAGGGGCGGATTCCCGCTGAAGGATTCACCGCCGCCGCCGCCGCCGCCGCTGATGAAGGTCGCCTGCACCGGTGAGGACCGGTTCGTCGTGTTGGATGGTCCGATGAAGGGACGCCGCGGCGAGTTGTTGCGCGACGCCGCGGGCAAGATCGTGTGGCTCAGATCCAGTCGCGTCTTTAAGCGTCAGGCCTGACTCCTCCCGCTGTGATCCTCAACCGTTCCCTCCAGAATTCCGTTTGGATGTTATAACGCGTTATAACATATCCTTGGATTCCTAGAGAGAACTGGAGCCTTCGCTCCATCACCCGGCGCTCCCGCCCGATCCCCCGCCGCCTCCGCCGCCCCCGCCACTGAAACCGCCGCCCCCACCGCTGCTGCTGGACGGCGGCGACGTCGCCGTCGAGACCATCGACGAGAGCGACGACGTGAACGAAGAGAGGCTCGACGCGAAGTTCGCGCCCGACGGCATGCCCCCGCCGTGTGAGACGTACCAGATCGGCGACGACACGGCCTGCTCGCCGTAGACCACCGGGATCTGCTTGAGCACCTCTTGCGCCACGCCAAGTGTGACGGCGTAGGGCAGGTACTGTTCCCAGATGGCCAGGGACGGCAGCGGCGCATCTTTCAGCTGGGAGAAGTCAGTGAGGAAGCGCCGGAAGGCCGACCATTGGGCGAACTCGGTGGCGCCCTCCGCAGATCGCCGCCGCAGGTGCGGGCTCAACAGGAAGAGCAGGAAGGCCGCGATCACCATCCCTGCACCGGCGAACACCGCACCAAATCCTATGAAGAGCGCGCCGGCGAAGGGAAAGACAAACCCTGCGGGGAGCAGCACGGATGCCGCGACGAGGATGCGCCGGCGCATCCTGTCACCCTCTTCCTCGAACAGCCCGTGTCCCGCTGCCGCGGTCTTCACCTGCTTGAGCCAGGTCAGGTAGCCGGTCCGGAACTCTGAACTGTACGTTCCCAGGGTCTTGGAACTGACCGCGCCATTGTGGGCGCCTCGGAACAGGAGGGAGAGCGCGCGCCGTTCGAAATCGGCGAGGTCGGCGTCCGCCTTCTTGCTGCGCACGAATGAGTAGGTTGTGCTGTGCAGCGAGTGGATGATGCGCGCCACGAGACCGTCTCCCGCATCCTCGTGTGGCCGGTCCTCCTGGATCACGAGATAGCCACGCCGGGCCAGGTCGACGATCGTCGCGGCGAAATCTTGCGTGAGCGGCTCGCCGAACCGCCACAGCACGCCGAGGATGGCGGGAGGATACGGCTTCGGCAGTTCCCGGTAGTAATCACCGTCGAAGGCGGGCGGGTGCTCCCGCCCGTAGCGGAGGAAGACGAACACGTAGAAAGCCAGCGCCAGCAGCGGGATGAGCGGTGCTGAGAGGATGCCCAGCCGCGCGAACGTGCGATGGCGGTTTGCGCTGACCGCCAGGGCCCCTTCCTCTTTCAGGATGGCGGCCAGCCGGTCCTCATCGACGCGGCGGCCTCCGCTGATCGCCTGCGGGGGGAACAGGATGCGGCCTTCGATCATCTCGTGTGTACCGAGGCGGCCCACGGTGAGCCGCACCTGGCCGTCTTCGATCTTAATCACGCCGCGCAGCGGCCCGTGGGCCCACGCCTTGATCTCGTGCCGCGGGATTCCCGGCAACAGGACCACGATCGCGACATCATCGCTGGATACATCCCATCCCGTGCCGATGAACTTCCAGAAGAGTTCGGCCGTGTCCCGATAACTGGTGACGACGTTATCGAGCCGGTACGAGATCTTGAAGGTCCTCTGGTTGTCTTCGGCGTGGAAGTACCACCGGAGCCGCAGTTCGCCGCCGCCGACCTCCGCCCGGAACGTGCCGGGATCACCGGAATCCGAGCGCGTGTAGGGCCGCTCTTCGTCCGCGACCGAGATCTCGGACACGCCGCTGGACCCATGGAGGTTCAGGGTATACGTCGCCCACGAGAACGAACCGTCAAAGGCATACGTCCGCAGCTCGGTCACCCGCATCGAGCCGTCGCGAAGGACCTCTCCGGTGACCAACACGTGTACGAAGTGATAGCTTTTCGCCGCGACGCGCGGCGCCGAGAGCCCGACGGCCAGCGAGACCAGGATCAGGCATAGCAGCACACGCTTCATCGTCTACAATGTACGTGGAACGATGAGGAAAATCCCGCTCAGGAGGACCTATGCTTATCAGTCAAAAGATGAACGCCGCCATCAACGAGCAGATCGGGCGCGAGTTTGCCGCGTCGCTGCAGTACGTGGCAATCGCTTCCCACTTTGGTACCCAGGGTCTGCCCGGTCTGGGCGGGCACTTTTACCGGCAGGCCGAGGAAGAGCGCGATCATGCCATGCGGTTCGTGCGGTACGTGGGTGACGCCGGTGGGCACGTGACGATCCCCGCAGTCGCCGCGCCCAAGAGTGATTTCGCCACGGCCGAACAGGCCGTCAAATTGTCGCTTGACTGGGAAGAGGAGGTCACCCGGCAGATCCACGCGCTGGTGGACCTGGCAACTAAGGAGAACGACCACACGACCCGGAGCGCCCTGCAGTGGTTCGTCGACGAGCAACTTGAGGAAGTCTCCAGCATGAGCCAGCTGCTGAGCGTGGTGCGGCGGGCCGGCGAGGGCAACCTCTTACTGGTGGAGCAGTATCTCGCCCGCGAGGGCGGCGAGGAGAAATCCTAGTTGGGTGGGGGCGATGCTTGACCTTGTAATCAAAGGCGGGACCGTCGTCACGTCGGGCAGCATGGGCCGCTGCGATGTCGGCGTCGAGGGCGAGAAGATCGCCCAAATCGGCACGGATCTGCGCGGCCGGCGAGAGATCGATGCGGAGGGCCGCTACGTCTTTCCCGGCGGCGTCGACGTGCACGTGCATCTCTCTTCGCCTGTCGATCCAGCATCCGGGCGTGAGGTCTGGGTCGATGATTTCTACAGCGGCTCGCAGGCCGCGATCGCCGGCGGCATCACCACGTTTGGCAACATGACCTTTCAACGCGAAGGGGAGACGCTGCGCGACGCCCTGACCCGCGACCTGGCCGCCGCCCGGCGCGACGCCGCCGCTGACTACATCCTGCACCCGGTGCTGATGCACCCGACCGAGGCCGCGCTCAGCGAGATCCCGGGTCTGGCCGCCGACGGGCACACGAGCCTGAAGATCTTCATGGTGATGGATCACTTCGACCGCCACGTCATGGCGTACATCGACGCGATTCGCGTCGCCGGGAGTAGCGGCACGCTGTCGATGGTGCACTGTGAGGACGGCCCGATGATCCGCTGCATCTGCCGCGAACTGGTCGCGCAGAACCTGGGCGGCGCCCGACACTATCCCGACAGCCGCCCAGACTACACCGAATCGGCGGCGGTCGAACGCGCCATTGCCTTCGCACGCGCGACCGGGTCGCCGATCTATGTTGTACACCTCTCGTCCGCCGTGGCGCTGGCGGCGTGCCGGAGGGCGCGGGCCGACGGCGTCCGGGTCTACGTCGAGACCCGACCGTTGTATCTGTATCTTACACGTGAGATCTTCGAGCAAGCAGACGGTGCGAAATATGTCGGCAACCCGCCGGTTCGAACGACCACCGATTTGGAGGCGATTTGGAACGGGTTATGGAGCGGGGACATTCAGTGTCTGTGCAGTGACCACGCGCCGTGGAGCCTGAGGCAGAAACTGGACCCCGCGCTCGACGTTGGCTCGTTCAGACCCGGCGTCGCCGATCTCGAAACCCTGATGCCGATGTTGTATTCGGAGGGCGTCCGGGGCGGCCGCGTCTCGCTGAGCCGCTTCGTCGAACTGACCTCGACGAACACCGCCAAGCTGTTTGGGATGTATCCGCAGAAGGGGACGATCGCCGTCGGGTCTGACGCCGACCTGGTCGTCTGGGACGCCGAGGCCCGACGAACGATCGACGGCGCTGCCATGTATTCGAAAGCCGGGTATTCGGTTTATGACGGCCGCGAGGTGCGTGGCCGCCCCGCCTACACGATCAGCCGGGGCGAGGTGGTCTTGGAGAACGGACAGGTCACCGCTCCACGTGGGCGGGGCCGATGGATTCGTCGAAACCGGACGGTGATGCTGTGACGGATACGCCACATCTGCACACGCCTGTCTGCGACGTGCTCGGGATCCGGTATCCCGTGGTCCTCGGCGGGATGGCGGGCCACAGTGCGGCCGAACTCGTCGCCGCGGTCTCGAATGCCGGCGGGCTCGGTATTCATGGGGGGAGCCGGCAGACACCCGACGAGCTCCGCCGAACCGTGGCTCGCATCCGCGAGCTCACCACGGCGCCGTTTGGGCTCAACCTCCTGCTCTTCGGGAGGGAAGACGCGCTGCTCGACGCGATGCTCGCCGAGCGGCCGGCGGTGATGTCGTTTGCGTGGCCGAGGATCGATCAGCCCCTCGAGACAATCTTTGCCCGCGCGCACGCCGCCGGTTCAAAGGTCATGCACATGGTCTCCAGCGTCCACGAAGCGGTCCGCGCGGCCGGCGCCGGCGCGGACGTCATCGTCGCGCAGGGCATGGAGGGTGGGGGGCACATCGGCGTCATGGGCGCGATGGCGCTGATCCCGCAGGTCGTGTCCGCCGTGCGACCCAAACCGGTTTTGGCGGCCGGCGGTATCGCCGATGGGCGAGGGCTCGCCGCGGCGCTGGCGCTGGGAGCCGACGGCGTGTTGGTCGGGACGCGGTTTCTGGCCACGCCCGAGGCGCCGATCCATCCGAATTTCAAACAGGCGATTGTTCACAGCGACGGCCACGATACCGACGCGACCGAGATCCCCGATCTGATCAGCGGCCGTGTCTGGCCCGGCGCATTCTCGCGAGTTTGGAGAAATGCCCTGATCCGGCAGTGGTCTGGGCGCGAGTGGGAGGTTCGCCTCCGCCAGCCGGCTCTCGCCGCCGAAACGCTGGCCGCGCGCCAGGCAGGCGACGCGGACCAGGCGATCCTCTTCTTTGGTCAGGATGCCGGTCTGATCGATGCCATCAAGCCGGCCGCGCAGGTCGTGGCCGACATGGTGCGCGAGGCGCACGAGATACTTTCCCGGCGCCTTCCTTCACTCACCCGCCCGCACTAGCGCATCCGTCTTCGCGGCCATGATGAAGTCGTTGCGGTGTAGGCCCTTGATCTTGTGTGTCCACCACTCGACCGTCACCCGACCCCACTCGGTTAGAATGGCCGGGTGATGCCCTTCGGCTTCGGCGACCTCGCCAATCGCATTCGTGAGCGCCAGGGCCGCGACGAAATCTTTGACTTTGAAGACCCGCCGCAGCCGTCTGACGCTGTCGCGTTCCACGATCTGCCACTCGGAGACGAGCGGGTGATACTGGGCGATCTCAGCGTCGGTCACCGTGGGTTCGCCGACCCGGCAGGCGGTGCACTTCATCGCAGTCAGCGTGCTCATGATCCGGTCCTCCTATGCTGTACGTGATCGACGGCGACGGGCTCCTGTACCGGGCCGCCTTCGCCGTCCCCCACTTTACCAACGACGCGGGCATGCCGACGAATGCCCTCCACGGGCTCAACGCGATGCTGCGTCTCCTGCTGCGTACGCACGCGCCGACGCACGCGGCCGTGGCTTTCACCGCCGACCCGCCGCTGCGGAGGCACGCGCTCGATCCCCGTTACAAGATCAATCACTACGAACACCCAGAAGAGATCAAAGTCCAACTTCCGTACGCGATGCGTCTGGTCGCCGCGCTCGGCCTGCACCCGTTTCGCGAGACCGGGTACGAGGCTGATGATATCATCGCTACGCTGCTGCACCGCCACCACCGCCTGCCCGCGCGGATCATCAGCAACGATCGTGACTTCTATCAGCTTGTCTCCGACCGCGTGCATATGCTCGTGCCGCTGCTCGAACCCGTGCGTCTCAAACGCCCGGGCGGGAACCTCCGGGTCGCGGCGCCGCGCGCCTCACTGCTCAGACGGCTCGCGCACGAGACCGGCGTCGCGTCCATGGCCCGATGAATACGCCGGCCGCCAGGATCTACTTGATCATCAGGGCCGCCGCGGCGTTTGCCTTCTATCTCGCCGAAGTCGCCATGGGCGTGTATTTCGTGACCGTGATTGGTCTCAACCCGCTGCAGTTGGTGCTGGTCGGCACAGCCCTCGAAGTGACCGTGTTCCTCTTTGAGGTGCCCACCGGCGTCGTCGCCGATATGTACAGCCGGCGTTTCGCCATTATTCTCGGGATGTTTCTGATGGGCGCCGGGTTCATCGTGTGGGGAACGTTCCCGGCGTTCGCAGCGGCGCTGCTGGGGCAGGCCCTGTGGGGTCTGGGCAACACGTTTACGAGCGGCGCCGAGGCCGCCTGGATCTCCGACGAAGTGGGAGAGGCGCACGTCAACAGGCTCTTCGTCCGTGGCCTGCAGGCGGAACAGGCCGGGGGGCTGATGGGGATCGTGTTGGGCGCCGCGCTGGGCAGCCTGCGGCTGCACCTTCCAATCCTGCTGGGCGGGGTGCTCTACATCCTGTTCGGCACCTTCTTGATCCGGAGGATGCCCGAGCACGGGTTTGTCCCACGACGCCACCAGCACCCGACCGCACGGCCGACGTTCGGCCACACATTGGGGGCCGGGTTGCGCGTCGTGCGAGGGCGACCCGTGCTCATCGCGCTCCTGGGAATCGGCGCGCTGTACGGGATGGCCAGCGAGGCCTTCGATCGGCTCTGGGAGGCCCATTTCCTGAAGGACCTGATTTTCCCGCCCATCGGCCACCTACAACCGGTCGTCTGGATTGGGGGCATCAGCGCCGGGGTGCTCTTGCTGAGCGTGGTCGCGGGAGAGCTCGTGCACCGGAAGGTCGATGTGACCCAGCCCGTGGTCGTGGGCCGGGCGCTGTTGGTGTGCAATGTGCTGCTGATCGCCGGCATGCTGGCCTTCGCGCTGGCCCCCGCGTTTGGCCTGGCCGTGGGCGCATATTGGATCGCGAATGTGGCCCGCAGAGTGCGCCGCCCGCTTCACGATGCGTGGCTCAACCGGGGCCTCGATCCGAGCGTGCGGGCCACCGTGCTGTCGATGGGTGGCCTCGCGGACGCGTGCGGGCAGATCGCCGGCGGCCCGATGCTGGGTCTGGCGGCCAACGCCTGGTCGATCCGGACGGCCATCGCAATCGCGGGCGCCATCGTGTCGCCCGCCTTCTGGCTCTACAGGCACGCGCTGCGGCAGACGACCGGTGGCAGGATCGGCGCGGGGCCGCGACAAACTTGACCCGAGACCCCATGCCTGTGTTGAGATTCTGAAGGAGGCGAGCCGCGATGTTTGTCCCGGTGACCCCGCTGGAGTTTCGTTCTCACGCCGAGCGTGTCTACGGCCGCAAGGTCGGCGTGATCGACGGGCAGAAGCGATTCACCTACGCGGAGTTCGGCGAGCGGTCGCGTCGACTGGCGACCGCCATCAAATCGCTCGGCGTCCGGCCCGGCCAGGTTGTCTCCTTCATCACGTATAACACCCACCATCTGCTGGAAGCGTACTATGGCGTGCTGCAGGCCGAGGCCATCCTGAACCCCATCAACATCCGGCTGAATCCCAAGGAGATCGCCTACATCCTCGACCACGCCGAATGCCAGGTGATCTTCTTTCACAAGGACTTCGCGCCAATGATCGACGCGATGCGCACCGAACTGAAGTCCGTCCGGCACTTCGTGGCCCTGGAGCCTGACGGCAGCCTGCCGTTCGCGGCGCGAGACTACGAAGCGCTCCTGCGGGAGTCGCCGCCGCAGGCGCACGACCCCCAGATCGACGAGAACAAGCCCGCCGAGCTCTTCTATACGAGCGGTACGACCGGCAAGCCCAAGGGGGTCGTCCTGACGCACCGGTCCCTGTACCTGCACGCCCTGTACGCGATCATCTCGCTGAACACGAGCGACGAAACCGTGCTCTTGCACGTCGTCCCAATGTTCCACGTGAATGGGTGGGGGTCGCCGCACACGGTCACGGGCACCGGTGGCACACACGTCATGCTGCGCAAGATCGATCCCCTGGAGATCTTCCGCCTGGTCCAGCAGGAGCGCGTGACCATCCTGCTCGGCGTGCCGACGATTTACAACGCCCTGGTCAATCATCCGGAACTCGGCAAGTACGATCTGAGCAGTTTGCGACTCGCGCTCACCGGCGGCGCGCCGGCGTCGCCGGCCCTGATCAAAGCGATGGACGAGAAGCTGGGCTGTCAGGCGCGGGTCGGCTACGGTTTGACCGAGACCTCGCCTGTGCTGACGGTGGCGCGTCCCAAGGCCCACCTCTCAAGTGACTCCCCCGAGAAGCAGCGCGAGCGGCGATCCAAGACCGGGTACGCGATCCTGGGCGTCGACGTCCGGGTGATGGATGAGCAGGGACGTGATGTCCCGGCGAATGGGCAGACCGTGGGGGAGATCGTCGCCCGCAGCAACGTTGTGATGGACGGCTACTACAAGGACCCGCAGGCGACCGCCGCGGCCGTCCGCGATGGATGGTTCCACACGGGCGACATGGCCGTCGTGGACGACGAGGGGTATCTTCTCATCGTCGACCGCATCAAAGACATCATCATCAGCGGCGGCGAGAACATCTCGTCCGTCGAGGTCGAGAACACGCTCTACGCGCATCCCGCGGTCTTCGAGGTTGCGGTAATCGCGGTGCCCGACGACCAGTGGGGCGAAGTGCCCAGAGCGGTGGTCGTGGTCAAGCCCGGGATGCAGACCACCGAGCCGGAGCTGATCGAATTCTGCCGCGAGCGCCTGGCGCACTTCAAAGTCCCAAAGTCGGTCGAATTCCTCGAGGCCCTGCCCAAAGGCGGGACCGGCAAGATCCTCAAAGGCGAGCTGCGCGAGAAGCACTGGGTCGGGTTCGCCAAGCGCGTCCACTAACACGGGCCGGACACCATGCCTGCAGAACACTACGACGCGATCGTGATCGGATCCGGTCAGGCCGGGGGACCGTTGGCTGTCTGCCTGGCTGTCGAAATGGGGCTGAAGACGGCCCTCGTCGAGCGCGAGCACGTCGGGGGAACCTGTGTGAACGAAGGCTGCACGCCTACCAAGACGATGGTCGCCAGCGCCCGGGTGGCCCATCTGGCCCGACGGGCGGCCGACTATGGGGTCCGCACCGGGCCGGTCAGCGTCGACATGGCGCGTGTACGGCAGCGGAAGCGTGCGATCGTCGCGTCCTTCCGCGGAGGCAGCGAGCGCCGGATTAGCCGGACGCCGAACCTCGATCTGATCGCCGGGGAGGGTCGCTTTGTCGATCCCCGGACGATTGAGGTGAGCCTGACGGGCGGCGGCACACGCCGGCTAACCGCGGAGAAGATCTTCCTCAACACGGGCTGCCGGCCGGTCGCGCCCCCGGTCCCCGGGATCGGTGACGTGCCGGTGTTGGACTCCACCTCGATCATGGAAGTCGATATCGTCCCGGGACACCTGCTTGTCCTGGGTGGCGGTTACATCGGCCTGGAGTTCGGCCAGATGTTCCGGCGGTTCGGCAGCGAAGTGACGATCGTCCAGCGGGGGGCGCAACTGCTGCCGCAGGAAGATGCCGATGTGGCCGCGGAGATCGCCAAGATCTTTCGGGAAGACGGCATCGAGATATTATTGGATACTGAGGCCGCGCACGTCGCGAAGGACGACGCCGGTCGCGTGCACCTCACGGTGCGCACGCCGTCCGGAGACCGCACCGTGGTCGGTTCCCATCTCTTGGTCGCGGCGGGGCGAAGCCCCAATACCGACCAGCTCAATCTTGCCGCGGCCGGTATCAAGACCGACAGCCGCGGCTACATCGTCGTCAACGAGCGCCTCGAGACCAACGTGCCGGGGATCTACGCGTTGGGTGACGTCAAGGGCGGCCCGGCCTTCACACACATCTCGTATGATGACTTCCGCATCATTCGCACGAATCTGGTGCGCGGCGGCCAGGGCGGGCACACGAAGACGACCGGCCGCTCTCTGCCGTACGTCGTCTTCATCGACCCGCAACTGGGCCGCGTCGGGTTGACCGAGCGCGAGGCCCGTGCCAGAGGGTACAACGTCCGTGTGGCCAAGATGCCCATGAGCCACGTGGCACGCGCGATCGAGATGGACGAGACGCGAGGCCTCATGAAGGCCGTCGTGGACGCCAGCACCGACCAGATTCTCGGGTGCGCCGTCCTGGGCATCGAGGGCGGCGAGGTCATGAGCATCCTGCAGGTCGCGATGATGAGCCGGGTGCCGTTTACGACCATTCAGGACGACATCTTCGCCCATCCCACGCTGGCCGAGGCGCTGAACAATCTGTTCCTGGCGTGGGAGACGGTCCCAATGGAAGCCCTGCTCTCCCATGCGTCCTACTCCGCGTCGATGATGTCGGAGACGAAAGCGCCCTAGCCGCCGTCCCCGCGGTGCGGGTGATCCCGCTGGGTCTCGGTCAGCGCCTCGGGTTTGTAGAAGCGCTCGTAGAATGTGACGTCCAGGTTGTGGGCCTGATACGCCAAGATCGTGCGAAATGGCCCGCTGCCGGTCGGGAAGCGGCCGTACCGTCCGTACACGTAATCGCAGTAGGCGATCACCGCGGCGATGTTGCGATCGGAGTACTTCGGGATCCCGCGCTGCACGGTTGAGCCGTCGCGCCATCCCGAGGCTGCGCCACCGTCGCGCAGCGTCCCCGTCCCTTCCGCGTACTTGAAGTTGACGAAGGCCAGGACGGCCTCTTCCATGTTCCGGTAGTAAGGGGGGCAGAAGGGTTTGATGAGCACGTCGCTGCCCCGCTCGAGACCCACAGCCGTGGGCACCGGCACGTCTTTCTTCAAGATCCGGAGCAGCGTCCGGACCACGGGCCCGACGCCAAAAACACGTGAGAACGGTGGACGCTCCATGCGGAAGCCGAGCGCCTGGCACCAGGCGAACGGGTGCGCCGCGAAATGCGGGAAGCCGCCGAGGCCCAGCGCCTGCGTCATCAGACCCAGGTTCTGCAGCACGCCGCCCTGTTCGAGCGCGGCGAATTCGTACATCCAGGTCTCGATGCCACCGATCGGGCCCGCCCGGCCCGAGGCCGGGTCGTCGTGGAGATGGCCACCTTTGGACTTTCCGAACTTCGCCAGACCCGCGGGTTGGAAGTTGTTGCGCTCGTCCACGATGAAGTAGGCGAACTCTTCGTTCAGCGCCGACAGCAGCACGTTGATGTAGACGGCGGTCAGTTCGTTGACCGGCACGAAATACGTCGTCCCAGGCAGGTTCGCCGACCACTTGTTAAAGGCCGGCACAAAGGGGATCTCACGCGGGACGTCCACCCGCCGATCCGCGATGCGCACGCGGCTGCGCTCGTACGCGTCGACGAGCCGGCGCTCCCGGGCGGCCTGGATCAAGCCGCCGAGTTCAGCTTGGGGGAGATCCTGCGGGCGTTTGATCATCCATACACCGTCATTGTTGATGACGAAGAGGATCACGGTGTGGATCGCGTCCGCGCTGGCGACCGTCCGGCCGGCGAACTGCACGAGGATGTTGCCGCCTCCAGATTCCGGTCGCGGGCCACTTTCAAAGGGCAGTTCGGCCAGGGTGTAGCCGCTGATGCCGCAGGCGGCGAAGGCGAGGGCGGCCTCTTCGTCCAGGGTGAGCGGGTGCGGGCGCTCCTGACTCTGGTAGGCAAGCGGGCCGCCGTCCAAGTGGAACCCGCGGCCGAATCGCCGCGAGCGGCGTCCAATGAGCGCATCAAGCAGCGGATAGCGCGTGGCCTGCGCAACGTTGTCTGTGGGCATGGTGGATCCACCTCCTGCCGTGTACTTCGTCCCTTCGACGATATATCCCCGGAGGTTTGGTCGCTGTCTCGCGCGAAATTCCACACGTGACCCGATCCCAACGCCTCGTCACCCTGGGCATCTTGCTCGGCATCTTCATGGCCTCCATGGAGGCGACCGTGGTCGCGACGGCCATGCCGACGATCGTCAGCAAGATCGGCGGCCTGAGCACGTACTCATGGGTCTTCTCCGCGTACATGCTGGCGTCGACGACCACCGTACCCATCTACGGTAAGCTGTCAGATATCTACGGGCGCCGTCGTCTGTTCGCGATCGCCATGATCGTTTTCCTGATCGCGTCGCTCCTCTGTGGGATGGCGAAGACCATGCCACAGCTCATCGTCTTTCGCGCCGTCCAGGGCCTGGGTGCCGGCGGCGTGCTGCCGCTCGCATTCATCATCATCGGCACGCTCTTCACGATCGAGCGCCGCGCGAAGATGCAGGGGGTGTTCGCCAGCATCTGGGGCGTCTCGTCGATCGTCGGCCCATTGATGGGTGGGTTCCTGGTCGACCGCGTCTCCTGGCCGTGGGTGTTCTACATCAATGTCGTTCCCGGGCTCATGGCGTTGGCGCTGATCTGGGTTTTCCTTGAAGATGATCCCCGGCACGCCGGGGAGGCGCCACCGCCCATCGACTATGCCGGCGCGGCGGTGCTCTCCGCGGCCGTCGTTGCCCTCTTGATGGGGTTGTTTGAACTGCAGACCGGGGTGGGGCGGATGCTGCTGGCGGTCGCGATCGCGCTGTTCGCGGCGCTCGCCTGGATCGAACGACGCGCGGTCGATCCCGTGCTGCCAGTGCCGCTGTTCCGCGACCGGCTCTTCGCGGCCGCGTGCGGTCAAGGCTTGTGGGCCGGATGGGCGGCCTTCGGGAGTATCGCCTTCGTGCCGTTGTTCGTGCAGACCGTGCTCGGTACGAGCGCGACGAGGGCGGGGGCCACGCTGGCGCCGCTGATGATCGGCTGGGTGACGGCTAGCGTGACTGGCGGCCGGCTCATCCTGCGGATCGGCCACCGCGTCCTGGCGGTCACCGGGATGTGCTCGCTGACCCTGGGCACGTTACTCATGTCGCGAATCAGTGTCGACTCCGGCCAGATCCATGCAATGATCAGCGTATTTCTTATGGGGATCGGTATGGGGCTGTCCGTCCCATCCTTCATGATCGCCGTGCAATCCACCGTAGAGCGCCGCTCCCTCGGTGCCGCGACGGCGACCCTGCAGTTCAGCCGCAGCATCGGCGGGGCGCTCGGCGTCAGCGTGATGGGCGTGGTGTTCAGCACTCGGCTGGCCTCCGGCCTCGCGGCGGCCGGAGTCGATCCCACGTCCGTGTCGGTGAACCGTTTAGTCGATCCGCTGGCGCGCGCGGGCACGAGCGAGGCCCTGCAGGACACGCTGAAGATCGCCCTGGCCGGCGCCATCCAGAGCGTCTTTGTCGTCGCTTTGGTCGCCGCGGTGCTTGCGCTGGTTTTCGCGGGTCTGTCGCCGGGGGGCTCGGTCATGCTGAGCCGGTGGAGAGAGCGCGACGAGCTCGCGGGTGCGGCGACGGCGCCCGGAGCCAAATGAGGCCCTACGATGTCACGATCGTCGGCGCCGGGATCGTCGGCCTGGCGACGGCACTGGCGCTCACGGACCATCGACCCGGTCTTCGCCTGCTGGTGCTTGAAAAGGAAGGCGAACCCGCCACGCACCAGACGGGGCACAACAGCGGTGTCATCCACTCCGGCATCTATTACCGGCCCGGCTCGTACAAGGCGCGCCTGTGCGTCGAGGGCGCTCAGCTGATGCGCGAGTTCTGCGACCAACATGGCATACCCGTCGCGCGGTGCGGCAAGGTGATCGTCGCGACGGACGAACGCGAGCTGCCTCGGCTCGATGCCGTGTTCGAGCGCGGCGTGGCCAACGGCGTCCCGGGCCTGGAGAAGATCGGACCGGAACGGCTCCGAGAGATCGAACCACGCGCCGCCGGATTGCGCGGCATCTATTCACCGATCACCGCCAGCGTGGATTTCCGCGAGGTGGCACTGGCGATGGCGCGCGAGATCGGCCGCCGCGGCGCAGAGATTATCACGGGGGCGCGGGTGACCGGCCTCGTGCGGGCCGGTGACGGGCTCCGTCTGAGCACCGCCCGCGGTGAGTTCCACACCAAGTTCCTGGTCAATTGCGCCGGTCTGTACGCCGACACGATCGCGCGCATGGCCGGAGCGACCCCTGATGTCCGTCTCATCCCCTTTCGGGGCGACTACTACATGATCCGACCCGAGCGCGGAGATCTGGTGCGGGGCATGATCTATCCTGTTCCCGATCCCGAATTTCCTTTTCTCGGCGTCCACTTCACCCGGACGGTGCGCGGCCAGGTCGAAGCCGGGCCCAATGCAGTGTTGGCATTTGCCCGCGAAGGCTACACCATGGGCCGCGTGCGGCTGCCGGAATTGGCCGACACGGTGTCGTACATCGGGTTCTGGCGAATGGCGCGCCGCTACTGGCGGACCGGTCTCGCCGAAATGAGGCGGTCACTCAGCGCCGGGGCATTCGTGCAGGCCCTGCAGCGGCTGGTACCGGAGCTGCGTCGGGACGATGTCACACACCACGGGTCGGGCGTCCGCGCGCAGGCGGTCACCCGCGACGGTCTCCTCGTCGATGACTTCCGCATCATTGAGACACCTGATGCGATCCACGTGCTGAACGCGCCATCCCCCGCGGCCACGGCGTCGCTGGCCATCGGCCGGCACATCGCGGGGACGGCGACGTCGGCATTTGCATGGTCACAGGCGTCGATCACATCGTAGTCCTGGTTGCGGATCTCGACGCCGCAATCAAGAACTACGGTGATCTGGGGTTCACGGTGGTCCCGGGCGGGAGACACCCCCGCGGCACGCACAACGCGTTGATTGGATTCGCTGACGGGGCGTACCTCGAGATCCTGGCATTTTACGAGCCCATGCCGGAGCACCGCTGGTGGCCAACCATGCAGCGTGGGGGCGGCCTGGTCGACTTTTGTGTGATGACGGATGCTCTTCATGCAGACGCGATCGCGCTCCGGCGCGCGGGCGCAGACATGAGCGATCCACGGCCGGGGGCCCGGGCGCGCCCCGACGGCTACCAGGTTCGCTGGGTGTCTTCGGTCCCGCAGGGCCCGCACGCGAGGCTCATGCCGTTCCTCATTCAGGATGAAACACCGCGAGAGGAAAGAGCCCCGAAGGAGCGGGTGCACCGGAACTCGGTCACCGGGGTTGGGTCGCTCACGATCGCCACGCACGATGTCGCGGCGGTCTCGCGGTTGCTGGCCGGGGTTCTGCCACAGGCGGGACACGAGATCGTGCGGAAGGACCTCGACGCCGTTGGCGTGCGTGTTGCGGTTGGCTCACACGTGCTCGATTATGTGGCCCCTCGAGGACCGGCGAGCCCTCTGAGCGATTGGCTTCGGGTCGAAGGACCGTCGCTGTACGAGGTCACGCTCAAGACCGCCGCGGCCGGGTCTCTGGACGCTGCGAAGCTCCGCCGGGCGCGAGTCACCCTGGGCGTCTGATCTCCAGATCAAGCGGCTTGATGGCCGCGAAGCGGAGGCGCACGTAGTCGGCGGTCCACCGGCCGTCCGCGTCGCAGAGCATCGGGCGCAGCATCTCCTGGACCTCGGCGACGAAGCCCGCCCGCTCCGGCACGGGGAGCAGCGCCAGGAAGCTGCCCGCAAACGTCTCCATCCACCCGGTCATCTCGCCGGGTAGTCCAGTCGGACGCGGCACGAGATTGATCGATCTGACGGCAAAGCCCCTGGCCGTCAACCGGCCGCGGTATTCGTCAGCGCTGGGATAATACCAGGGATAGACACGCATACCGTCGAGCCCACGGCGTGTGAGCGCCGCCAGCAGCGCCGCCTCGATCTTGGCGATGTTCCCCTTGCCGCCGCACTCGGCGACGAACCGACCGCCCGGCACGAGGGCCCGCCACACCCCATCGATGACGTCATCGGCCCGCCTCATCCAATGCAGCGCCGCGTTGCTGAATACGGCA
>JBGPNN010000039.1:0-18664 GCA_041487495.1 bacterium
CCGTAAAGCGCTCGGTACGGTCTCCCACTCGCATGAAGAGCACGACGACCGCCGCAGTGGCCCATTGCCCGACCACCACGGCGGCCAGGGCCCCGACGGTCATCAGCGTGTGCGCGATTACCCGGCCGCGCACGGCGGCGCGGGCGACGTTGCGAAAGATGGGATAGCCCCCGGCGACGAGCACGGCGAGCCAGATCGGCCAGGGCACGCGCGCGGTCAGGATCTCGAAGAGCCCGAGCCACTGGCCGGCGACAATCACGAAGAGCACGACCCCGAAGACCACGCCGAACAGGACCAGGAGCGGCCGGCTGACGTCCGCCAACGCAGGGGTGGCCGGCCGGTCGATTCCGCTGGCCGCCGGTACGGTGTACCCGACGCCGTTCACGGCCACGCGGATGGCTGCGAGATCGACCCGTGCCGGATCGAGCGCCACGACGGCCTTCTCGGCGCCGAGCAAGACGTCCACGGACTGGACCCCGGGCAACGCGGCGATGGCGCTCCGGACCTTGGCCGCGCAGTCGGCGCAATCCATGCCGTGGACACGGACTTCAAGTGTACGGGGTGCGGCCATGTACTCAGCCTTCGTGGCGGTGGTAGCGGGTGCATTCGTAGACACCCTTGGCGACATCCGCTAACAGATCGTCCGCCAGCCGCAGCAGGGTGCCCACACGCTTGTCGCTCAGGCAGTACCGCACGTACCGTCCGTCCTGTTCCCACAGCACCAGACCGCAGTCACGCAAACAGGCCAGGTGATTTGACACGTTAGACTGGCTGAGACCAGTCACCTCGACAACCTGCGTGACGGTCATCGGGCCGGACCGCAAAGCTTCAAGAATGTTCAGGCGTGATGGATCGGAAAACCCTCGGAACAGTTTGGCCTTTAGGGCCACGGCCTGGGGATTCGCCGTCACGATCATGGGTGTCACCTCGCATGATGCACAGGTGTTATCGTATCACCATCCAATGATACCATGATTTGTGATTCGGGGTGGGAACTTGGCGGGCCCGGAGGGAGTCGAACCCCCGACCAGCCGGTTAGAAGCCGGCGGCTCTATCCACTGAGCTACGGGCCCAAACGTCCGCTTCGCCGCTTAGTATACCGTATCGACGTCAGGGCAAAAGGCGGCTCCTATTCGCCCCCCTCGGATACCGCTGTCGCCGGCGCGGCGACCGGTGCCAGCGTCCGTCCCGCGCGAAGGATCGCCAGCAGCGGCACCGACCCGAGGGTCGCGGCGAGGATCCCGACGGTAATCTCCCCGCCGCGCGCCAGCAGCACACCACCCAGCAGGGCGGCGATCATGGCCGACAGGTTCGTGAGCAGGTCGTTCACACCCATCACCCGCGCGCGGGTGGACGGGCCGGAGAGATCGCCCAGCAGCGCCGCGCCCGACACGAATGCCAGGCACCACCCCAACCCTACCAGGAAGAACGCCATCGACGCGATAAGCGTCGAATCCACGCCGAGTGTGAAGATCAGGCCGCTCGATGCGCTCAGCAACGCCCCGCCGATCAAGACGGGCCGGCGTCCCACGCGGTCGGCCAGCCGGCCGACTGGGGCCGAGAGCCCGAACATCCCGAGGACGTGCGCCATCAGGGCCAGCGAGATCGCGTTGATCGAATGGCCATGCAGGTGCATCATCAGCGACGAGGTCGCCATGAGCATGGCCATGGTCGCCTGCGCGCACGCCAGGGCGATCATGGCCGCCTGGGCGGGACGCGACGACACGATCTCGGCGACTGAGGCGTCCCGGCCCGGCAGCTCGCCCCCTCGATTGGACGCGGCCTCGGGGAAGAATTCGGACAGGCGCCGGCCGATCTCGCGCGGGTCGGGTCGCAGCCGTGAGACCGCGAACGCCGCGATCGCGAACGCCCCGATGAGGAAGGTATAAGGGACCGCGAGCGGCTCAGCGCCGGTTGCCTTCGCCACCTGGGCCCCGAGGGCCACCAAGCCGGGGCCAGCGATCCCTCCGATCAGACCACCCGCCACAACCAGCCCGACGGCCCCGGCGCGGCGCTCGACCGGATACATGTCGGCCGCCGCCGCGCGGGCCAGCATGCCGGCGCCCGCGCCCAGGCTGAAGAGGATCACGCCGCCGAGATACGCGGCAGAATCGTGGGCGGTCACGCCTACGGCGGTCACGGCCGCGCCGACACCCGCGAGGAGATACCCAAGCGTCAGGCCCGGCCGCCTGCCGCGGCGATCCATGAACCGGCCCGCCGGATAGGCGACGGCCGCGAGCGAGACGTAGTACAGCGCGGTTGGAAGGCCGGCCAGGCTCTTGGACTGTGTCAGCGAGTAGATGATGAGGCTGCCCAACTGCGCGGCCATCGAGAGGCCGGTAGACAGCATAGCCTGCGCGGCGAACAGCAGCCAGGTGTTGCGCCGGATTGCCAGGGGAACCTCGTGAGCTACAAACGCCGAGCCGCCGCTAGAAGCCATCACCACCACCGGGAAGACGAGGTTCGCCGCCGCGGCCGCCGACATGAATTCGCTGGGCTACAGTTCTCATCAGCGGGCCAGACGTCTGGATCACCTTTTTGCCCATGTTAGAAGGAGCGCGATTGCTGCCGCAAACATTGATGCCGACAAAGTTTAGTAGCATTCCGATCAGCGTCGACACAATAATCATCGCATAGAAGAGCTTGGCCCGGCGTGGTTTTTCATCCAGACCATGCTTCCAACCCAAGGCTTCCGCTATGGCATATGCACTTGATCCGGTGAGAATGGGCACGTAAGCATATGCAAACATTTGGCCTCCGCTAACGGCAACGTCAGTGCTGCCTATGTTCAACGATACTTCAGGTGATACTTCAGTGATCCGTCGAGAGATTGCCGCGGTGGTGACGACCCGTCAAGGCTCCGCGCGGATCTGGCGGAGTTGCTCCTCGGCCTGTTTGCGCAACGCGGGATCCCCGCTCACTTCCAGCACTTTTTCCATATCGGGAACGGCTTTGCGCGGCTCGCCACGGAGCCGGTGCGTGATCCCGCGCTGGAAATACGCCTCAGCATCGCGGGGATCGATCTCAATAGCCTTGCCAAAATCGTCGAGCGCCGGCGGATATTCTCGGCGGAGCATCTGGCTGACCCCACGTCCCTTGTACGCGTCACCGTATCGAGGATTGATGCTGATCGCCGCGGAGAAATCGTCAATTGCCTGCTGGTGCTGGCCCAGAATCGTGCGCGCGATCCCGCGCTCATAGTACGCCACCGGCATCTTGGGATCCACTTCCAGAGCGGCCGTGTAGTCGGCAATTGCCCCCACCTGATCTTTAAGGTAGGAGCGGCTTCGGCCACGGCTCACCAGAGTCCGCGGGTCCGCCGGCCGCATCTCCAGCGCGCGTGAGAAGTCTTCGACGGCCTGACGGTGCTCGCCGAGCGCGGCGCGACTCAGTCCATGATCGAGATGCGCGGCGGCGCTCGGTTCGATCGTGATCGCGCGGGAAAAATCCTGCAGGGCACGCTTGTGTTCGCCCAGGGCCGCCCAACTCACGCCCCGAGCCACAAAGGCCCTGACAGCGCGAGGATTGACCTCCAGTACGCGGTCGTAGTCGCGAATCGCGCGCCGATACTCCCCGATGAATGTGTAGCTGATGCCGCGGTTCACATAGGGCGCCTCTTCCGCAGGATCGAGGCTGAGGGCCGCCGTGTACTCTGCAAGAGCCATCGGCTGATTGTTCAACATGGCATAGGCGAGGCCACGGTCGTTATGGGCCTCGGCGCCCAGCGAACCGGCCTGCAGGACCTCGGCATAACTCTTCAAGGCAGCATGAGGCATGGCGGTGAGTACGGCGATGTTCCCACGGCTCAGCAGCAACGCCGCGCGGCCCTCGGACTGATCCCGTTCAAGCAGGTTGGTGAACAAACGGTCCGCCTCCACGTCACTCCCCTCGCGGTAGCGTAGGGCCGCTCGCATGAGCAGCTGGGGCGCTTCGTCTTCAACGTCGGCCCGCCGGCGAAGTACGAACCGGCTGGGCTCCGCGAGTGCTCCCTGGACCGCGTAGTCCCCAAAGGGATAGAGCAGGGTGGACCTCAACGGTCCCATGTTCTCCATGACCAACATCAATGCAAGATCGGGGCCTGTTGACTTCAGATATCCCCACACGATCAATACCGCACCCAGCCGAGCGCCGGAGGAACGCGCGCTGGTACTGCCTTGTTCCTCCGTGATTGGGGCTGTGAGCCGCCGCACCGCCAGAGGTTCTCGGCCCGTCGTCGCTTCAGCCAGCGCGCCTGCGAGTACCTCCGTAAACCGGGCGGCCTCAGGCTCTCGCCCCGCGATTGGAGCCAACACAACGGCTTTTCCGGGCCGGGCTCCCAAGGCGCCGAAGTAGCGGAGACCCGCGGCGACCGCCACGACCAGCAGCAGCAGCACGGGCAGGTAGCGGGCGACACGGCGGGCGGGCGGCAGCGTCGGTTCAGCCGCCGTGCGAGAGATCACAGCAGGCGGTGAACGGTTAGCAGGGAGAGTGCGACGGCGGTGACCACGAAACCCAGCGCTACGCCCGCCGCCACCGCCGTGACCTCGGTGGGCCTGCTCTCCCATCCGATTTCACGCCCCAGTTGACGGTATACACGGCGCAGTTCGCTCACCTTGGTGGTGCGGTAGTACGATCCGCCAGTGGTCTCGGCCATACTTCGCAGGGTCTCTTCGTCGAGCCGTACCCAGATGCTGCGCCCACCGATGCTGAGGAACGTGCCCTCCGGCGTTCCCACGCCCACCGTGTACACCCTGACCTGCAAGTCGCGGGCGACCCGCGCCGCTTCAAGCGGCAGCGTCCCCCGGTTGCTCTGGCCGTCGGACAGCAGCACGACGACGGCGGGAGTCAGGGGGCCGGCCGGCGGAGGCGGCGGGGACCCGGGAGTGAGCGGCCGTGCTCGACCCGGCAGGTTCCAGATGGCTTCGAGCAGTCCATCTCCGATCGCGGTGGCGAACTCGGTGTTGAGGAGCTCGATCGCGTCAAGGACGCGCGCTCGATCGGCGGTCGGCGGAAGGACCGTCGTGGCGTAGCTGCTAAACGTGACCAACCCGACCCTAAACCCGCGGGGCAACGATAGCACGAACTCCCTCGCGGCCGTTTTCGCGGCCTCGATGCGGTTGGGCGGCAGATCTTCGGCCAGCATGCTGCGGCTGACGTCGATCGACAGGACCACGATGCCGCTACTGGCAGGCACCGGAAGCGGCGCTACGGGCCGCGCCATGCCCACGATGATCGCGATCAGCGCCAGCAGGAACAAGACCGGTGGGGTGTGCCGGCGCCACCGGCTATGCTGCGCGGCCGCCTGAGCCAGGAGGGCGAGGTTGGGGATGAGGATCGCGCGGCGGGGCCGCCGGACGAGCAGGCGCAGGTAGAGCCAGACGGCCATCGGTAGCAGCCCGAGCGCCCACAGCATGAAGGACCACTCGAACGTCACGGTACCCGCCTGAACCACGTCAGCGATAGCGCGCCCCCTACGGTAATCACGAGCCCCGCCACCGCGACCAGGAGGAACGAAACCTCCATCCGCGTGCGCTCCCACCCGATGACACGGCCGAGCTGACGATAGATGCGCCGCAAGTCCTCATCACCCGCGGACCCGAAGTACTTCCCGTCGGTGATTTGCGCGATCCGCTCGAGCCCGGTGGAATCGAACGGCACCAGGACCATCTGGTTGTCGATGCGCATCACGACGCCGCCGGGCGTCCCAAGACCCACGGTGTAGATCTTCACACGGCCGTCCCGCGCCAGCGACGCCGCCTCGTAGGGGTCCGGGCCAAAGTTGTTGACGCCGTCCGTGAACATGATGACGGCTGACGGCGCCAGATCATCGATCGTCGGCACGGGTTCGTTGGGATTTTGCGGCGGCGGGGTCGGCCGGCCGGTGCCCTGTCGCATCAAGCGGTCCAGGCGGTCGCCGAGGAAGCGGGCCCTGCCCGGCAGGATCCGGATCGACTCCAGAATCCCGCCGCCCACCGACGTCGCCGACTGCATCTGCAGCCGGTCGAGCGCATCGGACAGCTCCTGGCGATCGGTCGACGGCGCCAGCAACGTGGTGCCGTACTCGCTGAACGACACCAACCCGATTTTGGTCGACCGCGGTACGATCCGACCGAACTCACGGGCCGCGTGCTTGGCGGCCTCCAGCCGCGTCGGTGGCACGTCCGTGGCCACCATACTCTTGCTGGTGTCGATGGCGATCACGACGGCCGCGCGGTTGATCGGCAGGGGGATCGCGGCCACGGGCCGCGCCAGCGCGAGCGACAGCAGCAGGATACCAAACAGGTACAAGGCCAGCGGCAGGGATCGCTGCCACCGGGGCGCGCGCACGATCAGGTGTTCAAAAAGGCGCGACTCGGCGAACCGCTCTGCGACGCGCTGCTGCCGGCGGAGCAGGAGGCGGTGCCCCACGTACAGCAGGGGCACGACGGCTATGGCCCACAGCATCATCGGCCAGGTGAAGTCCACAGATGCCTCCGCCGCCTGACGATGAATTTCACCAATGGGTCAACGATCGGTTCCGCGGTCGACAGTTCCAGGGCGTCCGTGCGCGCCTGCCGGAACACGCTGGCAATCCGTGTCCGTCGCTCCGACACCAGGGCCGAGAACGCCGACCGGACCCGCGCGTCCGACGTATCAATCCAGCAGTGCTCGCCGGTCTCCGGGTCGCGTACCGGCAGCATGCCCACATCGGGCAGCATTTCCTCGGCCGGATCGCGAATCCACACGGCCACCACGTCGTGCCGGCGTCCCAGTTCCTTCAGGGGGCGCTCCCACCCCGCGGGTGCGATAAAATCGGATACGACAAAGACCAGGTGCCGGCGGCGGAGCACACCGGCCGCCGCACGGAGCGTCGCGGCCAAATCGGTCGGTCCCTCATCCCCGGCCGTTGCCTGGCTCAAGACGTGGATGATGCGCAGCGCGTGCCGCCGGCCCGTGCGGGGCGGGACGAGTGGGGTCCCCCGGCCCGGAAAGACCATCGCGCCCACCTTGTCACCGTGGCGCGCGATGATATACGAGGCCACCCCCGCGAACTCGATAGCGAGCTCGCGCTTGAGACGCCGCCGTGTGCCGAACGTCATCGACGGGGACAGGTCGACGAGCAGCCACGCGGTGATCTCGCGCTCTTCGTGATATTGCCGGACAAAGAGACGGTCCATCCGCGCGGTCACGTTCCAGTCGATGCGGCGCACTTCGTCGCCCGGCTGATACTCGCGCACCTCGGCCAGGTCGAGGCTGGGACCGTAGAAGACCCCCCGGTAATCCCCGAACAGGAACCCGTCGAGCCGCCGGACGACCGTAAATTCCAGTCGCCGCAAGAGCCGCTCTGGGGTCTCCAGTGTCTGTGCTTCCGCCATGCGCTACGAAGCCCCCGAGGCCGTCTCTCCACCCACGGGCGTCACCTGCTGGCTCTGATACGGATCGCCGAGCGCCACACGCGGGGCCGGCACGACGCCGATGACCTGATCGATGATCGAGTCGGGTGAGACGCCGTCGGCCAGCGCCTCATACGACAGGATCAGGCGATGACGCAGCACTTCGAGCGCCAGATCGCGCACGTCCTCGGCCATCACGTACTCGCGTCCGCGCAGCAGCGCAAGCGCGCGGGCACCCAACACCATGTTCAGCGAAGCGCGCGGACTGGCGCCGTACGAGATGAACCGCTTCAGGCGCTCCAATCCGAATTCCTCGGGTTGCCGCGTCGCCGTGGTCAGGCTCACAGAGTATTCACGGATCTTGGGGTCGACGTAGATGGCGTCGGCCGCGGTCTGTAGCCTCAGCAGGTCCGCCGACGCGATGATCGATGAGACCTCGGGCATGACCCCGCTCATCCGCTCGACAATGGTGACTTCTTCATGATAGGACGGATAGCCGATCACGACTTTGAACATGAACCGGTCGACGGCCGCCTCGGGCAGCGGGTAGGTGCCCTCGCTCTCGATGGGGTTCTGCGTTGCCATGACCAGGAACGGCTCCGGCAGGCGGAAAGTTTGCTTGCCGATGGTGACCTGGCGCTCCTGCATGGCCTCTAGCAACGCCGACTGTACTTTGGCGGGCGCGCGGTTGATCTCGTCGGCCAGGACGAAGTTCGCGAAGACCGGTCCGAGCTCGGTATCGAACGTCCCGCTGCGCTGATTGTAGATCCGCGTCCCAACCAGGTCGGCCGGGACCAGGTCGGGGGTAAACTGGATCCGCTTGAAATCGCAGTCGATTGAGCGGGCGGTCGTCTTGATCGCCAGCGTTTTGGCCAGCCCGGGAACGCCTTCGATCAGGACGTGACCCCGCGCCAGCAGCGCCACCAAAATGCGCTCGAGCATGACGTCCTGGCCGACGATCACCCGCTTGACCTCGTAGAGCACCTTCCGCATCGTCGCGGAAGCCTGGTGCAGCGTGTCTAACGACATGGCCACTAGGGTCTCCTCCGTCATGAGAAAACGGCGGCCGACCTGTCCTCATGCCCGGTCGCCCGCCACACTCACATGTTACCACCACGGTAGCACCACGGCGCGAGAGGGGCAAGCCGACCCAGCGTCCGGCCGCCTCATGGTATACTTCTGGATCGTGTGCACGCTCACGCGTCTTGCCGTCCTCGCCGTCTTCGTGGTGGCCGGGTCTGGACTCGCCGGCGCAGCGCCGACCCCGACCGCGCCCCCCGCCCCCCTGACCGATCCGTGGCTGATCGTCCCGGGACAATCCTTGGGACTGCAGCGTCTCGGCACGCCCGTTGCGACCCTGTACCAGGCTGCCGGGTGGGCGCAACCTGATCGGACGCACGTCGTGGGCACGATCTCCTATCAGACGTACAACCGTCAGGGCGTCACGGTTGCAGTCCGCGATCAGACCGTCGTGATGATGTTGACGACCAACGAGCGGTTTCGCACCGAACGGGGCGTCATGGTCGGGAAAACGGCGGCGGTGATCACGGCGGCATATGGCCCGCCGCCGGCCGGGAGCGCCGACCGCACCCGCTGGTACGATGACATCGGTCTTGTCGTTGTCGTAGGTGGCAACACCATCGTGCGCCTGGGTGTCTACGATCCCAAGACCCTCGTGCGCATGATCCTGGCGGAAGAGCGCCCGGCGCGCGATGTCTTCCTTACGGCGCGCCAACCGGTTCTTGGCCCGCCGCCGGACGCAAAGACCGGCGCCGGTATGAAGAGCGTGTTGGTGACCATCACGCTAAAGAATACCGCGCCCGCGGCCAAGGTCCTGAACCCCAATTTCCTCATGCTGGTCGACCGCACCGGCCACTCGTATCGCTACCACCCTTCAACGTTTGGGCGGAGCGACGCGTGTCGCTCCACGCTGATGGTCCGTCCCGGAGAGAGCGCGTCGTGCTCGGTGCTGTTCGTGATTCCGTCGGGAGAGACCCCGCAGTCGATCGCCTACAGCGACGGAGCGAGTCTCGACGACATCGGGCTCTAGCCGGCGAACGCCTGAAAGACCTCCGCGCTGATGTGAATACCGTCGTAGAAACGTTCCAGGCTCAGGTTCTCATTGGGGCTGTGGTTGTTCTCGTCCGCGTTGGCATACGGTACCCCGATGTGCGCGACCCCGAGGATGTCGGGCCACACGGCGTTCGGCAGGCTGCCGCCCGCACAAAGATTGATGACTGGTTCCATCCTCCGGTGGGCCTTGATCGCCCGGGACACGACACCCACCGCGGGATGATCCGGGGCCGTCCGGCTCGCCTCCATGTGTCCAAAGCCACGCGACAGGACGGTCACCCGAGGGTCCACCTTCGCCGCGTGCCGCTTGACTTTCTCGAAGATGTCCTGCGTCCGCTGCTCCACCACCAGCCGGATGTCGATCCGGCACTCGGCCGTTGACGGGATGATCGTCTTCGACCCGGGGCCCACGTAGCCGCTGGTGAACCCACTGATATTGAAATAGGGCTCGAGCATGATGCGGCGCCAGTACGCCGGTCCGGCCATCGGAATATCTGATAGTCCCATCGTTGCAGCAACAGCCCTGGAGTCGAAATCCATCATCGCCATGTACTTCTGTTCCACCGGTCCGATCGGCCGGACGTCATCATAGAAACCGTCGATCAGAACGCGGCCGGCCGGATCGACCATCGTCGCGAGCAGGTGGACGAGCATCCACACCGGATTGGGCGCAACACCCCCCTTGTTGCCGGAGTGATTGTCACGGTCCGCGCCCTGCGCGACCAGCGTGATCCCAAGGATGCCGCGGTTGCCGAGCGAGATGACCGGCGCGCCCGACGGGTCCAGACCACCATCGGAGATATATACGAGGTCGGCCGCTAGACGCTCCCGGTGCGCTTTGACAAAGGTCGCCAGGCCAGGTGAGCCCGATTCCTCCTCTCCTTCGAAGATGAACTTGAGGTTAATCGGCGGGCTCCCGACCGTTTCCAGCCACGCCTTCGCCGCCAGCACGTGCGTGATCAACTGGCCCTTGTTGTCGCCGGTCCCGCGCCCGTAGAGCCGGCCGTCCCGGACGGTCGGCTCGAACGGCGGGCTGTGCCAGAGATCGAGTGGCTCGGGCGGCTGTACATCGTAGTGCCCATACAGAAGTAGGGTGTACGTCTTGGGGTCCTTCCGTAGTTCGCCGACCACGACCGGCTGCGTCGCCGTCGGGATGACCTGAGCCGGGATCCCGAGGTCTTCCATCATACGGCCGAGCAGGTGTGCGCACTCCTTGACGCCCTTGTCCTGGGCGCTGACGCTGGGCTGGCGGATCAATGTTTTGAGCATCTCCAGCGAATCCTCGCGGTGAGCGTCGATGTACCGGTGCACGGGATCTGTGGACATACCTTCCTCCTCGATCGGGTCGACCGAATCAGCCAGGAGCGTTGAGGAGCGCGCGAAGCATGTCTGGACGGTTGCTGCACACGCCGTCGACGTCGATACCGCGCAGAGCCTCGATCACCTCTGACCGTTCCTCGTGCCAGAGGATGACGCCGATGTGATGACGCCGGAGACGCGACAATAGATCGGGTGTGACAAACTCGGCCGGGTTTTCGGATCGGCGTTCCCAACACAAGTGTACGTAGCCGGCCCCGGCGTTCAGGGCATCGGTGACGGGATCCTCGACGCCCGGTCCGACAAGCAGCGACGTCGGAACCTCGGGCGCCAGCGCCCGGGACTGCCGGATCAGCGGCGCATGAAACGAGCCGACGATCGCCTGCATCTCGAACCGGTTGGCACGGAGGGTACTGGCGACCGGTCGCGGGGTCGCGTGGCCCCTCAGCTCGATGTACAGACGGCACTGCCCACGCACCAGGTCGATCACTTCCTGCAGGGTCGGGATGGGCTCGCCCTTTCCGGCATCGAAGCGTCGCAGGTCATCGAGCAGGAGATCCGAGACCCGACCTTCGCCGTCGGTCGTGCGCGACAGGTCTTCGTCGTGGATGACAACGACGTGTCCGTCCGCGCTGAGGTGCACGTCGAGTTCAACCATGTCGGCGCCGAGTTCGATCGCGCGGTGAAAGGCGCGCAATGTGTTTTCGGGCTCATAGTCGGACGCGCCGCGATGGGCGATAATCCAGGGCATCCTCCCGTCATTTCCCCGCGGGCGGGCATCGATCCTACTTGACCGGCGCACGCCCCTCACTGATGATCGGAGCGTGCGCCCCCACGGTCGCCGCATCCTGCTCGTCTCGACCCTTGCGCACTTCATCCACGACGGCTTCTCCGACATCCTGTACGTGTTGTTACCGGTCTGGGCCCGGGATTTCCGGCTCGTCTACACGCAGGTCGGGATCATCCAGATGCTCTACACGGGCAGCATGGCGCTCTCGCAGATCCCCGCCGGGCTCGGCGCGGAGAGGCGCGGCGAACGCGGCCTGTTGGTGGCCGGCACCGCGCTGACGGCCTGCGGGTTCATGGCGGCCGCGGGATGGGCCTGGGGCTTTGCCTCGCTGGCGGCCTTCCTCATCGCAGCGGGGCTCGGATCGGGCGTGCAGCATCCGCTGGCATCGTCGCTGGTCTCGAAGGCCTACGAGACCGGCGCCCGGCGGGCGGCGCTGGGCACGTACAACTTCACGGGGGATCTGGGCAAGATCGGTGTGACCGCGGCCGCCGGTCTTGGGGTGGCCACCTTTGGCTGGCGGGCCACGACAGCCGGGTACGGGGTGTTGGGTCTGCTGGCGGCCGGGGTCGTGGGGTTGGGACTCCTGCGGCTCGGCGCGGGCGATCCGGAGCCGACCGCCGCCCGCGCGGCTCAAGAGCACGGTGGCTGGGGGATCCGCGACAGGCGCGGATTCATCGCACTGGCCGCGGTTGGGCTGATCGACAACGGGACGCGGTCGGGATTCCTGACCTTCCTCCCGTTCGCGCTGGTCGCAAAGGGATCATCCCCCGCGGGGATCGGTGGGGCACTCGCGCTGGTCTTCGTCGGGGGCGCCGCCGGTAAGCTGATCTGCGGGCTGCTGGCCGAGCGCATGGGCGTCATCCGGACCGTGGTGATCACCGAGGTGGTGACCGCGCTGGGGATTGTGGCCATTGTGGCCGCGCCGCTGACGGTCACGCTGCTGATCTTGATCCCACTGGGCATCGCGTTGAATGGGACGTCGTCGGTGCTGTATGCGACGGTCGCCGATCTCGTGGTGCCCGCGCGCCGCTCGCGAGCCTACGGTCTCTACTACACGATTGCGATCGGTGCGTCGGCCGTAGCGCCGTTCATCTACGGGGTCATGGGCGATCTGGTGGGCGTGCCCGTGACGTTGACCGTGATCGCGGCCGTCGTCCTGGCGACGCTTCCGCTGTGCGTGACGTTGCGGCCGGTGATCGCGGCCGCCACTCGCGCCGGCTAGCCCTCCGTTGTCAGCGACACCCCAAGCTTTAGCGCGCACTGTTCAATCTCGGTGTAGGTGCTCGCGGGCACCTCGATACCATGCGCAAGCCTCTGCGCGCGCGACCGGTGCTCGGGTTCACCCGGCACCAACACCTCAGAGAACCCGGCGGCGGGTGGCGTCGCCTTCACGGCGCTCAACACCGCCCGAACGCCCCGCTGGTAGGCATCCAGCGGCGCAAAGGCGCTGATATTGATCGCCTGCATGAAGACCCCGCTCACCGTCGCACGTTGCATGTCGAAGTGCCCAGACAGGCCGGTGAGCAACGCGATCAGGAGGCTGAGCGCGTACCCTTTGTGCTCGCCGAACGGGAGCAGCACGCCGCCGTCGAAGTAGTCCGCGGGCCTGACACTTGGATTGCCGTGCTTGTCGATCAAGGCGCCTGGTGGCAAATCATGACCCTTGCTACGCGCGACCTGAACCTTGCCTTGGGCGATCTTGCTGGTCGCGTAGTCGAGGATGAACGGCACGTCGTCCCCGGTCGGCACACCCGCCGCGATGGGGTTCGTGCTGAGCATGCTCGCGGCCCCACCGTACGGAGCCGTCCCGCCGCGCCCCACACCGGTCCGCCCGTACATCACGATGCCAATGACGCCGGCCCGGGCTGCCTGTTCCGCGTACTCGCCGAGCCGGCCAATATGCGTATGGTTGATCAGATTGGCGCAACAGATGTCGGCCTGCCGCGCCTTTTCGACTAGCCGGGCCATCACCCATCGCGCGGTGTAGTGGCCAAAGCCACTTCGGCCGTCGATCGTCAGTGTGCCGGGCGTCTCCTTCAGAATGACCGGCTCGGCCGCGGGGACGATCTCGCCCGCCTCGATGCTCTTCAGATATGCCGGAATCCGCAGCACCCCGTGCGAGTCATGCCCGGTCAGGTTTGCGTTGACGAGAATCTCGGCGACGTCGTCGGCGATATGCCTGGGCGTGCCGGCGGCCTCGAAGAGACGCCGCGTGACCGCGTGGAGGTGTGCAGCAGTGAACCGATGCGTGATGTCCATCGTGTGTAGCGTTATCGCATCCCTTCCCCGCCGTTACCGTCAGAAGCCGCGGGCTCGGCGCGCCGACCCGCAGCCGTCCCGCGCGCGGGCGTGGGGAGTCGGCCAAGGAGCCTGCGTCCGGCGTCGATCAGCCGGCCAACCAGATGCGCCTGCTGCAGGTCGTCGAGCAGCGAGTACATGACCGGGATGGCGACCAGCGTGAGCAGCAGCGAGAACGCCTGGCCGCCGATGATGACCGAACTGATCGCCTTGTTGGTCGCCGCACCGACCCCGCTGGAGAGCGCGAGGGGCACCATGCCGGCTACAAATGCGAGCGTCGTCATCAAGATCGGCCGCAGCCGGTCGCGGCTGGCCAGCACGATGGCCTGATCCCTATCGAGACCGCCGGCGCGAAGCTGGTTTGCCCGGTCGATCTGGAGGATGGCGTTCTTCTTCACCACGCCAAAGAGCACCAGGATGCCGAGCTGGGACAGGATGTTGAGCGAGCCTCCCAGGACGATGATCGACAGCAACGCAAATGGTACCGTCAGGGGCAGCGACATCAGGATCGTGAGGGGGTGGATCCACGACTCGAACTGCGCGGCCAGTACTAGGTACATGAACACAAAGGAGAGCATGAAGGCGGTCATGAACGCCTGGGCCTGACGCCCCTGCTCGGCCGCCTGACCCGTGAACGCCATCACATAATCCGGTCCAAGATTGAGCGCGCGGACGTCGTGGTCGAGCCGCTGCAAGACGGCCGACTGCGACGTCCCCGGCAGCAGGTTGGCGGTCAACCGAACCTGGCGGCGCCGGTTGAAGTGGTCCACCTGGCTGGGTCCAACCCCCTGTTCCGTGTGGACGACCTGCTCGAGCTGGACGACGCCGAGCTTCGTCGACCCCACGGTCAGTTGGCCCAACTGTGCGAGATCGGCCCTGGCCGACGGCTCGGCACGCATGACGACGTCGTATTGCTGGCCGCCCTCGGAATACGTCGAGACCTTCTGTCCACCGACCAGCACACGGAGCGCGGCGGCCGCATCCAGCACGCTGACGCCCAGATCCGCCGCGCGGGCGCGATCGACGGTGATCCCCAGTTGCGGCTTGCCGCCGATCAGCGACGAGCGGATGTCGACGACGCCGGGTGTCTCGCGGAGGATCTTCTCGCCTGCCGCGGCTGCGCGTGTCAGGATCCGCAGATCCGGGCCCGTGATCACGAAGTCGACGGGCTGGAAGTTGCCGCTGCCGCCAAACTCGGAGACCGCGCCCACCTGCGTCTGCAGACCAAGGTAGGCATAGCGCGGCAGCAATTCACGCCGCACGAGGTCCGCCGAGTCCTGTTGGCTGAACGACCGTTTGTCGACCCCCACCATTTGCACGAAGACGGTGAACCGGTTGGGGGTCCGCAATGGGTCGTCCGCCGCCGAGACGATCGTATAGTCGATGCCAGGCAGCCGGCGGATCTCGGCGGCCATCTGCGTGCCCAACCGCTCGGTGGCGTCGAGCGACCATCCCTCCGGAGCGCGGACGACGACCTCGTACTGCGATTGGTCGTCTTCGACCAAAAAGGTCTTGCTCACCATAATGCCCAGCGGGCCGATGCTGAACAGCGTGGCCATCGTGAGCAGCACGACCACCCAGCGGCGGCGCAACGACCGCTCAAGCAACCGGCGATACCAGCGCTCCAGCGCTAGGTAGAGTCGCCCGCCGCGCGCCTCTTCCTCCCCGGCATGAGCCCGCGAGGCGATCGGCTTGATCCACCGGGCGGACAGCATCGGGGTCAGCGTGAAGCTCACCAGCAGCGAGACCGCGATGGCAAAGGACATCGTCCAACCAAAAGAGCTCATGAACCGCCCGACGATGCCGCCCATGAACGCCAGCGGCAGGAAGACGGCAATCAGGCTCAGCGTCGTTGCGGTCACGGCCGGGCCTACCTCGCGCGTCGCGTCGATGGCCGCCTGGAACGGTGGGACGTGTTTCTCGTGCACGAACCGGTAGATGTTCTCGAGGACGACGATCGCATCGTCGATAACGATCCCCACGACGAGAGCGAGAGCGAGCAGGGTAATAGTGTTCAGCGTGAGCCCCATCCACGCGAGCAGCGCAAAGGTACTCACCAGCGACGTGGGGATGGCGATCGCGGCGATAATGGTCGACCGCCAGTTCCACAGAAACACCATCACGACGAGCGCCGCGAGCAACGCCCCAACCAGCAGGTGTTCCTGGACAGCGTGCGTCGAGGCCTCGACGAACACAGACTGGTCACGCACGATCTGGATCTTGTAGCCGGGGGCCAGCGTGCGCTCGATCGCGCGCAGGCGCGCCTTGACGTCCCGCGCGACACTGAGGGTGTTGGTGCCGGACTGTTTGCGGATTTGCAACAGCACGGCCGGCGCCCCGTTGAGGTTCGCCACGGTCTCGCGATCGACCGCGCCGTCCTCGACGCGCGCCACATCGGCGAGCGCGATGGGCGCGCCGCCGCGGTTGCCGAGGCTGACAGTCTGGAGGTCGGCGCCGGACGATCCGCGGCCGAGGGTGCGCAGCGTCCACCGCGCCGTGCCCTGGTCGACGCTCCCGGCGGGGATCTGGACGTTCTGAGTCTGCAGCGCACCGATGACGGCGCTCGTACTCAGCGCGTACGCGCCCAGCCGGGACGGATCGACCCAGACGTTGATCTGGCGCGCGCGGCCGCCGATAATTTCCACCTGGCCCACGCCGGCCGTACCCTCCAGACGGGGCCGAATCACCTTGTCCGCGTACTCGGTGATGTCGCGGACCGGCTTGTCGGCTGAGATCGCCAGTGTCACGACCGGAATCACGCCGGGATCGATCTTGGTAACGGCCGGGGGGTCGATGTTCGACGGCAGGTCGGCGCCTATCGCGCTGATCCTGTCACGCACCTCTTGCGACGCGACCTCGATATTCTTTTCCAGGACGAACTGGATCAGGATCTGCGCAAAACCTTCGGCCGACGTCGAAGACATCGTGTCAATGCCGCCGATCGTGTTGACCGCCGACTCGATCTTGTTGGTGACGTCGGTTTCGACTTCTTCGGGCGACGCCCCGGGGTCGCGCACGCTGACGACGACGACCGGGATATCGATGTTCGGCCAGCGCTCGATATTCAGGCGGAAGTAGGAAAAGAGCCCGAGAAACGCCAGCCCCAAGATCAAGACCGAGGCAAGCACCGGGCGGCGGACGGAGATCTCAGAAAGCCATCGCATCGACGATTCCTCTACTACGCGGGGTTCGGGTTTAGGGTTGCGTGGGCCGTGGGGTCACGGGTTGATTGTCTGCCAGCCCTTCCTGCCCCTCGACGATGACCTGCTCGCCCGCTTCGAGTCCCTGGACGATCTCAGCCACTCCACCCTGCTGCTCGCCGATCGACACCTCACGGCGCACGGCCTGCCCGTCTTTCACCACGAAGACGATCCGTTTGCCGCTCGTCAACAGCACGGCGCGATCAGGGATCTGCAACACGCCCGCGCGCACACTGGTGGTAATGATTCCCCGGGCGAACATCCCGGGTCGGAGGATGCGTTCGGGGTTCGCCACGCGCACCTTCACGAGAAACGTGCGGCTGGCCACGGACGCCGACGGCCGGATCTCCTCGACTTTGCCGCTCAACCGGGACTGTGGGAGCGCATCGACGACCACGACCACACGCTGCCCCGGGCGCAGATCCGCGCGCTGCCGCTCGGGCACGACGAGCTCCACGAAGACGTCCTGCACCTCGGCCAGCACGAACGACGGCGCCGCCGGGGAGACACTCTCCCCCGGCTCGACCATGCGCTGCAGGATCGTGCCTGGGAAGGGGGCCGTCACCGTGGCGTCTTGCCGCCGCAATCGCGCCGCGGTCAGCAGCGCCTGCGCCTGGTCAAGTTGCGCGCGCGCCGCCGCCATTTCCTCGGACCGCGGACCGATCTCGACAAGCCGCAGTGTCTGACGCGCGATGTCCGCCGCGGCCTGCGCCTGCGCGAGCTGGGCCCGCGCGGCCTGAACGTCCTCGGCGCGCGGGCCCTCACTGACCATCGCCTGCTGCTGGCGGGCGGTATCATAGGTGGCCTGCGCGACCCGAAGCTGGGTCTCGGCCGCGTCGAGCTGCTGTTTGGACACCGCGCCCAACTGGTAGAGCGAACGCATCCGCTGGACGTCAGCCAGGGCCAGGTCGAGCGCCGCCTTCGCCTGCGCGACCGAGTTTGCGACCTGCTCCCGCTCCTGGGGCCGGGCGCCGCGCTCGAGCGCCTGCAGCCGGGCCCGTGCCGCCTGCACACCCGCCTCGGCCTGTGCGGCTGCATCGGCGGCCTGGCGCCGCTCTTCGGGACGCGCGCCGGCCGTCATCTGCGCCAGCCGTGCGCGCGCCATGTCGACGCTGGCGCGAGCCTGGGCCTCCTGGGCTTCGAGGTCACCGGTCTCGAGTCGCATCAGCGGCGTGCCAGTGGCCACGTTCTGGCCTTCACGGACGAACACCTGGGCAACGCGCCCGGGTAGCTTCGAGGCGATCTTCGCCTCGCGCAGGCTCGACAACGTGCCGGTGGCAGACACCGTGTTGACCAGATCGCCACGCCTGACCACCGCAACCACGACCGACGCCGGTGGCTGCGGAGCGGGCTGCGTTTGACGCGTCGATTCGGCCGCCCGGCCGGTGGAGCGGATCGTCATGATCCCCGCTGCCAGAGCCAGGGCAAGGACACCGAGGATCACCGCTCGTACACGCGTCGTCTTCACGAACCGGTCCTCCCCGCAATCGCTCGCGCACACATCATCCTAACGATAACATAGCGACCGGAGGTCTCGAAGTATTCCCTCCGGTCGGCGGGTTTTCGGCCTGGCCAGGCGACCAGGTGGGTCAGGGCGAGCCTACTCCGCGCCTGCTTCCATGGCGGCCGGGGCA
>JBGPNN010000040.1:0-18650 GCA_041487495.1 bacterium
CGCTCCGCACCACCGGTATGACGGGCTCGTCGAGCACGATCTGCGAGATACTGGCGCTCGCCCCACGGTGTTGCCAGACGTCGCGCACGAGCCGGAGCGGGTCGAAGTGAATCGTCAGCCGGCGTGCGGTGAACGTACCTTCGGCGGTGTCTTGCCCGGTACGTGGGGCGACCCGAACGTTTTCGAACACGACGCCACGCCAGGGATCGCCGGACACGATTCCGATCGACACTTCGCGCCCGAACACGGCGCTCGCCGCAGTCACGGCGACGTCTCGGACACGGCGCGAGGCCGCGCCGACCGTCCAGACGACCGCCACGCCAATGGCGGCGAGCGCGACCACTGCCGCGACCAGTGAGGCCCTTCGGGGCGTTGTCAAGAGACGCTAGCGGGGATCGACCCCGATGGCGATCTGCACCCGGCCACGGATCACCCACGGTGTCGGCATCCGCACACGCACGTTGCGGACCGCCGCTGCGGTCCCATCAGGGAAACGGGCGACACCGGGAACGAGTTCCACGACCAGGTCAGTGTTGCGGTCGCGCTCGGAAAATGCTGCGAGTTGCTCCGCGGCCGACGTCGCGGGCGTCTCGAGCGGTTCCTGTGTCAGCAGCGCGGGTAGACCTTGTTCGGGCATTGGCCGGCCGCCCGCGCGGATGAGGACCGTGGCCGCCCCGGTAGGAAACCCCTCGGGTACCGTGAGTTCGATCAGGCGGACCGTCGGTGGCCCCTGGAACGGGCGGAGCGTCACCCGGACCGTCACATTCTCTCCGCGACGGACCCGCGGTCGGTCGACCTCACCCTCGATCACGGCCGCCGTCTGCTGCCGCTGCTGTACGTCGATATCGATGGTGACATCGACCGGACCCGTCTGCACGAATTCGTTGGCGAACAGGAGCCGTAGGGCCTCCGGCAGTTCCAGCATCGCGGCGGTTCCGACGTCCCGGGGATGATAAAAGACGTTCTCGCGCACCAGCGGAGCGTCCAGCCCCCTGGCCCGCATCGTGATCCGCACGCGCGCGGTGCCCTCGCCAACCCGATCCAAGACACGGTCGATCGCCTCAAGGGCCGACACGAGCGTCAGCAGGGGGCCCAGCTGGGGATCGCGGAGCACCTGCGTCGCCATCGTCACGGTGCGGCCGCGGTCTTCATCGGTGACCCTGGTGCGCACGCCGACCATCGGCGGCAGGATCCCGATTCGGCCGCCAATTCCCGCGCGGCGGTCCTCGCTAATGATCCCCATCGGCGAACCCGCCGACCCGATCTTAAACGGAAAGGAGGCGCTCGGAACCACCCCGTGGATCGACGCGGCCGTGAGGAGATAGCGCGTCTTGCCGCGATTGAGAAACGGGTGCCCGAACGCCAGAATGGTGTCGCCGTCCCGGTAGGTCAACGTGCCGATCGAGACGGCGTTGAGGTCACCGCGAATCAACTGCACACCGATCGCGCTGCCGGGCACAAGTTCGGGCCGGATGTTCGTCGAGCCGCCCGCGGCGCTCAGCACGGGCGTCACACCAAACGGGCCGAGTTCCGCGCCGAGCAGATCGGCGGCGCGGCCGCCGATACCCGAGATCAGCAGGGGCGTGGCCAGCGGGAGCATCGCCGCGACGTTCGGTGCAGCGGCCTCGACGGCCCGCGCCTCGGCGAGTGTCGAGACAATCACCACGCGATCGAAGCGCCGGCGACCAACCTGAACCGGGGTTGACAAGGCGCCGCGCTCGCTGCGTGCCGGTGGCAGGGCCCCCAGCATCGTCTCGATCGGTGTCACCAGGCCGAGGGAGTGGTCCGCGAACGCCCATCCAAACCCGATTGCGCCGACCAGGCGGCCGTTCACATACACCGGGCTTCCGCTCATGCCGGCCGCGATGCCGCCGGTCCGTTCGATCAACGGCCCCGAGACGCGGACGAGGATCAGATCGCCGGCGGGTCCTGCTCCGGGGACCACCTCCAGGATCTGGACGTCGAACGACTCGACGGCCGTCCCCTGAACCACCGTTCGGGCGGTGCCGCGCATCCCGGACCGGACCTCGGCCACGCGCATCCACGCCGGCCCGGCCACGGCGGGAGGCCTCGGGGCGGCGAGTGCAGCCACAAGGAGTCCGAGGGCAAGCGCGCGACGCATCATCTTATCTATATAGTGCAATGCCCAAAACCGGCCGCGCACCGCTCACCGGATGACGATCGGGATCCGCTCCGTCCCCTGGATCACCCAGTCGGTCCGGAGTGTCTGGCCGGCCTGTACGTCGAATCGGGTGAAATCTTGCGGCGTCGTCGGCAGCCCGAACGGCAAGATGCGTACCAGCACGTCGGTGTTCCGGCCGAGCTGTTCAAACACCCGCAGCGCGTCGTCCAGCGACGCGACCCCCCAGGGCACCGGTTCGGAGCCCATCATGCTCCCCAGGACCGATTCGGGCGGTGCCCCTTGCGTGTCGAGTCCGGCGGAGCGCACAACGACGACCGCCGGGCCGCGCGGGTAGTCGCGCGGGACCGGCACCTCGATGACCCTGGTGACCGGCCTGTCCGCCAGATACGGTTGCAGGGCCACGCGAATCCGGAGCACCCCGCCGGGGCTGACCTCGCGCGAGGCCACGGCCACATCGACGATCGATGCGGTCACACGTCGTTTGGTGAAACTCACTTCAACTGTGAGATCGTACGGATTGAGCTCGCGAAGATCATTGTAGAAGGCCAACTCCATGGCATCGATGATGTCGAGCACGGAAGCCACGGCCACGTCTCGGCTGCTGTGGAACATATTCTCGCGCACGATGGGCGCCGCCAGCCCCTTCGCCCTGAGCGTCAATTTCACGATCGCGGTGCCTTCGCCGCCACCTTGATTGCGCGCGCGCTCGACAGCCGATAGCGCCACCAGCGGGGCAAACGTCCTCGCCAGATCGCGGCGCCGCACCATCTGCGCGCCCAGGCTCGTTCGACTGCCGGTGTCCAGGTCGGTCACGATCACACGGATATTGAACAGACGCGGCAGCGCGCCCAGCCGCCCGGCGATCGCAGTCCCGCGGTCCTGATCGATGACCCCAATCATGCGGCCGATGTTACCGACCTTGAAGGACCGCTGCAGGGACCTGACCACGGTGATGATCTCGGAGGCCGTCAGGACATACTCGACATCACCGCGATTCTCCCACGGATGACCACAGACGAGGATGCGGTCGCCCACGCGCGTCGTGACCGTGCAGATGCCGCCGAACTCGACATCACCGCGGACTTCCTCGATGCCCACGCTGCTGCCCGGGACGATCGGCTCGGCCGGGAAGTCGCCGCGGCCGGCGTACCCTTGCTGAATCTCCAGACCCATCGGTTGGATGACCTGAGACAGCAGCCGCGCGGCGCGCGGCGAGAGCCCGATGGCGTATGCGGACTCGGACGGCGTCGCCACGGGGATGTCCGGTCGGCCGGCGATGGCCTGCCGGGCCTGCGATGCGGTTGAGGCAACGATGATCCGATCCAGCCTGACCCCACCCACGGTGATCGGCCGCGTGGTCCGGTATTCCACCGGCCCGGCCCGCTTCGTGCGGATGTCGAGAACCTTCAGCATGTCTTCGATGGGCGTCGCCAGCGCAATGTCACTCCGGGGTGAGCGCCAGGTGAACGACGCGCTGTGCGCGCCGATCAACCGGCCCTTGATGTACATCGGGCTGCCGCTCATCCCGGCGGCACTTCCACCCGTCTTCTCGACGAGCGGCCCGTACATGCGGAAAAGAATCAACTTCTCCGAGGCGATGGGCCCGCCACCAGCCTGCATGATGTCCATGACCTCGAACTGGAACTCCTCGATCTTCTGACCCGAGATCACGGTCTTGCCCACACCGCGCATCCCAGGCTTGACCTCGGACAACGGCATGATCCCTGATGACGGCTGCGCTGCGCCAAGGATGGGAAACGCGAGGACGAACAGCAACACGAACGCTTTCACACGCAGGATCACTAGCAGTCCCCCTCTCACAGCCAGGTTGCGGGGTAAGACAGAAACGACGGGGACCATCCCCGTCTGCTTGAGACTTCGTGGGTCAGCAGCCAGTACCTGCCTATTTGGGATCGATGCGGGCCACGACGGTGCCGAGTTCCCGGATCACCATCCCGGGCCGGACCAGTATGTCGAGGACCCGACCGTCCACCGTCGCGCGCGCAGCCACTCCACGGCCGGTCGGCGTCTTGACGTATACGAGAGGAGAGCCTTCGCTGACGTCGTCGCCGGGTTTCACGAGGCCTTCGGCCATGACCTCGCCCCGCAGGGTGGCCTTGACTTCAACGACCGCCTTGGGAGCGGCGACCGCTGTGGCGACGAGGGCGCCGACGGCGATACAGGCCACGATCCACCCCAGGGCTCGTGCGCGGATCATTGGGTTGCCTCGCCCTCCCGACCGTCGCCTGGTGCGGGACGTGCTCTCTGGGGGCCCGAAGATCCGGCACCCTCGCCCGGCAGACGACACCCGTTACATTATAACATACGCGGATTGGAGCCCCGGGGTTCACGCCGCGAACTCGTCCGGCCGATCGGTCGCGCGTCCGAACCACAGACGCAGCGCCGCCACGATGCGCTCGGTGGCCCGGCCATCCCCGTAAGGGTTTTTCGCCTGCGCCATCTCCGCCCGGGCCCGAGGATCCGCGAGCAGCCGCCCCGCGCGTTCAGCAATGTGCTCGCGGCCCGTCCCCACCAACTCCACCGTACCGGCCGCCAGACCCTCAGGCCGCTCGGTGACGTCACGCAGCACCAAGACCGGTGTCCCCAAGGCTGGGGCCTCCTCTTGGACACCACCGGAGTCGGTCAGGATCAGGTAGGCCTGCGACATCAAGCGCACAAACGGACCGTAGTCGGGCGGCTCGATGAGATGGGCGCGGGGATGCCCAGCCAGTACGTGTTCCGCGACGCGCCGCACGGCGGGATTCCGGTGCACCGAGAAGACGACCATGATGTCCGGAAAGCGCTCGAGCAGGTCGACCAGCGCCAGATAAATCTGACGCAGCGGCTCCCCCCAGTTCTCGCGGCGATGCGTCGTCACCAGCAGCATGCGGCGGCTGTCGAGCGACGGAATGCCGGAGGGCAACATGATATCCGGCCGCCGCATCACCTGGAACAGGGCGTCGATCACGGTGTTACCCGTCACGAAGATCCGCTCGGCGGGAGTGCCTTCGCGTAGCAGATTGTCCCGCGCCCGGGCCGTGGGCGCAAAATGCAACTCGGACAAGACCGTGGTGAGACGCCGGTTCATCTCCTCGGGAAACGGTTGGTAGGGTTTCAGCGTCCGTAGCCCGGCTTCAACATGCCCGACCGGAATCTTGTGGTAATAGGCGGCAAGCGCTCCAAGCATGGTCGACGAGGCATCCCCCTGGACCAGCACCATCGCCGGCGTGAACTCCCGCAGCACCGGGTCGAGCCGGGACAGGATCCGCGTCGTGATGTCGAAGAGCGACTGCTCAGGGAGCATCACGTCCAGGTCGCGGTCCGGGGTGATGTTGAACAGCCGCAGGACCTGATCGAGCATTTCGCGATGTTGCGCGGTGGCGACCACGATGGGGGTGAAATCCTGGCTCTCGCGCAGTGCCGCGATCACCGGAGCCATTTTTACGGCCTCCGGCCGCGTGCCAAAGATCGTCATGACCGGTAGGCGCGGAGCGCTCACCGCGTCAAGAGCCCCATCCGCTGGGCGCCCACCAGCAGCATGGCGATAATCACGCCGAGGGTGACGATGGAGCCTGCACGGTTCACCCCAGAGATCGCCAGCGCCCCGAGCCCAAGCAGCGCGCTGATCATATAGAGGATAAACACCGTCTGACGCTGCGTCAGGCCGCGGTCGAGGAGCCGGTGGTGCAGGTGGCCGCGGTCGGGATGATAGATGGGACGGCCGCTGCGAAGTCGCCGGATGATCGCGAAGGCCGTGTCGGCGATAGGCACACCCAGCGCGAGCAGCGGGACCAGCAATGAGATTGCCGTGTACGACTTATACAAACCCATGACCGAGAGGCCGCCAAGTACGTAGCCCAGGAACATCGACCCCGAATCGCCCATGAAGATGCGGGCCGGATTGAAGTTGTGCCGTAGAAACCCCACGGCGGCGCCAATCAGGGCCGCTGCGAGCGAGACGGCGATGGCATCGCCCTTGGACGCGGCCGTGAGCAGCAGCGTCGTCCCGGCAATGGCCGAAATACCCGCGGCCAGTCCATCAACGCCGTCAATGAGATTGATGATGTTCACCACACCCACCACCCACACGATGGTGAAAGCCGCGCCCCAGTTGCCCAATGCGACCGTCATTCCCGTGCGCGGGTCGGTGGCGAACTCCGTCGCCAAACCGAACGGGATCAACATGGCGGCGGCGGCCACCATTGCCGCGAACTTGATCGGCGCGCGCATCCCCTTGATGTCGTCGTAGATACCGACGGCAAGCAGAAACGTGCCACCCAGCATGATGCCGAGCAGCGCGCGGTCGGTCTGCAGTCTGATGGGCATGCGGATAAACATCTCGCCGGCAGCGCGGTGGAGTTCAATCCGTGTGATCACCATGAACAGCAGCGCCGCCGCGACGAAGCCGATATAGATCGCCACGCCGCCCAACCGCGGCGTCGGCCGCGTATTGATGCGACGCCCGCCTGGATAATCAATGGCGCCCAAGCGGCGGGCCACGCGGCGGACGAGCGGAGTCAGCCCGTTGGTCACGATCAATGCGACCAGTGCGACGGCCAGGGCGTTGGGTATCGTCATCAGAGGCGGCGGGTCGCACCGGTCGGTTGTGGCTCCCCGGGGTGGCTGAACAACTCGCTGACCGAACGGTCTTCGTGGATCCGGCGGATGGCGTCGGCCAGGATCGGCGCGATCGAGACCACCTGGATCTTCTCGATGCGTTTTGCCGCGGATACGGGAACGGTGTTGGTCACGACGAGCTCTCGGATCGGGCTGGCGGCCAGGCGTTCGATGGCAGGCCCTGACAGCAGCGCGTGGGCGCAGCACGCGAAAACCTCCACGACCCCGCGCGCCATCAGTGCCTGAGCGCCCATCGTCAATGTCCCAGCCGTGTCGACGATGTCGTCCACGAGGATCGCTGTGCGGCGGTACACCTTGCCGATGACGTGGGTGATCTCCTTCACCTGGTTGGGCCGGTCACGGCGCTTGTCGATAATAGCGATCGGCGCGCCAATCTCGGCGGCGAACTCACGGGCCCGGCCGACACCGCCGATGTCCGGGGAGACGACGACAAGGTTTCTCAGACTCTTGTCTCGGAAGTAGTTGGCGAGCATCAGGCGGGATGGCAGATGGTCGAGCGGGATGTCGAAGAAGCCCCAGATCTGCCCGGCGTGTAGGTCCACGGTTAAGATGCGGTCAGCGCCGGCGGCTGTCAATAAATTCGCCACGAGCTTCGAGGTGATCGGCTCTCGCGGCTTCGTCTTGCGATCTTGGCGAGCGTAGCCGAAGTAGGGAATGACGGCGGTAATGCGCCCGGCAGACGCCCGGCGGAGAGCGTCGAGCATCACAAGGAGCTCGATCAGGTGCTCGTTGACTGGTGGCGCCGTCGGCTGGACGACGAACACGTCCTCACCGCGTACGCTCTCGGCGATCCGCACGCTGACTTCACCGTCGGCGAACCGGTACGTCTCCATCTCGCCCAGCGGCAGATCGAGATACTCCCCGATCTCCTCCGCCAGACCCGGGTTCGCGGATCCACTGAATATCTTTAGGCGCCAGCTCATCGTCGTGGGGGTCTCATTCGGTGGGTTCGGGAACCGGCGGCTCGGCACCCGACCTGTGCTTGATCACCCGGGCCGGCACCCCCACCGCTACCCCACGCGGCGGCACGTCGGTGCGCACGACCGAGCCCGCGCCGGTCACGGCTTCGCGGCCGATCCGCACCGGCGCCACCAGCATCGTGTCGCTACCGATAAAAGCGCCGTCCTCGATGATCGTCTGGTGTTTGGCGCGGCCGTCGTAGTTGCAGGTGATCGTCCCGGCGCCGATGTTCACGTTGGCCCCGACCGTCGCATCGCCGATATACGACTTGTGGTGGATCTTCGTCCCGTCACCGATCGTCGCGTTCTTCATCTCGGCGTAGTTGCCGACCTCGACGAACCGGCCAAGGCGGACGCCGGGCCGCAGGTGGCTGTAGGGGCCGATCCGGCTGTCGTCGCCGACGACACTCCGGGTCACGGTGGAGGCGACGATGGTCACGCGATCGCCAACCTGCCCGTCCACCAGGCGTGCCTGCGGGCCAATGGCACAGCCTGTACCAATGATCGTGGCACCTTCGAGACTGGTGCCCGGGTGCAGGATCGTATCGTAGCCCACACGCACACCCGCGTGCACGTACGTCGCGCCCGGATCGATGATCGTGACGCCGGCGTCCATCAGATCGTGCAGGATCGCCGCCCGCATCAGGGCTTCCACGGCGGCGAGTTCGCGGCGGCTGTTGATGCCCGTGCACTCCTCGCTGGCCGCGGCGACCACCGCCGCGACCGTGTGACCGCCCCGCAGCAGCGCGTCGATCGCATCGGTCAGATAGTATTCGCCCTGGGCGTTGGCGGGACGGACCGCCCGCAGGGCCTCGCGCAGCGCCCCCGCCTCGAACGCGTACGTCCCGGCGTTCACTTCGCGTACCGCGCGCTCCTCGGGCGAGGCGTCAGCCTCTTCGACAATCCGCCTGACGTTGGCGTGGGTATCGCGAATGATCCGCCCGTACCCGGTGGGATCATCCCTGACATCGGTCAGCACCGTGGCCGCCGCACCCTGCGCGCGATGGTGCGCCAGCAGCGTCTCGATCGTCTCGGGCCGCAGCAGCGGCACGTCACCGTAGACGATGACCACAGTGCCGCTGAACCCTTCCAGCAGCGGTAGGGCCTGCATGACCGCGTGCCCGGTCCCCAATTGTTCGGCCTGCACGACGATGCGGACGCCCGCGCCCAACGCGGCCCGGACCTGCTCGCCCCCGTGGCCGACAACGACGATTGGCGCCGGGATGGCCATCTCGGCAAGGGTCTCGAGGACGTAGGTGATCATCGGCCGGCCGCAGATACCGTGCAGCACTTTGGGAAGCGCGGATTTCATCCGCTTCCCCTTTCCTGCGGCCAGGACGACCGCTTCGACGTCAGGCATGGCAGCAGCGTGTGGAATTCTCGGTTCAGCCGCCGAACGCCTGCAGCGCCGCCGGCAGGCAATCCAGGACCGCGCCGAGGCCAGAGAGGTGCAGGTTCATCACCACCGCCGCGACGATCGCGGCCTGGCCCACGCCCGCCTCCCGGGCCATGATCGCGTGATAGGCCACGCCGCGAGGGTTCCGGTTGGCCGTCTGGATGGCGATATTGATCAGCTGCCTGGTCTTCGCATCCAGGCCTGGCAGCGACCGCTGCGCGTCCAGCAGCGCATCCAGGCGGGCCGCCAGATCGGGGCATTCCTCTTGAAAGAGTTCGTATGGATTGACATCCATCGAGCATCACCTCGACCGCAGGGGATGGTTTGCCGCAGGGTCAGCGGGGTAGCCCCGCGGCCTCGCCGCCGTCCGGGCCATAGAACATGACCCAGACCGCGAGATCGTCGCTGAACTCCTCGAAACGGTGCACGCACCCAGCAGGCATGAAGACATCGTCGGGGCGAAAGTTCATGGCTTCTCTCCGCGACCCGCAGCCCTCTGTAGCGGTCCAGGCGTGAGCCGTTTGTAGATCTTCTTGATTCGTGCCAACTGCGCGGGTTTGAGTTCCTTCTCGCGTCCCCTGAGCACGAGGAGATACCTCTCTCGGTTGCCGACGTTCACCGCCGAGACGATACTCTCCGCGTGTTTGGGCACGTCGCGTGTTATGCATTTCTTCAGAGACGCCATGAGGTACGGGAAGAGACGCCGCTCGTACGTCCTGCTCTTCGACGACACGACGGCAAGGACCCGGATGCCCCAATCCCTGGTGATCACCGATCCGGCGTCGTTGGCACGCATCACCTCGCCGATTCTCTTCCAGATCGCGTCAGCGCTAAACGTGGCAATCGTCCCAAGGGCCGTCATGGCTCCCCAGACCATGCGGTTGCTCGCGCTGGATAGCCCGTCGACAAACGCGTCTGCATACGGGGCGATGAGCCGGGGGTCACGCTCACCAACTTCATACAAGACCTTGATGCAGTCGTGTTGAATCGCCCGGTCCCTGAACCGAAGACCGTCGACGAGTTCTCGGATGGCCTGCCGATCGCCCTGCTTGACGATGTCGGCCGCCAACTGCTGGTTGGGTACCTCATCGTTTCGTCCGAGCGCGGAGGCGAGCCTGTGCATGACAGCCATAGTGGGTCCTCTGACACGATCATACCAAACGCGTGCATACTATGCTTCGCGAATACACACCCCGTTGAGACACGCCGCGGCGGCACACGGTTGCAACCGAAACCGCCCGGAGCGTGTTTGAGGATCGTGGAGACTCGTGCATGCGCGACATGAGGCAGGCTCTCGCCGATGATCTGGCCGGGTCCTTTGAGCACCTCGTGCTCTCGTATCAGGACCGGCTGTACTCGTTTGCACTGCGGATGGCCGGGAACCGTGAGGATGCGGAGGAGGTCACGCAGGACGCCTTCGTGCGCGCGTATCGGGCACTCCAGGGTTATCCACCGGAGCGGACGCGATCACTGATGTTGCGGCCCTGGCTGTATCAAATCACTCTCAACCTGTCCCGCAACCGGGCGCGCCGGCGGCGGACGGCGCTCGTCTCGCTGGACGAACTCGCGTCGCGCGACGGGAAGGACCTGGCGGACCGAGATCGCTCCGGCCCGGACGAGCTCGCCGAGCAGGCCGAGCAGTTGGAGATACTCAAGGCCGGACTACAGGCCTTGCCGGCCCGCTATCGAGCGGCCGTCATCCTACGACATGTCGAAGGCCTGAGTTACAAGGAGATCGCCGTGACGCTCGGCCATCCGGTCGGGACGGTCAAGGCGAATGTGCACCGCGGTATCGACCTGCTGCGCCGGAGCATCCCAAAGACGACGAGTGAGGTGTGAAGATGACGAGTCCAGTCGTGCGAGCACTGACGGCCCTGCGGGGTGCACGTGCGCCGCGCTCTGTCCTGCCTGCCGTGCTCGTACGGGTCGGCGCGGCGGATCGATACTCGCGGATTGATACGCCGATTGGCCCGGTGTTTGTCGCCCACAACCGGAATGGGATTTCCGCCGTGATGCGCACGCCGACGCCGGCCGACTTCGAGCGCGCATTCCGCGCCCGCTTTGGTCGCCGCGCGTACGCGGCGGCAGGAATGTCCGGCACGTTGGCGCGGGCCGTCGGCAGGCGCCTGCACGGCTCGCCTCCGGCCAGACTCCGCCTCGACTTGTGCGGGCTGACGGCGTTTGAGCAGGCGGTGCTCCGGCAGGTACTCACGATCCCACGCGGGGAGGTTCGCCCCTATTCGTGGGTGGCGCGCGAAATGGGCCGGCCGCGGGCGGTACGGGCGGTCGGCACGGCGCTCGCACGCAACCCCATCCCCCTCCTCATCCCGTGCCACCGGGTCGTGCGGAGCGATGGACGCGTGGGCGCCTACGTGCTCGGCACCCAACGCAAGAGGGCACTACTGACAGCTGAGGGAGTCGATCTGAAACGGATGGAATCGCTCGCTCGCCATCGCGTGCACTTCGTGGGCAGCGAGACGACGCACATCTTCTGCTACCCGACCTGCGAGCGGGCCCGCCGCATCACGACGTTGCACCGCGTGCTCTTCCGTGCGGCGGCGGAGGCGTCGGCGATGGGGTACCGTCCGTGCAAGGTGTGCCGGCCCGCTCCTACAGCGGGTGCGGTTATGGGTCGACCTGGACTGTGACTTCTCCCTTGAGTTTGATCCGTACTCGCCCTTCCCGACTGGGACCTTCGGCCGCGAGCTCGAAGCGATCCTTCCCGGTGAACCCCGAGTTCGGCGTGTAGAAGAACCGCGGGGCGTCGAGCGATACTTTGCCGTTCTTGGGCTCGCTCAAGACCTGGATCGTATCCACGGGAATGCCGAAGTCGGGGACCGAATGGAGGGTGCTCCCGCACAGCTTCCCGTCTTTCTTCATGACAATCTTGCCTGTTCCATTACCCTGCGCCCAGCCGCGGGTGAGCTGTACACGGCAGTCTGCTTCCGCGGCAACGACCGATGGGCCAAACCCGACCGTAAGGAGCACTGCCAAAAGCGCCAGCCGGCTGAGCGGCCGCCTCAGGTCCTCAATGATCATCGGTCACCTTCTCCTCCAGGCCTGACGACCTGTTTCCTCCCTCATACTCTGGCCCCTATTGATCCTCCTCCTGCGAAGGAACGCATCCTGCCGGACTGGGCGCGGGCCGACTAGAACCCGGCTCGTCTGGCAATAATAGGTGGGAGGAATCCCGACCGGAATCCACGGACGGAGGAGAGAACGTGCGCGCCATCATCGTCGCTCTGATCATCGCGACTGTTGTGATCACCGTCAGCCAGCACGCAGCGGCAGGATCGTTCCAGACCACTGTGCAGGTCCACTATTGGGGGGCCCCGTTGGATTTCGGCAATCCCGCCCCGCCCACTCTGTCGGATACCGCCAACACCTGGGGCGTCGCTCTGCGTCTGGATGATCGCACCAGCCGATGGTCGTTCAGCGGGCGCTACGACGCGATGAGCGTCACGCCCATGCCTGTGCCGTTGTATCGGGCGTCGATTTGGGACGCCAACGTCCACTATCGCTTTGGTTCCTCTCTGAACGCCTACGTGGGAGTCCTGGCCGGATATGGCTCGGTGTACTTCACCTCAGTCATGCCCCTCCAGGGAGGCGGCGCAAACGGTCTTCAGGTAGGTGCGGAGTTCCTGGTCCGCCGGTCGTCAGGATGGTACTTCACCGGCGAGGCAATCTACGGTCCATCATGGCCCACGACTATCGAGGCGACCCCGGGAGTCCCGAATAGCAATGTGACGGCACTGAGGGCGGCCGTGGGCTACGAGTTCCCAGGTGGCTGGGGCCTGGAAGGCGGATGGCGGTACGTCAGTTGGAAGATTCCGCCCTCTCCTACAGCGTGTGCGACCCCGCCCGGGTGCGAGATTCGGCTGAGTGGTGTGACGGCGGCGGTCACCTTCAGGCGGTAGACGGCGGATCGACCGCGGCAGGCAAGAGTAATGGCTTCGAACTCTGGCTGCGGGGCCAGGACTCGAACCTGGATACTCAGCTTCAAAGGCTGAGGGCTTCCCGTTAGCCGACCCCGCAGCGGTATCCTCATAGTACCATAGTAGAATTCGCCGACGTTTGCTCATGAAAATCAACTGGGGTGGGAACCCTCCCCCACCCCAGTCATCGGCACTCTGTTGTGCTCTTTGCGGATACTTACGCCAGCGCGGTCAACTCGATTTCGACCAGCGCATCTCGGGGCAGCCGTGCCACCTGCACCGTCGAGCGCGCCGGCGGCAGCTCTCGGAACGAATTCTGGTACTCCTCGTTCATCGCACCGAAGTCGTTCATGTCCTTCAGGAACACCGTGGTCTTCACAACGCGGTCCATCGACGATCCCGCTGCCTCAAGGACCGCGGCCAGACTCTGCAGCACCCGCTTGGTCTGCGCCCTGATATCCCCACCCAGAAACTGTCCGGTCGCGGGGTCGAGCGCGATCTGCCCCGAGAGATACAAGACTCCGCCGGCGCGGATGGCCTGCGAGTAGGGCCCGATCGGCAGCGGTGCGTGATCGCTGCGGATGACGTCCTTGGCCATGGATTCCTCCTGCCTGAACTTACGAGGAACGAATGATGAGGCTGACCAGTTCTACGCGCAGCACGTCGGGGGCGCGCTCGCCGCGGCATTTGTACTGGATGATCTCGCGCAGCCGCCGCTCGAATTCGGCGTGCTGGCGACAGGGCAGGCACCTCTCGATGTGCTCTACCAGGTGGCGACGGGCCTCGTCGTCGGCCTCGCCGTCCATGTACGCCCAGAGGCGCTCCAGCAAGGCGTCGCAGTCAAACCCGTTCATGGTTTGGCGTCTTTCTCACCGTTCACGTACCCGGCGCGCCGGGCATAGTCCCACAACAACCGCTGCAAGTGCCGGCGGCCGCGATACAACCGCGACATCACGGTGCCGATCGGGATGCCCAGGATTTCCGCGATCTCCCGGTACGAGAACTCTTCGAGATCTGCCAGAATCACTGCGGCGCGGAATGGTTCGGGGACCGCTTCCAGCGCCGCCTTGACGTCGGCGTCCATGATCTTCGACAGCAGGATCTCTTCCGGGTCGCCCGCGCGGCGAAGCTCGTCGCTCTCCTGGGCTTTGGCGTAGAGGTAAAAGTCGCCGACGTCCTCGTGGTCGACCATCTCCGGTTCGCGCGATGACCGGCGGTATGAGTCGATGTAGGCGTTCATCAGGATCTTGTAGAGCCAGGCGCGGGCGTTGGTGCCGGCCTGGAACGTGCGGAACGATCGCCACGCCTTCAGGAACGTGTCCTGAATGAGGTCCTCGGCGGCGGCACGGTTGCGCGTCAGGCGCAGGGCGGATCCGTACAGGCTGTCGAGATGCTCGTTGACGAGTGCCTCGAAGCGTGCGCGGTCTTCCTGCGCGACCGTCGCGTGCGGTTGTTCGTGTGTCACGGATGCGGCGCCCATCGGCTCCTCCACACGAACGGAGGAACGGCCTCAGGCATTCCCCTGGGCGCGCGCCCGGCGGGGGGCGGGCGGGGTCTGGCGCGCGACCGGGGCCGTCCTGGTTGGCCTGAGGTCGGCGAGTGTCAGGCGGTCGAGCACGCCGTCCGTGGCCGCCCCGATGGCCTTCCAGACGGGCCGCAGACCGCAGTCTGTCGCGAACTCGCAGTCCGGATCATCGACCTCGGCACACCACCAGGGTGAGGTCGAGCCTTCGAGGACCGTGAAGGCATCCTTGAGACTGATGTCCCCGGGCGGTCGTGAGAGCAGGTGCCCGCCGGTCGGGCCCCGTTTGCTGGTGACCAGGCCGGCCCGGCGCAGTATCGTCATCAATTGGTTGAGATAGGGTTCAGGCAGGCCCTGCCGTGCGGCGATCACACGGCTGCGGATCGGCCCTTCCCCGTAGTGCGCGGCCAGATCGATCAGCGCCCGCAGGCCGTATTCTGCGCGTGTCGACGTCTTCACCGGATCGCCAGCTCCTCTTCGGCGATGACTCCGTCTCGGACCCGGAACGCGCGGACCACCGGCGCCTGACTGTCCTCGAGCGACACGATCAGATAGGCCGCGTCGGGGTAGACGGCCTTCGCCACGTCGGTGCGCGACGGGTACGCCGGCGACTGGGTGTGGGAATGATAAATGGCCACCAGGTCCATTCCCCGGGCGTCGACGTCCTTGAAGAAGTGCAACTGCTCCTGCGGGTCCAACCGGTAGGTGTACGGGCTCTGGTCGACGTTGCGGCCGCGAAACACATACTCGACACGCTGCCCGCGGCCAGCCAGCAAGCCGCAGCACTCATTGGGGTAGTCCGCGTGCGCGTGTGCAATCATCTCGTCAACCTGCGCCCGAGTGAGTTCAATCGCCATTCACCCAATTATACAGTGTGGAAGTCAACTTTCGGGCGCCGGGCGCCTACTGGGCGCCTACCGGCCGCCTACCGGGCGCGCGCCGCCTAGCGGGCGGCCGCCACCCGCCAGACGTTCGTCGACAGGTACCGGTCGCCGCGGTCCGGGAAGATCACGACCACCACGCCGGCGTCGAGGTCGCGCGCCACGGCCAGGGCGGCCGCCAGCGCCGCGCCCGACGATGGACCTGCGAGGATGCCTTCTTCGACGGCGAGCCGCCGGGTCAGGTCATAGGCGTCGTCGGTGGAGACGCGCAGCGTCCGGTGTGGCACGGTCGGATCGTAGATCCCCGGGACCATGGCGGTCGGCAGGTGTTTCAGGCCCTCGATCCCGTGAAAGCCATCGTCGGGTTCCGCGGCGACGATCTCGACGGCGGGGTCGGTCTCGCGCAGCCGCCGGCCGACACCCACGATCGTGCCGCTGGTACCAACCCCGGCGACGAAATGGGTTATCCGGCCGTGGGTCTGCGCGATGATCTCCGGGCCCGTGCCATCATAGTGCGCGCGCCAGTTGCAGGGATTGTCGTACTGGTCGAGGTAGACGAATCGCTTGGGCTCGGCCGCGACAAGCCTCCGCGCCTCCAGGATGGCGCCGTCGGACCCTTCCAGCGGATCAGTGAAGATCAGGTCGGCGCCGTAGGCCCTGAGGGTGGATTTGCGTTCTTCGCTGACATTGTCGGGCATGGCCAGCGTCACCCGGTAGCCTTTGACAGCACCGATCAGAGCGTAGGCGATGCCGGCGTTCCCGCTGGTGGAATCTAGAATCGTGCGGTCGGGTGTTAGGAGGCCAGTGCGCTCGGCCTCTTCGATCATGCGCAGCACGGGGCGGTCTTTCACCGAGCCGCCCGGGTTGCAGCCCTCCAGTTTGGCATAGACTTCCACCCCGGGCCGAAGACCGCCGAGCCGGCGGATCGGCACCAGCGGGGTGTGCCCGATCAGCGCGAGCAACTCGGTGCCGATCGTCCGATAGGCCATCACTCGTCGTAGAGGACGGTGGGCTCGGGATAGTGCCGGACACGGTGCTCGAGCATGCGGGCGCGGATCAACTCGTCGAGGCGCGCCTGCTTGGCCGCCGTGGGCTCGCCCCCCCGGAGGAGTGCCAAGTCCACATCGACCCGCAGGGCCCGCAGCGGCACGATATGCCGGCTGATGCCGGTCGGCAGTTTCACCGGCAGGCGCGCGATGGCGCGGATGTCGCCCTTCGTGAGTCGCGGGAAGAGGACCAGCGCCTCGGCCCCTCCGAACTCGCGGGCGAGGGCCGGAAAGTCGTCGCCGCCGACCCGGTAGATCGATGCGCGCCCTTTATATGTGGCGACGATGCCGGCAAGCGTGCGCACCCGCTCACCCAACGCGTCCGGGGCCGGGGCCCCCCACGCTCCGCTGGCGGTCACCAGACCGCACACGAACGTCCCGCCGTGGAGGCCCGCGCGAACCGCGTCTGGCGTGGCTTCCCGCCAGAAGCCCGCCGCACCGCGCACGATGACGCCGTCCTGTTGGAGCAGGTGCGCCCAGACATCCAGAACCACGGCGGGATCGTCGTAGGCGACGATCTGCACCGCCTGGTGCGGCACGCCGGCCCGGCGCAACGCGGTCACGCGATTGGCGCCATCGAGGACAACATATTCGCGCGCGTCGCCGGTGGCGGTATCCAGCAAGGCGACGAGCGGCGGGTTGCGGAGTACGCCCTCGGCGTCGAGCCGCTTCGCCAGGCGGTCGACCCGGTCGGGGTCGCACTGTTCGTGCAGCAGCAGCGCCGGCGAAGGTACGATGCGCAGATCGGGAAGTCCCGACGCCGCCGGACGCCCACCGCCCGTCGCCGTTGGGCTCGGCTTCACGTCGCGCCTCCGGCCATCGCCGGGATGACGAGCGCCATGATCCGCTAGACCGGGGCCGTGGGCCGAGCAGCGTCGAGCGATTGTCGATCCACGCGCTCCAGCGCGATGCCGAAAACCGTCGTGTACTGCTCCGCGTACACGCTGCGCACCTCGTCCATCTCCACGGTCCGGCCGAGGATTTTGGCCATCGACGTCACCGGCCGCCCCAGCCCGCACGGGTTGATGAGGTCAAAGGGGCTCAGGTCGGGCACGACGTTGAGGGCGAACCCGTGCATCGTCACCCGCCGCTTCACCGCGACCCCCGCGGCAGCCACCTTGGCGCCGTCGACCCACACGCCTGGATAACCGCGTTCACGGGTCCCCGCAATCCCGAAAACGGCCAGCGTGCGGATGATCGATTCCTCCAACGACCGCATATAGCGACCCACGTCCTCATCGAGCGCGCGCAGGTCGAGGATCGGATAGCCGACCAGCTGGCCGGGACCATGGTAGGTGACATCACCGCCACGCTCGACCTCGTAGAGATCGATGCCACGGGCTCGGAGGAATTCGGGAGCGACCAGGAGGTTCTGCGTCTTCCCGCTGCGGCCGAGTGTGACGACCGGGGAATGCTCGAGCAGGATCAGGACGTCCGGGATCGTTGCGGCCTGTCGCGCTGCCAGCAGTTGCCGCTGCAGCGCCCAGGCGTCGGCGTAAGAGACCGGCCCGGTGCGGAGATCGAGGAGCCAGCCGGATGTCCGAGTCATCGTGGAGCGGGTTATGGCCCCGCGGATGTTGCCGGCCGCAGCGGTGGTGCCGCGGCGCCATCGACGGCGCGGTCCTCGTGGAAACAGGTCAGCGCATGGCCCGGGTTGATCACCACGGTCACGCGCGCGCCGTCGGCGATGCAGGCCATATGCGGCTGAAGACTGTGGACCGTCCGCCCTGACGGCAGTTGCACGCAGTAAATCGTCCCGCCGCCCTGGAACAGCCTTCGCTTCACGAGACCCAGCCCGTCGGCGGAGGGCTCGATCGCCACGTCGTCGGGCCGGAGCAGAATTTCGACCGACGTGCCGGACGGCAACGACACCGGCTGCGGAATCACCCCGACTTCAGTGACCAGACCCCGTGTCTCGACTGTCGCCGGCACAAAGTCCGCCCGGCCGAAAAACGCCGCGACGAAGCGCGAGCGCGGGGCATGAAAGACCCCTTCGGGGGTGTCGGCCTGCTCCAGTCGCCCGTGATTGAGCACGGCGACCCTGTCGCCCAGCAGCAAGGCTTCTTGCTGATCGTGTGTCACGAAAATGGCACTGGTCCCCGTCTGCTTGAGGATCGACCGCACCTCGTC
>JBGPNN010000041.1:0-18310 GCA_041487495.1 bacterium
AGTCGTCCGCGACGAGGTCGTGCGTGGTTTGCGAGAAAACGACTTGCCCCCCGTGTGCTGCGGCACAGATGCGGGCCGCGCGGTGAATATCCACACCCACGTAGCCCGTCTCTCCGCTGTTTGGCTCGCCGGTGTGTAAGCCCATGCGGACTCGGACCGAAGCCCCCTCGGGCCAGGAATGGCCCAGCAACGCCCGCTGGGCCGTCACCGCCGCCCGCACAGCGGCCTTGGCACTGGGGAAGGTGAAGAAAAGCCCATCCCCGTGTGACTCGCGCTCCTCTCCGCCGTTTTCCTGAAACGCCGCTCGTAAGAGCCGATGGTGATCAGCCAGCGCCTGTCCGTACGCGCCGTTGCCCAGATCTTGCAGAAGACGCGTGGACCCCTCGATGTCGGTGAAGAGGAAGGTGATGGTTCCGGTTGGGAGAGACATCGGCAGGTCCTCCCCTTGATCAGAGCCAGGGTTCGAGCAGGTTGAAACCTTTCCTTGTCGAGGTGAAGAGGTTCGGCCTCGTCGCTAAGCGCGTAGTCGATCTGAGCCGTCCGCTTGAATCCGCCGGGTCAAACATGTACAGTATGTCTGTACAGGAGGTGGGCGATGGCGATTCAGACGACCTATACGAGAGCGCGGGCGAACCTTGCGCGACTCTGCGATCAGGCAACCGCGGACCGGGAAACAATCATCATCACCCGACGCCGCACACCCCCGGTGGCGTTGATCGCCGCCGACGAGCTTTCCAGCCTCACAGAGACGGCATACCTCCTGCGGTCGCCAAGAAATGCCGAGCGGTTGCTGAAGGCCCTGCGACGCGCGCTCGAAGGCAAGGGTTCGCGAAAATCTGTCACGGCGTTGCGACGGGAACTGGGGCTTGGCAAAAAGCCCTAGGCGCGGCCAGGCACCCGTTCCTCCACGCCGAGAGACCGTCTTTCACCCCGAGTTCCTGGAAGATCTCCGTTACTGGGTTGAAGTTGACAGGAAGTTGGCCCTGCGCGCGTTCGATCTGATCGATGCCATTGTGCGCGATCCCTTCACGGGCATCGGCAAGCCGGAGCCCCTCAAATACCTGGCACCGGGCGCCTGGTCCCGTCGATTGACCCAGGAGCACCGGATCGTCTACTTGGTTCGAGAAAACCGCATAGACTTTCTTCAGGCCAGGTACCATTATGAGTAACCGGAGGCTCTGTGACGCATGGACTTCTCGGACACGACCGCATTCGCATTGTCGGTGGCCCGCGAGGCCGCCGATCTGGTGATGCGGATCTTGCCCGAGGCCGCGTCGTCCAAAGACGTCCGGCACAAGGGCCCGACGGATCTGGTCACGCGTGCCGACCACGAGGCCGAGCGATTGATCACCGCGCGCATCCGCACCCGTTTCCCCCACCACGGCGTCCTCGCGGAAGAGGGGACGGCGGCCGCCGGTGAGGCGCGGTGGCTGGTCGATCCGATCGATGGAACCACGAACTTTGCGCACGGCGTGCCGATGTTTGCCGTGTCCATCGGGTTCGAAGAGGGCGGCACCATGCAGTGCGGCGTCGTCGCCGTGCCGCCGCTGGGCGAGTTCTTCGTGGCGGAGCGCGGCCGGGGCGCCTTCCTCATTGCGGGTTTCGGCGAACCCCTGCGGCTCTCGACCTCTCGCGTGGCGGATGTCGGCGACGCGTTGATCGCTACCGGGCTGCCGAACGAACCCGCACGATCCCGGCACGTGGTTGGGCTCCCGGCGCTGATGCGCACCGCTCAAGAAGTGCGCATTATGGGTACCGCGGCCGTCCACCTCGCCTACGTGGCGGCGGGGCGGCTCGATGCGTTCTGGGAGCCGAGCCTCAATCCATGGGATGTGGCCGCGGGCATGCTCTTGGTCGAGGAAGCCGGGGGCCGGGTGACCGACATGATCGGGCGCCCGATGACCCGACCGGGCGGCGATATTCTGGCAACCAACGGGCCCCTGCATCCCGCGATGCTGGAGGGAATCGGGCACCGCTCCTGATCGATTACTGCTGCGGGCGCTGATCGCGGGCGATTATCAGGAGGTGCGCGAGGCCCAGCGCCGCCAGCAGCGTGTACGCCGCGGCATACCCCATGAACATGGTCCGGCTCGCATCGCCCAGGATCGTGGTGAACAACCCCGGATCTGTCAGCGCGGCGACGGACGCGTGGATCGTCGCGGCCACAGGCGCGGCGATGAGCACGAGCACCCACCAGCGTCCAGGCGACGACGGCGCACCGATGACCCACGACGGCGCGACGAGGTCGAGATCACCGCCTCCGAGCATGCGCCGCAGCGCCAGGAGTCCACGCAGCCTAACAAGCGCCGTGACTGCCAGCACCCCCGCCACGACCGGATAGTTGCGGGCCGCGTCGTCCAGGCTCAGCGGTAGCCGCCCAAACACCTGACCCGCTTTCGCCATGCGCTCCTTCAGGTCGTCTTGTCTGCCGCGCAACGTCTCGAGGCGGGCCTGGGCACCCGGCTGTTGATTCTTCGCCTGCTGAGATGCGTTCGACACTCCTTTGCTCAGGGCGCGCAGGGCCGAGTCGATGCGGCGCATGGTCTCTTCCGCGCGAGCCGACGTGACGGCGAAGGTGGCGCCCGGACGATCCCATCGCTTCCAGAAGTTTGGGTCGGCGTCGAAGGCTTGCCGCAGAATCTCGTTGAGGGAGATCACGTCGCGTCCCACCGATCCCTGCGTGTCGCGCAACAGGCTCTCGACATCCGGCGGCAGGCCTTTGATCGACCGCACCGGGTCGATCGCCTGATCGAACGCCATGGTGAGCGATTCGATCTCCTTGCCGATCTGCCGGCGGACGGCTTCATCGACCGTGACCGTCTCGTCTTCCGCTGCGCCGGCCGGTGTCCCCTCCTTGGGGACCTTGATGTTTGCCTTGTAGGGATCACCGTTGGGTCCCACCACGGAGCGACCGCGTGCGACGAAATCGTTGATGGCAAAACGCAGGCGTTCCGGTCCCGCGGCAACGGCACGTCTAAACAGCGTGATGGCGCCGCCCGCTATGTCGGCGGCGCGCTGGATGTCCTCGGCAGATTTGATCTGTGCCTGCGCGGCGGCGAGGCTGTCTGAGATGCCCGGGAGCGCGGCCCGGAGCCCCAGATACGGGACCAAGACGAGAAGATGGAAGGCACCGAGCGCGAGCAGTACCGCCCCGAAAAAGACCTGGAACGCCCGGAGGTGGGCGGCGTAGGCACGGACGGCTCGATCGCGATCGGCGGGCTCGGACAACGGACGCCTCCCCTGACGGCAGATGCGACCCCCTTTCAGTTGGCTACGGCGTGCCAGGATGCCTGCCGTTGACTCGATGAGCCAAACCCGCTACGCTATTCTTAGACCGACACGTCGGTCTAAGAATGCCGAGACGCGCCACACTCGAATCCCCCACCCGAGACCGCCTGCTTCAGGCGGCGCTAGATGTCTTTGCCGACCGGGGCTATCACGGCGCCACGGTTGATGACATCGTCGCCGCCTCCGAGACCTCCAAGGGCGCGTTCTATCACTATTTCCCCAGCAAGCAGGGTGTTTTTCTCACACTCCTCGACCAGCTCGCGGGCATGGTTGAGGCCGGTGTCGAGACGGCCATCGAGCACGAGGAGGGCGGCCTGGCCAAGGTGGAGGCGGCCCTCCGTGTCGTGCTGGAAGTCGCCGCCGGGCGTCGCGACCTGGCCAAGATCCTGCTCATCGAAGCCGCCGCGCTCGGTCCGGAGTTCGAGCAGAGCCGGGTGGGGATTCACCGTCGATTTGCCGGGCTCATTCAACGTCATCTGGATCGCGCTGTCGCCGACGGCGACATCCCGCCGCAGGACACTGCCCTGGCCTCGGCGGCGTGGATCGGCGCTGTCAATGAAATCGTGACACAGCGGCTCACCACGGGCGGTGATCTCCTCGCCGGTCTGCCGTTCGTGCGGACACTGCTGCTGCGGAGCATCGGAGCAAAGATCGGTGATGAGCGGACTCGCTAGCATCGGCACGCGGGCCGAGATGAAGCGGCTGATTGAAGAAGCGTCCGCGAGCCTGCGGCACGCGGCGGGGGTTGCCGCACAGAAGGCTGCCGGTCTGGGCCGGCCCGTGCTGGCGTGGGCGGCCGTGCGAACGCCTCGTATCAACGTCCTGGACCTGTTCGAGCAGACCGCCCGGTCCACGCATACCCGCGTGCTGTGGATGCGGCCCGATGCGGGAATCGAACTGGTGGGCGTTGGGTCAGCATGGGAGTGCATCAGCGGGGGCCCGACCCGGTTCAAGGACACGGGAAGGGCGTGGCAAGGGCTCATCCGCGATGCCGTGGGAGAAGGCGGTGGCGCGGGCCCGCTAGCCATGGCCGGATTCGCATTCTCGCCGGAGGGCGCGCGCGGCCCGGAGTGGGACGGCTTCCCCGGCGGCGTGCTGGTACTCCCGGCGCTCACGGTTTACCAGGCGGCCGGTACTGCGGTCGTCACGCTCGCCGCAGTGATCGCCCCCGGCGCGGGCGGGGCCGCGGTGATTCCATCTGGTGAAACGGTCACGACCCTCCTGACTCGAGACACTAACGGCGCTAATGACCGCGCCACACGGCGTCTAGATCACGCCGCGCTGCGAATCGTCGGCGAGGTTCCAATCGCCGCACGCTGGAAGGAGACAGTCGCTAAAGCGTCCCGCGCCGTCCGCGAGGGCACGCTGCGCAAGGTCGTCCTAGCGCGTGAGGTCACCGTGCGCGGGGTTCGGGCCGACGCGTCCGGCGTGATCCGGCGCCTGCGCGACGGGTATCCCGGTTGCGCGATCTTTGCGGTCGCGCGGGGGGATCGATGTTTCCTCGGCGCTACCCCCGAACTCTTGGTGCGCGTGCGTGAAGGCGAGGTCATGACCGCCGCCCTGGCGGGATCGGCGCCGCGGGGCGCCACCGACGAAGAAGACCGTCGCTTCGGCGACACCTTGATGGCCAGCGCAAAGGATCGTCAGGAGCATGCCGTGGTCGTGGACGATCTGCGCCACACGATCGAGCGAGTGTGCACCGACGTCGCGGTCGCCGGTGCGCCGGCACTGCTCAAGGTCGCCAACGTGCAGCATCTGTTCACGCCAATCTCGGGGCGGCTGAAGGATCACTTGTGCGTGCTCGATCTCGTGGAGCAACTGCACCCGTCGCCCGCGGTTGGCGGATCACCGCGCGACGAGGCCCTGACCTGGATGAGCCGGCATGAAGGGCTGGACCGTGGCTGGTACGCCGGTCCCATCGGCTGGATCGATTGCGCCGGCGAGGGCGAGTTCTCGGTGGCCATCCGATCGGCCCTACTGCAAGGCCGAGACGCTCGACTCTTCGCCGGGTGTGGCATCGTTGCGGATTCCGATCCCGATCTCGAATACGCGGAATCACAGTTGAAGTTGCGGTCGATGCTCTCCGCGCTGGACGGCGGGACCCCCGTGCCCGTGGAGAAGTCGTGACTCCCGAAAACAGTACTTACGCCTACATCGGCGCGCTCCTCGACGAACTGGTGCGCTCGGGCATCTGCCACCTGTGCCTGTGTCCGGGATCGCGGTCGACGCCCATTGCCCTCTGCGCGGCGCGGCACCCGGGCATACGGACCTGGACGCTGATCGACGAGCGCTCGGCGGCGTTCTTCGCGCTCGGGCTGGCCAGGGGCACCCGGGCACCGGTCGCGCTGCTCTCGACGTCCGGCACCGCGGCGGCAAACTTCTTTCCCGCCGTCATTGAGGCGCGGTACGGCCGGACGCCGCTGGTCGTGCTGACGGCCGACCGCCCGCACGAGTTGCGCGACAGCGGCGCCAACCAGACCATCGATCAGATCCGGTTGTACGGCACACACGTCAAGTGGTTCGTGGAGATGGCGCCACCCGAGTCCACGGATGCGGCCCTGCGGGCGGCGCGCACGATCGCCTGTCAGGCGGTCGCAACGGCGCAGGATGGCCCGGCCGGGCCCGTGCATCTCAACCTGCCGCTGCGGGAACCTCTGGTTCCGGCACCCGGCGAGGTGCCTCCGTCGACCGGCCGCGAGGCCGGCCGGCCGTTTGTCCGGACGGGCCGGTCGCTGCGCGCGCCGGCGCCCGACGCTGCGCGGGGACTGGCCGCCGGTCTCCTGGAGGCGAGGCGGGGGCTGATCGTCTGCGGCCCGCAGGACGACCCTGCCCTGGCCGATGCGGTGATGAGGCTGGCCGGGACGCTGCGGTTTCCGGTGCTGGCCGATCCGCTATCGCAGGTCCGCTGTGGTCCGCACGACCACAGTCTCATCGTTGACAACTACGACGTGATGCTGCGCGTGGGGCGGCTGGCAGAAGCGCTGGCGCCCGAGGTCGTTCTGCGGTTCGGGGCGACGCCGGCCTCGCGTCCTCTGGCAGATTACCTGGCGCGACACGCGGGCGCCCGGCAGATCGTCATCGATGAGAGCCCCGTCTGGAACGACCCGTTCCGGACGGCGATGGACGTCGTCCAGGCCGATCCTCGCGTCACCTGTGACATGCTGCTGGCGTCCATGCACCAGTTGGGAGCGGGCGCGCCCGGCGCAGCGGATCCCGGCTGGACACGTCGCTGGCAGCGGCTCGGCGCGCGGGTGCGGCAGGCCGTCCAGGATCGGCTCGCGGTCATTGACGAACCCTTCGAAGGCAAAGTCTTCGCCCGGCTCGGCGATCTCCTGCCGGACGGCGCAACCCTGTACGTCGGCAACAGCATGCCGGTACGTGATCTTGACACGTTCTTTCCCGCCACCGCGGCGCGCATCCGCGTGCTGGGTAACCGCGGCGCGAGCGGTATCGACGGCACGGTCTCCAGCGCCTTGGGTGTGGCAGCGAGCGGCGACGGTCCGGTCGTCCTCGTGCTGGGCGACCTGGCTTTCTATCACGATATGAACGGCCTGCTGGCCGCCAAACTGTACAGGCTGAATGCGACGATCGTGCTGCTCAATAATGACGGTGGCGGTATCTTTTCTTTCCTGCCGCAGGCCGGCTACCCCGACCACTTCGAAATGCTCTTCGGAACCCCAACAGGCCTCGAGTTCCGGCATGCGGCAGACATGTACGGCGCCTCGTTCGTGCGTGCGGACGAGTGGGGCGCGTTCGACGACGCCGTCCGGCGCGGCGCCGCAGCCCCTGGTCTCAACATCGTCGAGATGCGAACGGATCGGACCCGCAACGTCCACCTGCACCGTCAGGTGTGGGCGGCGGTGGAGGAGGAGGTAACACGTTCATGCCCGTGACGTGGGAGAAGATCCGCGACTACACCGACATTCTCTACGAACGCGCCGAAGGGATCGCGAAGATCACGATCAACCGGCCCGAGGTCCGGAACGCCTTCCGCCCCAAGACCGTCACCGAATTGATCGACGCGTTCTCCCGCGCCAGGGAGGATCCGCGCATCGGGGTGATTCTGTTCACCGGCGCGGGGACGCAGGCGTTCTGCTCCGGCGGCGATCAGCGCGTCCGTGGCGACGCGGGGTACGTCGATGACGAGGGCGTCCCGCGGCTCAATGTCCTCGACCTCCAGCGGCTGATCCGTATGACCCCCAAACCGGTCATCGCCCTGGTCGCCGGATATGCCATCGGCGGCGGGCATGTCCTCCACATCGTGTGCGATCTCACCATCGCCGCCGACAACGCGATCTTCGGCCAGACCGGGCCCAAGGTCGGTAGCTTCGACGCGGGGTACGGCTCGACGTATCTGGCGCGGATCGTCGGGCACAAGAAGGCGCGCGAGATCTGGTTCCTGTGCCGGCAGTACAACGCGCAGCAGGCGCTGCAGATGGGGCTCGTCAATACCGTGGTGCCCGTCGACCAGCTCGAGGCCGAGGGGATTCGCTGGGCGATGGAGATCCTCGAAAAGAGCCCGCTGGCCATCCGCCTGCTGAAAGCCGCCTTCAACGCGGACACCGATGGACTGGCCGGCATCCAGCAACTGGGCGGCGACGCGACGTTGTTGTACTACCTGTCGGATGAGGCCAAGGAAGGGCGCGACGCATTTCTGGAAAAGCGCAAGCCGGACTTCTCGAAGTTCCCGCGGTATCCGTAGGCAGCAGCATGCGCCACCGTCAGGCCTGGGTGCTGGCTGCGCGGGTCCCGACGCTGCCCGCGGCGGTGGCGCCGGTGCTCGTAGGGTCGGCCGCCGCCGCGCACGACGGGCGGTTCGAGTGGTCCGGCGCGTTGGGCGCGCTGATCGTATCGCTGGCCATCCAGATCGGGACAAACCTCTCGAACGACGCATTCGACTTTCTCCGAGGCGCCGATACGTCGCGCCGCCTGGGGCCTCCGCGTGCGACCCTGGCCGGCCTGCTGTCGGCGCGAGCAGTGCTGACCGGCGCGTATCTCTGCTTTGGTGTGGCCGCGGTCATCGGCGCGTACTTCGTGATACGGTACGGGTGGCCGATCCTGATTGCCGGTCTGCTGGCCATTGCATCGGGGCTTGGGTACACGGCCGGGCCATGGCCCATCGCCTATCATGCGCTCGGCGAACTGTTTGTGTTTGTCTTCTTCGGCCTCGTCGCCGTGACGGGAACGGCCTTCGTGCAGACCGGCAAGATCACGTCGCTCGCGCTGGGTGCGGCCGTGCCGGTGGGCCTGCTCTGCACGGCGATCCTGATCGTCAACAACCTCCGAGACATCGACACGGACCGCACGGCCGGCAAGCGCACTCTTGCGGTGCTGCTGGGGCCGGCCGTGACCCGGGGAGGCTATCGCGTCTGCCTGGCCGCCGCCGCCGTCTGTCCCGCGGTGCTGCGCGCGATGGGCCTTACTGGTTCGTGGTTCTGGCTCCCGTGGCTCACGCTGCCGATGATGGGGGCGCTGGTGCGCACCGTGCAACCGGACGCCGAGCCCGGCGTGTTGAACGTCGCCCTGAAGCGCACGGCGCGGCTGCACCTGGTCTTCGCGCTGCTGCTGGCGGCGAGCATGCTATGAGCGCGTTGATGCCGGACTGGCTGCGTCAGCGCGCCAGGCTCAGCCCGGACCGGCCGGCGCTGATCGCCGGTAGGCAGCGCGTGCTGTTCACCGACTTGGATCGCCGCGCCGAACTCGCCGGCGGGTATTTGGCCGGGCTCGGGGTCACCGCGGGCGCTCGGGTCGCGCTGCTGCTGGGCAACGGGATCCCGTTCGGCGTGCTCATCCACGCGTTGGCCCGTTTGGGCGCGGTCGCGGTACCCTTGAACGCCAGGCTCGCCGCCCCGGAGCTGGCGTGGCAACTCCGTGACTCGCGGGCCGCGGTGCTGGTGCACGACGAGGCGCTGAGCGCGGCCGCCGTCGCCGCCGCGGAGGGCCTGCCCGGTCTTGTTCACCTCGACGTTGCAGGCATCGACGGCGTAGGACGGCTTTCGGGCGCGCGCGCCGGCGAGACGCGAGTCCCGATGCGTGAGCACGTCGATCTCTCCGCCGTCCAGGGCATCATCTACACGTCCGCGACATCCGGCTGGCCCAAGGGAGTCTTGCTCACCTACGGCAACCACTGGTGGAGCGCCGTGGGCTCGGCGCTGAATCTCGGCGTGTCCCGCGACGACTGCTGGCTGGCCGCGCTGCCGCTCTACCACGTGGGCGGGCTGGCCATCCTGTGGCGGAGCGTCATTTACGGCATCCCCGCGATCATCCACGAGCGCTTCGATCCTGACGCGGTGAACCGGGAGATCGAATGGGGCCAGGTGACGTTGACCTCCCTCGTCAGCACGATGCTGCAGCAGATGCTCGACGCGCACGGACCACGACCGTATTCGTCCACGCTTCGCTGCGCGCTGGTGGGTGGTGGCCCCGCGCCCCACGAACTGCTGCAACGCTGTGTCGCACTCAACGTGCCGGTGGCGCCGACGTATGGTCTCACCGAAGCCGCCTCGCAGGTCGCGACCTTGCAACCGGATGAGGTGGCGACGAACCTCGGATCCGCCGGCAAACCGCTGTTTCCTACGGAGGTGCGCGTCGACGCCCCCGGCGGGGAGGTCGGTGAGATCCTGGTCCGCGGGCCTACCGTGATGGCAGGGTACGCCGACCGGTCCGAAGACACGGCGAGCGTCCTGCACGATGGGTGGCTGCACACCGGCGACCTCGGATACCTGGGCACGGGCGGGTATCTCTACGTCGTCGACCGCCGCGAGGATCTCATCATCTCGGGCGGCGAGAACATCTATCCCACCGAAGTCGAAACGGCGCTGCGGGAACATCCTTCGGTCGAGGACGCGGGCGTGATCGCGCTGCCCGATGCGACCTGGGGGCAGGTCGTGGCGGCGGCCGTGAAACTTCGACCTGGGATGCCTGCAAGCGAGGATGACTTGAAAACGTTCTGCGCCTCGCGGGTCGCCCGCTACAAGGTCCCCCGACGCATCTGGTTCGTGAACGAACTGCCGCGCGCAAGCGGTGGCAAACTGCTCCGGCATGCCGTGCGACAATGGGCCGAAGGACGCCTCGACCAGGAGCGCCCATGAAGTCGCGGCAGGAGTCCTCGCCGATTCTTGGCGCCCCGTTGCCGGCCCGGCGCCGCTGGGTCCGAGATGCATTTCACACAATCGCCGATCGCTACGATCTGCTCAATCATCTCCTCAGTGGTGGCATCCATCTTCTCTGGAAGCGGGCGGCGGTCCGAGAAGCGGGACTCCGGCCTGGGGAGGCCGCCGTGGATATCTGCTGCGGCACCGCGGACATGTTGATCGGGGTCGCACGGGCCGTTGGCGCGGACGGGCGGGCCATCGGCGTAGACTTCGCCCCGGGGATGCTCCGGCTGGCGGCAAGACGTCTGGCGCGAGCGCGCGTGTCTCCGGGGGCCGGGCTGGTCTGTGGAGACGCAGAGGCACTGCCGCTGCGCGAGGCGAGCCTGGACGCGGCCACCTTCGCGTTTGGGCTGCGCAATGTCCCGCGGCCCGACCAGGCGCTGCGCGAGGCCCACCGGGTGCTGCGACCACACGGACGCCTGGTGATCCTCGAGTTCGGCCAGCCGCGATCGCGGATCTTGCGGGCGGCGTACGATTTCTACTCGCGGGCGATCATCCCGCGGGTGGGAGGATGGCTTTCGGGCCGGCCAGATGCCTATCGATATCTGCACGACTCGATTCGACAGTGGGCCGACCCGGAGAGTCTGAGCCAGCAGATTCGTCAGGCGGGATTCGCCGAGGTCCGATATCGGCTGCTGACTGGGGGGATTGCGGTGCTGCACGTGGCGGTGAAGGTTTCCACGGTGAAGTCGCATGGCTGAGGCGGCCTGGCGCCGGCGTTTTCGCGCGGCACGCGTCGCATTCCCGTCGTGGGCCCGCGACGAGCCGGATCGCCTGCTCTATTCATCGAACGCGAGCGGGAAGTGGGAGCTCTACACCTGGAATCGCAAGACCGGCGCGCACCGGCAGGCCACCGACCGTCCTGAAGGGACGACGCGCGGCGTGCTCGGTCCGGCGGGCACGTGGGTGTGGTGGTTCGATGACGATCGGGGCAACGAATTCGGCCGCTGGGTGCTCGAGCCGTTCGATGGGGGCCCGCCGCGCCCTTTCGCGCCCGACCTGCCGCCGGCGTATGGGGCTGGTCTGGCCATAGGCGCCGGTTTTGCGGTCGTCGGGACGTCGACACACGAGGGGACGAGGATTCATCTCGTCAAGCAGGGTGAGGCGGCCCGGCTGTTCTATGCGCATAGGGAGAGCGCGTGGGTCAGCGCGCTCTCGAGGGACGAGGCGCTGGTCGCCATCGGGCACTCGGAGCACGGGGACAGCAGGCATCCAGGTGTGCGCGTCCTCGATGCCAACGGGCGGATGGTCCGAGAACTGGCGGATGGCCCTGGCCGTGGGCTATGGGCCTCGGCATGGTCGCCGGTGTCGGGAGATCCGCGGCTGCTCGTGGAGCACGAACGCCGTGACATGCCGTCGCCGCTCATTTGGAATGTCGCCACGGGAGAGGTGCGAGACATCGACACCGGCCTCCCCGGTGAGGTGGAAGCCTCCTGGTATCCAGACGGGTCCGCGCTGCTTCTCGTCCACGACTACCGGGGGCGCGCCGAAGCATACCGGTTCGATCTGCACCGGCCCGCGGCGCAGCGTCTCGAGGTCGAGCCGGGGACCGTCGCGCAGGCGCGGGTCCGGCCCGATGGGGAAATCTGGTATGCGTGGACGCGGTCGTCGACGCCGCCGCAGATCCTTGCCAACGGCCGCGTGTTGCTGCGCCCGCCGGGCGAACCCGCCCCTGGCGGCGTGGCCTACAACGACTATGTCGTTGACGGCATTCACATCTTCTTGGCTGAGCCGGCGGGTCCCCGACCGCACCCGACAATCTTCCAGATTCACGGCGGCCCCACCGCGCATGATCGCGACGCGTTCTCGGCGATGACACAGGCGTGGGTTGATCACGGATTCGCGGTGGTGATGGTGAACTATCGGGGCAGCACGGGGTACGGCAGGGTGTGGCGGGACGCGCTGGAGGGCAATCCGGGGCTTACAGAACTCGAAGACATCGCGAAAGTGTACGACTGGTTGATTGAATCGGGCATCAGCGATCCCCGGCGCGTGATCCTCTCCGGCCGTTCGTGGGGAGGCTATCTCACGCTGCTCGGCCTGGGGATCCAGCCCGAGCGGTGGTCGCTGGGTATCGCGGGGGTGCCGGTAGCCGACTACATCGCCGCGTACGAAGACGAGATGGAGCCGTTGAAGGCCTTTGACCGCGCGCTCTTCAAGGGGTCGCCGGCCGAGATCCCCGACGTATACCGTGAACGCTCACCGATCACCTTTGTGGATCGCGTGCGGGTGCCGGTGCTGATCATCGCGGGGGAGAATGATCCGCGGTGCCCCATCCGCCAGATCGACAACTACCTCGCGCGCCTACGCGATCTCGGCAAGCCGCACGATGTCTACCGGTACGACGCGGGTCATGGAACGCTGAGGATCGAGGAAACGCTCCGTCAGGTCGAACTCGAGATCGCCTTTGCGGCGAAGCACCTTGGGACCCCGCCGCCGCGGTGAATCGGACAGAGTCTATGCCGGCAGCACGCGCACCTCACGCGGCAGCTTGCTGAAGCGCTCGGCGCCCTTCGCGGTGACGACCACGATGTCTTCGAGGCGGACGCCGAACTCGCCCTCGAGATACACGCCGGGCTCAACGCTAAAGACCATCCCCGCCTGCATCGGCATGTCGTTCAGGTTCGTGACCGACGGTGGCTCGTGGCCGGTGATGCCGATGCCGTGCCCGACCCGGTGCGTGAAGTATTTGCCGTACCCGGCCGCCTCGATCACGGCGCGCGCCGCCTTGTCGACCGTCGAGAGCGGCGCCCCGGGCTTCACGGCGTCCATGCCCGCGCGCACGGCCTGTTCCACGGCCGCGTGGACCTCACGATACCGTGCGGACGGTTCGCCAAGGTACGCCATCCTCGTGATGTCAGAGGCGTAGCCGCCCAGCTGCCCGCCGAGGTCCACGAGCACGACCTCGCCCGCCCGCAGCGGGCGATCGCTCGACGAGTGGTGGGGGTAGGCGGCGTTGGGTCCTCCGCCGACAATGGCCAGCCCCGTGCGGGCGGCGCCTTGCGCCGTCAGCGCGTCCCCGGCCGCACGGGCCACCGTGACCTCGGTGACGCCGGGTTTGCTCGCGGCGAAGGCCGCATCTACTGCCACGTCGGCGGTGGCGGCCGACCGCCGCATCGCCTCGATCTCATCGGGGGTCTTGATCATCCGCACCGCCGCCATCACGTGCGCGCCGGACACGAAGCCTGACTTCGACCATCGCTCCTGCAGCAGCAGGAGGAAGTCGGCGCGCATGGTGTCGCCGACGCAGAGGCGATCGGCTCGGCCGAGCCGGTCGTGCGCCTGTCGCAGCGCGGTCGCCGGGCCCTCCGCATCGGAGTAGACGAGGAACGCGTAGTCGACATGCGCGCGCGCCTGCCCCGCGTTCAATTCCGGGATCACGAAGACGGCGTCGGACTGCGTGAGAAACAGATAGCACGGCCGCTCGTCGGCGTGGGTGCTGTACCCCAACAGGTAGTACAGGTCGTCGCCCGGCGGCAGGCTAAGCAGATCGACCCCAGCGGTTTTCATCTGGGCGCGCGTGCGGGCGATGCGGTCGGCGTGGGCCATACATACACTCCTTCGGCTCGATACGCCAATAACCCTACAGGCACCTTGAGGCAAATTCCGTTTGAACGGCAGGGGCGTCCAATCGACCAGCGAACGTCTAGGCAATCGTCCGGGGTGTCGCAATGGCGCTGCTGTTCACCCGAAGTGATCGTCATCGGTATTGCATCGCCGCGCTGGTTCTGCTGTTGACGGGCGGCCTGGGCCCGGCCGTGGCGCAGGAAATCGCCTCCATCACCGAGTACGCCCTTCCGACCGCGAGCAGTGATCCACTGACGATTACGGTGGGACCGGACCGTGCGCTGTGGTTCACCATGTACGACGGGAACATGATCGGCCGCATCACAACGGCGGGAGTGATTTCGGAATTCAAGCTTCCGGGCCCGGCCGCCGGGCCCAACACGATCGTCGCCGGTCCCGACGGCGCCCTTTGGTTCACCCAGCAGTTGGCTCACCGGATTGCGCGCATTACGACCGAGGGGCGCATCACGGAATTCCCGGTTCCCGGCAGCGGGCGGTTCGGACCGTTTGGCCTGGTCGTGGGACCTGATCGGGCTCTCTGGTTCACCTCGCAGCGCAGTGAGGGCGCCGCGGTCGGGCGCATAACCGTTGACGGGAAAGTGACGATGTACCCTCTTCCCACGGCGGACAGCCGACCCAGCGGCATCACGGTCGGGTCGGCTGGAGCGCTGTGGTTCACGCAGTTTGCCGGCAACAAGATTGGGCGGATCACCGTCGATGGTCAGGTGACGGAGTATGCTATCCCGACCGGCCTCGCCCAGTCCACGCGGTTGGCACTGGGACCCGACGGCGCGGTGTGGTTTACTGAGTTTCGAGGGAACAGGATCGGCCGGATCACCAGAGATGGGCGCGTCACCGAGTATCAGGTCCCCGGCGGCGGCCCAATCGGCATCACGCCGGGACCCGACGGCGCCATGTGGTTTACCGTGTGGCATCGAAACAGGATCGGCCGGGCCACAATGGAGGGCGACGTCACCGAGTATTCTACGCCGACGCGCGAAGGTCATCCGGTCGGCCTGGTGACGGGACCGGATGGGGCGATCTGGTATCTTCTACGAGACGGTAACAAGGTGGGGCGGTTGTGGGTCCCAGAACTCGGGCGGACCCTTCGCAGCCCCGAGCAACCGGGCGCACGCTAGTGAGGAGAAAGACCACCGCGCCGGTTGCGCCGCGCGCGGGCATCACCTTCCCGACAGGTGAATCACTTGCCCAGGCCCGCAGGCGGGCTGCGAAGGTCGCGGTGGCGCTTGGTGAACGCTATCCGGTCACCCGCCTGCCACTCAAGCACCACAACCCGCTCCAACTGCTCGTCGCGACGATCCTTTCGGCACAGTGTACGGACGCACAGGTCAACAAGGTCACGCCGGCGCTGTTCGCTCGCTATCACACTGCCGCCGATTTTGCGTCCGCCGACATGGTGGAGCTCGAATCGTTCATCAAGTCCACGGGGTTCTACCATCAGAAAGCCCGGGCGATCGTGCAGATGGCCCGCACGGTCGAAGGGCAATTCGCCGGTGTCGTTCCCCAGACGATGGAGGAGTTGCTGCAGCTCCACGGCGTGGGGCGCAAGACCGCCAACGTCATCCTGGGCGGGGCGTTTGGCCAACCCAGCATGGTCGTGGATACTCATGTCCGGCGCATCAGCCGGCGGCTGGGTCTCACGGTGCAGGATGACCCGACGAAGATCGAGCGCGACCTGCAGCGGCTGCTCAAATCTTCGGCATGGTCCGACTTCTCGCTGCGCGTAATCTACTTCGGCCGGGAGATCTGCTCGGCCCGCTCACCGCAGTGCGCGATCTGTCCGCTCAACCGTCTGTGTCCTTCCGCGGAATTCGGCGGGCGGCCGCCGTGGATGCGCCCGCGGCGCGTGCGTGGGTCCCGCGCCGGTCGCGGGCAGCCTGCCGCCGCGCGAAGTGGGGGGCGGCGCGACAGAGCGCTTGCACCGGGCAGATCGCGCAGCGGGGCGACCGCGCGCCGCACACAGTCGCGCCGAGGTCCATGAGTCCCTGGTTGAAATCATAGACCGACCGCTTCGGCAAGATCTCTCCCGCCAGCCTCCACAGCACCGGATCGCGCGGTCGGCCGATGCCGTAGAACACCCGCTGGAGCACCCTCCGTACGTTCGTGTCAAGGATCGGCGCCGGTCGCCGGTACGCAAACGAAAGCACGGCCCCCGCCGTGTATGGCCCGATCCCTTTGAGCCGGAGCAGCGCTTCGCGCTCATCGGGGACGTGCCCGCCGTGCTTCGCCACCACTTCACGCGCGATCGCATGGAGCCGCACCGGCCGCACATTGTACCCAAGTGGATACCAGGTCTCGCGGACCTTTCCTACCGAGGCTCGGGCGAGCGCTTCGATCGAAGGATACTTGCGCAGAAACTCATGGTACTTGGGGATGACCCGGTCGACCTGGGTTTGCTGGAGCATGATCTCCGAGACCAGGATCCGATACGGATCGGTTGTCTGCCGCCACGGCAGGTCGCGCTTGTGCGCGCGGTACCAGCGCAGCAGCCGGCGGACGAACACACGCCGCCGGGCGGCCTGCACGGACCCGCGGGCGGGCGCGATCCCTGCGGTCATCGGGTGATGATCATCGAAATGTGACGGGCTCCGACCTGCGCCGGAGCCCGTCACAAATAGACGCGTCAGTGCTACGTCTTGGCCATCTCTGTGCCGCCGGCGAATCCGACGTACAGCCCGAGCACGCCAACGACGAAATGCACGATGTTGTAGAGACCGTTGGTGTTGATACCCAGCACGGGCACCGTGCCCTGTCCGACGAAGCCAAGGACGGCCACGAGCATGTAGACGATTCCAAAGACCTGGGCGCCCGTCTTGACTGAGGTGCCGGTGAACCCTAGATAGACCAGGATCAAACCGCTCACGAGGTGGATGATGCTGTGGAGTCCCTTGACATCAACGTTGAGCAGCGTGCCCGTGATAAAACCGAGGATGCCTAAGACGATCAGGATAATGCCAACCCACTGGCAGTACATCTTTGCCATTCGGCAGGCCCCCCTTCGTCATTGTGGCTCAACTCTCATGGTACGCGCTCGACCGCTGTGCGGTCAAGCAATTGCATGACCGCAGCGAAGGACTCTCCCCGGCAGCACGGAAATGGAAAGGACAATGGAAAGGGACGAGGTGATGTTCGCAATGCGCTCGAGCCGGTCTGCTGTTCTCGCTCGCCGAGGCATGGTCGCCTCGGGTCATCCGCTGGCGACTGCGGCCGGGCTTGAGGTCCTGGCCTCCGGCGGCAACGCCATCGATGCCGCTGTAGCGACGGCCGGTGTGCTCGGCGTAGCCCAGCCGATGATGAGCGGGGTCGGCGGTGACACATTCATGCTCGTGTACCGCAAACGCGAGGGTCGCGTGTGGGCGATGAACGGCAGCGGTCCCGCGCCCGCGGGTGCGACGCGTGAATATTTCGTTGAGCGCGGTTACGCGAAGATGCCCCTGCGCGGTATGCTCGCGCCGTCGCTGCCCGGGGCTGTCGCGGCGATGGAAACGGCGCTGCTGCGCTGGGGCTGCGGGAAGTTCACGCTGGAGCGCCTGCTCGGGCCGGCCATCCGCTATGCCGAAGAGGGTGTGCCGGTCGCGCTCAAGATTGCGCAGTGGATCGGCGAGGGCGCGCCGGTATTGTCGCAGTACCCGTCCTCGGCGGCGATTTTTCTGCCGAAAGGGAAACCGCTCACGGAAGGCGAGATCCTGGTCCAGCACGACCTGGCAAGAACGCTGCGGATCATCGCGGCGGGTGGTTCCGAAGCCTACTATCGCGGCCCCATCGCCGAGGCCATCGGGCGGTACAGCCGCAGCCACGGCGGTCTGTTCTCGGCCGACGATTTCGCCAACTACGCGGTCGAGATCCACGAGCCTGTCAAGACCACCTATCGCGGCCTGACCGTCTACACGACCGCGCCGCCCTCGCACGGATTTATCCTCCTGGAGATCCTGAACATGCTCGAAGGGTCAATGACGATGACCTGGGGTGCGCCGGACTGGGTGCACCGGCCCGTCGAAGCCAAGAAACTCGCGTTTGCGGATCGCGTAACGTATTGTGGCGATCCAAAGTTTGTCCGCAATCCGATCGACCGATTGCTCGACAAGGAGTACGCAGCGCACCGGCGCCGCCAGATCGATGCGAACCGCGCGGCCGACGCCCCCACCGGGGGCCTGCCGGCAGAGGTGCCCGGTGATACGACGTACTTCTGCGTCGCAGACGTCGAGGGCAATCTCGTCTCGTACATCACGAGCCTCTCGGCATCGTTTGGGTGTGGCGAGATCGTCGAGGGGACCGGTATC
>JBGPNN010000042.1:0-18170 GCA_041487495.1 bacterium
AGCTCACAGCGGCGGTGCGCGGGTCCGACACCGGAAAGGGCCGTCCGGTCAGGAACGCCACGGTCGAAGGGATCTCGGCCGGCGCCAGGCGCCCGAGAAACTCGGCGGTCAGGGTCGTCTTAGTCAGCCGGCTGCGTGTGGCGGCCAGGTGCGTTGTCAGACCGCAGAAATCTTGAAATGTCACGCGCACATTCTAGCGCGGATGTGCCTGCGGTAGTCGGCGATCAGGGTGGTGCCGCAGCAACGAACGCCCCGAGCTGCGCGGTGGAGCCAAAGATCTGCAACGTCGCCTGTACCACTTCGGCCTTGAGCGGCGTCCACGCCTGCGGATCGCGCCGGAACATCTCGGTAGCATGAATCGGATAGCGGAGGATCACCGTGGCCGGGCGGCGTAGCACGATCGGCCGTCCGGATACCGCGTAGACGCCCTCGATCCGGTAGGCGTTGCCGTCGAATCGGAATCCCGAAGGCGCTTGGGCGATGGTCGCCGGGTCAATCGGCGTGATCCTGATATCCGCCCGGGATTCTCCGGCCCTCGGCTCGATGGCGCCCTCGGGAAGCACGACGACCCCCTGGGCATCATCCGTCGCAATTGACGCCGGACGTGACACGCCCACCACCATCGCGATGGATCCAGTGCCCGGCGTCGGTGATTCATTGCCCCTGGCCAGATTCGCGGGCGGGCGCACCCAGTGATAGGGCGGCGGCGGTGCATCGCCCTCGTAGAGGATCCGCACGGGTACCACAGGCCAGGTGTTCACCGCGGCCACAAGATACACGACGGCCGCGGCGAGGCCCCAAAAGACGCGCGGAGAACCCAGGCGCCGCTTCAACTATGGGAACTTGATGGCGTGCGTCGCGAATGCGGGCGGCCAGACGACCGCCCGGGTCTTCGGGCGGACCCACTCCCAGACGACGCTGGTCGCAAACGTGTTCGCGCCGGCGTCGGGTTGTCCGGGAGGGACGAAGGCCAACCCGCTGCCGTTGGGAAGCATACCCGGATCGAGGCGAACGGCGAGCGCGGCACGGGCCACCGCGTCGGGTGAAAGATCCCCGGCCCGCGGCAGGACATGCTGGAACAGGGCTAGGCCGCCGGCGAACCCCGACAAGGCCGGCGCGCTCATGGCTTCACCACGACGCCGCTGGTATACGGCCCGGGCCCACAGCAGCGCTTTCGCCGCCTCAGACGAGAGCCCGTCGGTCCGCAAGATGTCGCCGTCGGGCTTGTCGGACGCGAACAACCCCACCGCCTCGTCGCCAAGGATTTGCCCGAATGCGGGATGGCAATACGAGGAACTGGTCCCAATGGTGGCGATCAGCGGGACGTGCGCCCGCACGATCGCGCGGCGCAAGGCGACGCCGTCCTTGAGATACGCCACGACCACCAAGACGTCGGTACCGGCCTGGCCGATGCGGTGCGCCAGGTCGTCGTAGTCGGCGCGGGCCAGATCGTACGGCAGCACCGCGGCCAGCGGTAGCCCAGATCGCTTCACCTCCTCTACCGCCCCGAGCCCTACGGTCTTTCCATATATATCATCGACATACGTCACCGCGAATTTCAGGGGTCTGGTGATAGTCAGTCGAGGAGCCAGCCGGTCCCGGACGAAGACCACGGCCGCACGCCCAAGCGCGCCGCCGGTCGGCCCGACGCGAAACACCCGGGCGCCACCCGCCGCGTCCATGCCGAACTCACCGACCGCGCCCGTCTCCCAGAAGACGATGCCCAGCCGTGTGGCCGTCTCTGCTGCCGGCCGCGAGATCGTGCTGCCGTGACTGCCGACGACCACGGTGATACCCTCCTGCGCGAGACGCTCGACCGCCCCGGGCGCAGCGTCGTACGAATCAGCACGCGCCAGCCGGAGTCGGATGGGTCGTCCCTTCAGACCGCCCTGCCGGTTGACGTACTCGGCCGCCAGGCCGACGCCGTGATATTCCTCGATGCCGCCCGGTCCCTGCCCTCCGGCCATGGGAAACACCGCGCCGACGGTGACGGGGCGAAAGGCGTCTGTCGCTGCCCATCCCGCGGTCATCAGGACAACGATCATCAGTGCGATCACGTAGCGCATGGCGATCACCCGATCTGCAACAGATTCGCGAGCGCGTGTGTCAGCGCCGGCGCCGACCAGCCCCCGCTGGCCCACCGCTGCCAGCCCAGCAGCAGCCCGGCCGCCAGGTTGAGGGGCACCACGCGCGTCCCGTAGCCGGGGATGTGAACCAGGGCGAAGACCAACGCTGCGCCGGTCACGGCGAAGACCGCGCCCCGCGTCGCCAGCCATCCGTACACGAGCCGCCGGAAGAACGCTTCTTCCGCGAGCGCCGCCAGCACCGTCGCGCCCGCGGCGAGGAGTGTCGCCGGAGCATGCACCGGTATCGCGAGCCTGCGTGCGACCACAAACGCGGCGGCGCCCAACCCAAAGACGATGAACCAACGTGGAAAGATCGGCCCGCCCGGATCCGCGTTGCGGCCGGCGGGCGGCAGAGGCACCAACACCCCGGCGATCCCCACGACCACGATCACGAGCAAACCTTCGAGCGATGCCGCAGGCCTCGCCATCAGCGCGAAGCACCCCAACCCGATACTGGCGGGCGCCACCAGGGACATCAGCCGCGGAGCGCGCGCCGGCACCGGGTCGTGTCTCACTGGACCGTGATCGTCGCGGCGACGATGACACGCGGATTGAACGGGGAGTGATCAGCGGCCACGTACTCGGCCTGGAGGAGATGCGGCCCCTTCGTGACCCGGACGTCCTGTTCGAGACCGTAGGCCATCGAGACCGTCTTGCCGTCGAGCAGGACGTGGATGTGGCCTTCATCCGGCCGCAGCGCACTTTTCGTCTCGAGGATGATGCGCCCGCCGGTCAAATCCAACCGGACGCGCAGGATCTCGCCGGTGATGACCGCGGCCGGGGCCGGCTCGAGCATGGTAAGTGTGGCCGACGATTTGGGACGGTTCCTGGTCACGGGTGTCGCGGACGGTTCGGCCTGCCTGGGCTTCGACGCGCATGCGGCGGCGACAATCAGAACGGCCGCCATGAGGATCGTGCGGACCGCGCGCACGCTACGAGTTCCGGTCCGCCCTAGCGGTGGCCTTGTCTGCGAGGACTTCGCCGTGCCCGATCCCGAGGGTCTTGATGACTCGACAGAGTTCTTTCAGGCTGAGATACCCGCGCATCGCGGGATCGGTGATCGACACAGGATCAGCATATGGAATTCGGGGCATTGCTCTCACCGCAACTTCTGTCGTGCTCACTCTCTTCGACAGGGCCGTGACCGCTCCTCGTCGCGCGCCTGGCGCGGTCATATAATGAAAGATGAGGTCTGCCATGCAGCCGCCACCGGTTTCCTATGCGCGCAACGGGGACGTGCACATCGCCTATCAGGTCGTCGGCACCGGTCCTATCGACATCCTGATGGTCCCGGGGTGGACGTCGCATCTCACCCTGGAGTGGGAAGAGCCGACCTTCGTGCGCTTCATGGAACGGCTCACGTCTTTCGCGCACGTCGTGCGCTTTGACAAGCGCGGGACGGGCCTGTCGGATCGGCCGTCGGGTATCCCGACGCTGGAGCAGCGCATGGAGGATGCCCACGTCGTGATGGACGCCGCGGGTCTCGAGCGCGCGGCCATTCTTGGCTGGTCCGAAGGCGGACCGATGGCCGTCCTGTTCGCCGCCACGTACCCCGGGCGCACAACGGCGTTGGTTCTGTACGGGACGCAGGCACGCTTTGTCCGGGCTCCCGACTACCCGTGGGGGGCCGATCCAAGGACTGGGGACGCCTCTGACGCGCAGCTCGAGGCGATGTGGGGGCGGACCGTCATGCACGTACTCGCGCCCAGCGGTGACGAACGGTACAAGGCGTGGCTCCTACGGTATCAGCAGGCGGCGGCAAGCCCGGCCGCCGCGGTCGCACTGGCCCGAGCCGGCAGGCAGATCGACATTCGCCCGATTCTCCCGGCCATCCACGTCCCGACGCTGGTCCTCAGCCGCCGACACGATCCGGTTGGACCCGGACCGGCCGGTCGCTATCTGGCGGAGCGCATCCCCGGTGCGAAGTTTGTGGAGCTTGAGGGGGCCGATCACACGATGTGGTTGGGTGATGTCGACGCTCTCCTCGGAGAGATCGAGGAGTTCCTCACGGGCGCGCGGGGAACGGTGGAACCGGATCGGATGCTGGCGACCCTTCTGTTCACGGACATCGTTGGGTCCACGGAGCGCGCCGCTGAGTTGGGCGACCGGCGCTGGCGGGATCTCCTGGCGGGCCACCACGCGGCCGTGCGTAAAGAACTCGAACGATTCCGCGGGCGCGAAATCGAAACACACGGCGACGGTTTCCTGGCGACGTTTGACGGCCCCGCCCGGGCCATCCGGTGCGCCTGTGACATCACGCAGGCGGTCGGGCCCTTGGGGATCGCGGTTCGAACCGGGCTCCACACGGGTGAATGCGAGGTCATGGGAGAGCGGGTAAGCGGGCTCGCGGTGCATATCAGCGCCCGTGTCGCGGCCCAGGCGGGGGCGGGTGAGGTCATCGTGTCCAGCACGGTCAAGGACCTCGTGGCCGGCTCAGGACTCAGGTTCCAGGATCGCGGCCTGCACGCCCTCAAAGGCGTCCCGGGCGAGTGGCGCCTCTTCGCGGTGGACTGGGCCGGCAGTCAGCAGGCGGGATCCCGAGGGTGACTGGCCTCCCAGACCTTCTGCGGAGTCAATGGCATGTCGAGATGACGCACCCCAGATGGCGCCAGCGCGTCGATCACGGCATTGGCCACCGCCGGTATGGCGCCGATCGTGCCCGCCTCACCGATCCCCTTCGCGCCTAACGGGTTGTGTGGTGAAGGTGTTTCCGTCCGCAGGGTCGCGATTCGGGGGACCGCGGCCGCACGGGGCACCGCATAGTCCATCAGCGTCGCGGCCAGTGGTTGCCCGGATGGATCGTACCGTGCCTCTTCGTACAGTGCCTGGCCGATGGCCTGCGCGACGCCGCCGTGGACCTGCCCTTCCACCAAGAGCGGATTGATGACGACCCCGCAGTCATCGACCGCGACATACTGTAGGATCTGGACCTCCCCGGTGTCGGGATCGACTTCGACCACAACCACGTGCGTCCCGAACGGAAACGTGGCGCCCTTTACGACGTAGCGCCCGCTGGCCGACAGCGTCTTCCGTCGCTCGCCCGCGGCCAGGTCGGCCACCGAGACACCGCGGCCGGGCGCTCCGGTCACGTGCACCCGACCGCCGTCGAGCACCAAGTCGTCGACGCGCGCTTCCAATCGTCCCGCGGCCCGTTCGAGGATCTTCTTTCGCAACGCCTGCGCCGCGCGGTAGAGTGACGAGCCGCCGACGACCAGGGTACGGCTGCCCGCGGTCCCGTCGCCGGTGGGGATCAAGGCCGTGTCGCCGTGCCGCACGGTGATCTCGTGCGGGTGTGCGCCCAGGACGTCGGCGATGATTTGGGCGAAACCCGTGGCGCCGCCCTGGCCGTGTGGCGATGTGCCGGAGAACGCGGTCACCTTCCCCTGAGCATCCACCTGAACCCGCGACCGATCGGCGCCAAAGGTGCAGGTCTCGACGTAACTGGACAGACCGATGCCAAGATAGCGGCCTTGCGACCGGGCCTCGGTCTGGCGTGCCCGCCACCCGGCATAGTCGGAAGCGACCAGGGCGTGCTCCAACGCACCGACATAGTTGCCGCTGTCATACGAGGCGCCGGAGAGCGCCCGGTACGGAAACCGATCGGGCGCGATGAAGTTGCGGCGCCGAACCTCGGCGGGATCCAGGCCAAGTTCGGCGGCCAGCATATCCACGGCACGCTCGAGGTAGAACGCCGCCTCCGGCCGCCCGGCCCCACGGTACGGGCCCGTCGGCACCGCGTTGGTGTAGACCTCCAGCAGTTCGGCTTCAACGCTGCGGATGTCGTACGGGCCTTGCGCCATCTCCAAGGTCAACGCGGGCACCTCGGCCCCAAAGGCAAGCGCGTAGGCGCCCAGATCCGCGACAACCCGCAGGTCCAGCGCGTGGATGCGGCCGTCGCGCGAGGCCGCTAGGCGTACGTCGGCAAACTGGCCGCGACCGTGGCACATCGTGATCAGGTTCTCGCGCCGGCTCTCCACCCATTTCAGCGGCCGGCCCAGTTTCAGCGCCAGCCACGGCACAAGCACTTCCTCAGAATAGACGCCGCCCTTGGCTCCAAACCCACCGCCCACGTCGGGCGCGATCGCCCGCACCCCGACGTCGCCGAGCGGCAGCAGACGCAGCAGCGCATCACGAAGACCGTGCGGCATCTGTGTCGACGACCACACTGTCAGTGTGCGTTCGCTGCCCGCGGGCGGCACGGCGATCACGCCGCGCGTCTCCAGCGGAGCGGCGGCCAGCCGCTGGTGTCTGATGCGCTGCTCGATCGTCACCTCAGCACGGCCCGCCCCGCGCGCCCGCGCGCCACGGCGCCAGTGCACGCGCTTGGCCAGGTTGGACGTCAGGTCCGGGTGCAGGCGCGGGGCGTCCTCGCGCAGCGCCTCCTCGGGATCGATCACCGCCCGCAGCGGTTCATAGTCGATCTCCACCTGCTGGGCCGCATCCGCGGCGCGGTAGGGATCGTCGGCGAGCACCACAGCGATGGGCTGCCCGACGTAACAGACCCGATCGCGCGCCAGCACCGGATGGGGAGCCGCCGCGCCATCGCTCACGAAGCCGGGCAGCCAGACCGGATCGCCCAAGTCTTTGGCGGTGATGACCTCGACCGACGCCGGCGCCGACAGACCGCGGATCACGGCATGCGCGTGCGGGCTGCGGACCACGACCGCGTGCCGCATGCCGGCGACCACGATGTCGTCCACGAACGAGCCTCGGCCGGCCAGCAGCCCAGGATCCTCGATGCGCTTGACCCGAGCACCACGGTAGCGGGAGACGGTCATAAGGATTACCCTTTGATCCCCACCCTGGCAATGCCCTGCACGAAGGACCGCTGGGTTGCCAGGAACAGCGCGACGATCGGCAGGGCAGTGAGCACACCCGCGGCCATGAGCAGGTGCCATGAGGTCCCCTGCTCGGAGTGTGTGAAGACCACGAGCCCCAGCGGCAGGGTCCGCATCTCGATTGAGTTCGTCACGAGGAGTGGCCAGAAAAAGTCGTTCCAGTGCCACATCGCCGTCAGCAGCGCGAACGTCGCCAGCGCCGGCTTCGCCAGCGGTAGGCACACCTGCCAGAGCATCCGCAGGTGGCCCGCCCCGTCCACCACTGCCGCGTCGAACAGCTCGTTGGGAATCGAGAGAAAGTGCTGCCGGATGAGAAACGTCCCGAAACCTGTGGCAGCAAAGGGCAGGATGAGCGCCCAATACGTATTCAGCATCCCCAATTGTTTCAGCGTCACGAAGTTTGGGATGAGGGTGACTTGGCTCGGCACCATCATGACAGACAGGTACCCCAGGAACAGCAGGCCCTTCCCCGGGAAGCGCAGCCGCGCAAACGCATACGCCGCCATCGACGCCGTGGCCAGTTGGATACCCGTGACCGCCGACGTCACGACGACGCTGTTGAAGAAGAATCGGGCAAACGGCGCTTTGTGCCACGCCGCGGCGAAGTTGTCGAACCGCCACTCCGAGGGAATCCACCGCGGCGGGAAGACGAAGATGTCGTTGGGCGGCTTCACCGCTGTCAGCAGCATCCAGACGAACGGGAGGAAGAAGACCGCGGCCAGCGCAGCGACGACCAGGTGGGCGGCAGCGCCACGGACCGCGGGGCGGCTAATCATAGACCACCCAGCGCTTCGCCAGCCACAACTGCACGACGGTGAAGAACACGGCGATGGCGACCACCACATAGGCGATGGCCGATGCGTAGCCAGCCTCGAAGAACATGAACCCCTGCTGGTACAGATAGAAGACCAGCGTCGCGGTGCTGTTGGCGGGCCCCCCAGTGCCCAGGCTCATCACGAAGATGGGGTCGAAGACGCGGAAGGCCTGGATGGATGAGACAATGACGAGGAACAGCAGGGTCGGCGAGAGCAGCGGGATGGTCATCCCAAAGAGCATGGCCCGCCACCCCGCGCCATCAATCCGCGCCGCCTCGTACAGATCCTCGGGAATGCCTTGCAGACCGGCCAGCAGGATGATCATGTCGTAGCCGGTCGTCTGCCAGATCATCATCAGGACGATGGCCCAGATGGCCGAGGTGGGACTCTGCAGCCATTGACTCGTGGGCAGGCCGACCGACCGCAGCAAATAGTTCACGAGACCGAAACCCGGGTCGTACATCCACAGCCACAACGCCGACAGCACGGCGAGGGGCACCACCGTGGGCAGGAAGAAGACGCCACGCCACACCGCGCGCAGCCACAGCGGCCGGTTGAGTAACAGGGCCAGCAAGAAACCGAGCACCAGCGCGCCCAGGACTACCGCCACGGTATACAGCGCGGTGTTCAGGAAGACGCGGTGCAACACTGCGTCGCCGGGCATCCGGGCGTAGTTGGCCAGCCCCAGGAATTGCTTGGTGGGGCTCAGCAGATTCCAGCGCGTGAGCGACAGGTACCCGGAAAACGTCAGCGGGTAAAGCGTGAAGACCGCCAGCGGGATCAGGGACGGCAGCAGGAACGCATAGCCTGCCATCGCTTCCCTGGCCCCGCGAGAGAGCCGCGGCACGTGGAAGCCGCGGGAATGCTTACTTGCCGACGAGAGCGCCGTTGGCTTTGGATGCCGCGTCGTCCAGGGCCTGCCTGGGATCCGCCGAGCCGAGTAGCACCGCCTGGAGTGCGGGGTTTAGGAACTGCCGAACGCCCTTCTCGACGTTCTGGAGCACCATGCGGCCCTTCCCGTATTTCAGCGACAGGTCGACCGACTTCCGCGCCATGGGGTACCTGCGGTAGTGCTCCTTCAATTGCGCATCGTCCATCGCGCTGGTGCGCACCGGCAGGTAGCCGGTCCGCATGGAGTAAAACGCGGTGTTCGCGGGCGCGGTCATCCACTTGATAAATTCCCACGCGGCGCGCTGGCGGTCCGGGTTGGTCTTGGCGAAGATGACGAAGTTGCCGCCCCCCGCGTTGTGCACGGGGCCGGCCGGGCCGCCCGGGATGGGCGCCACGCTCCACCGGAACCGCGCGCGATCGGTGATCAGCGCCAGGGCGAAGCTGGAGTGGACGGTCATCGCGCTGCGTCCGGCGATGAAGTTCTCGATGACCCCCGAGAAGTTGGGATTCACGTAGAGGATGCGATCCTTCTTGGCGAGGTCTCGGAGCAGAGTGAGCGCCTCGACTGCGGGCTGCTGGTTGAACATCGCCCGTTTGCCGTCCTCGCTAACGACCTTCCCCCCGAACGAATAGACGAGCCCCTCGAACAGCCAGTCGCCGTCGAAGCTCCCCTCGATGGCGTAGCGCAGTACCTGCTCACCCTGCCGCGTCATCAGGCGCGGTCCGATGCGGCGCACCTCTTCCCACGTCTGGGGCGGCGAGAACTCCGGCTGCCCGCCCTCTTTAAACGCATCGACGTTATAATACATCATCGTCGTCGACCGCTGCCAGGGGATCGCGAACAGGTTGCCCTTCCAGTACGAGTTCCCCAGCAGCGCCGGGGCTAGATCCGCGAAGTTGAAATCCTTCTGCCGGGAAAGCTCATCCAGGGCGAGAAGCACGCCCGCGTCGGCAAACTCGGGGACCTGCATGAGTTCGAGCATGGCGGCATCCGGAGGATTGCCGGCGACGATCGACGTCTGCAGTTTCTGGTAGTTCTGGTTGTAGTCACCGGTCAGTTCCAGCGTCACACGGACGTCGGTGTGGCTGGAGTTGAACCGCTGCACGAGATCATCCATGGCCTCTTTCAGCGGCCCGCCGGTTGGGAGCGGGAACCAGATAGTAAGACCGACCGGCGCCCGCTGGGCAGAGGCAGGCACCATCGAGATCGCCAACGCAAGGGTAACGGCCAGCACTGCCGAAAGAACGGCACGTCTACTCACGGAAATCGCTCCTCCTTGGCTGTAGGTACGGCCATTACGGCATTCGTCAGTGCCACAGATGATCCTTTCGGAGGGAGTGGTGGAATCGTGGCAGCCCGGCAGACGTGCAACGCCTGTCTAACCTTCGACTTCGACGCGGAGAGTATCTGGCTACGCAAAGACCGCCAGTCCCCCAGCGTGCTCTCACGGGGGACGTACGGGGCGAAAGTCGCCGTCCCAAGGATCCTCGACCTGCTCGCGCGCTATGAGATCAAAGCCACGTTCTTCACGCCGGGGTGGGTGGCGGAGCAGCACCCGCGGGAAGTCGAGGCGATTCACCGGGCCGGTCACGAGGTGGCCCATCACGGCTACCTGCACCAGGTCAAACCGTATGATATGAGCCCGGATGAGGAATGGGATAGCCTCGAGCGAGGCGTACGGGCGTTGCAGGCCGTGACCGGCGAACGTCCGGTCGGCTACCGGTGCCCCGGCGGCGTGATCAGCCCCGAGACGCATGGGTTCCTCATCAAAGCCGGGTTTCTCTACGACTCCAGCATGATGGACGATGAACGGCCGTACCTGGTCCGCGTGCCCGGGCAGAGCGGCGCGCTCGCGGAACTGCCCGGCTGCTTGGAGCTCGACGACGCGCCGTACTTCATGTTCTCGTTCAGCCCGGTGTATATGACGGGCAATTCGGACCCCGACAAAGTCCTGCGCATCTGGCAGTCGGAGTTCCGGGGGGTCTACCGGGAGTCAGGCTTCTTCATGATCATGTTCCACCCTCAGGTCATCGGACGCCACCATCGCATGGAGATCCTGGAAAAATTGATCCGCTACGTCCGGGGCTTCGCGGGCACCACCTTCCGCCGGTGCGACGACCTCGCGAAGGAATTCCTCTCCCAGCTTTCCGGAAGGAGGGCGTAAGGCAAACCCGAACTCACCCCAGATACGTGGAAGGAGGACTGTCCAATGATAGGGCATGTTCGCCTTGCGGCAGTGGGTCTATTGGTCCTCGTGCTGCTCGTCCCGCTCAGCAGTCCGTCGCTCGCACAGGGGCCCTCACCCCAGACTGGGGGTACCCTCGTCTACGGGATCCGCCAGGAGCCAAGCACCACCGACCCTCATGGGTCCGCCGCCGCCGTCGCGCAGCGCGTGCTGGCCAGCATGTACGACAGCCTGGTCTTCATGACTCCCCGTGGCCAGATCTTGCCGTGGCTGGCCGAGTCGTGGGAGGCATCACCCGACGCGAAGGTCTACACCTTCAAGCTCCGCCGGGACGTGAAGTTCCACGACGGTACGCCGTTCAATGCCGCGGCGGTCAAGTTCAACCTGGACCGGATCATCGATCCCGCGACCAAGTCCACGTCGGCCATCTCGGCCCTGGGCCCGTATGATCGCACGGTCGTGGTTGATGAATTTACGGCCCGCGTCCATTTCAAAGATTCCTACGCGCCCTTCTTGTACGCAGCGAGCACGCCGTTCCTGGGGATGATCTCCCCCGCCGCCGCCAGAAAATGGGGCATCGACTTCAACAAGCACCCAACAGGCAGTGGTCCCTTCAAATTCGAATCGATGGTGCCAGGCGACAACATCACCATGGCCCGCAATCCTGAATATCGCTGGCCGCCCAAGGGGTTCTTCAACAACACCGGCCCCGCGTATCTCGAGAAGATCGTGGTCAAAACGATCCCTGAGGCGTCGACGCGGCTGGCCACGCTGGAGAACGGCGAGACCAACGCCATCGAGCCCGTGCCCGAAAAGAACGTGGCGGCGCTCGTCCAGAGCAAGCGCTATCGCGTCCTGAAGGCCGCGTATCCAGGCGCGCCGCGCATCGTGTTCTTGAACAGCAAGAAGTTCCCCACCGATGATCTGGCGGTCCGGCGCGCCATCCTGTATGCGCTGAACCAGGACTTGATGGTCAGGACCCTGTTTTTCAGCGTGCACACTGCTGCCAAGACCCCGCTCACGCCGGCGACCGTCGGCTATGACAAGTCGCTGGAGAGCATGTACCCCTACGATCCGGAGAAGGCCAAGGCCGTGCTGGAAGAGGCCGGCTGGCGGATGGGATCGGACGGGGTGCGGACCAAAGGTGGGCGGCGGCTGGTCATCGAGGAGCACATTATCGGCAACATCGGGTTGGAGGAGCCTGCCGAGTTCCTGCAGGGTCAGTTGAGAGACATTGGGATACAGATCGATATCAAATCCATGGCCCGGGCGGCGTGGTACGAGGGTATCAACCGGGGCGATCACAATCTCGTGCCGCTGTTCTATATCTATGCCGACCTCGACTTGTTGCGGGGTCTCTACCACTCCACACGCATTCCCTTCAACTGGTCGCATGTCAGTGACGCCGCCCTCGATCGCGATCTGGAAGAGGCCTACCGCTCGCCGGACATTGCCAAGCGGATCCAGGTCTACAAGCGGGTGCAGCGGAGAGTGATGGAACTAGCCCTGGTGCTGCCGCTGTACAACGAGTTCAACCTGGTGGGGATCCGGTCAGAAGTCAAGGGCATGCGCTTCGACCCGACCGCCTACCCGCTCTTCTACGACGTGTGGATCGAGAAGAAGTAGCGCCGGACTCCTGAATGGCCAGGTATCTGGGGCAGCGGCTGACCGCGTCGCTGCCGGTGGTGTTCGGTGTGTCGGTGTTGGTGTTTCTCATGCTCCACCTCGTCCCGGGGGATCCGGTCATGGTGCTCCTGGGCGAGAATTCCGTCGCCGACAAGGCGGCGCTTGAGCGACTGCGGGCGACGCTGGGTCTGAATGACCCGCTGCCCGTCCAGTACGGCCGGTTTCTCTGGCGGGCCCTCCACGGTGATCTGGGGCGGTCGATCCGCTTGAACCTGCCGGTGACTGAACTCGTGGTTCAGGCGTTGAAACCGACCGCGAGCCTCGCGCTCGCGGCGATGTCGCTCGCGGTGATCGGCGGATTGCTGCTGGGCGTGATTGCGGCGGTCAATCGCGGCCGGCTCCCGGACAACCTGGCGATGTTGCTCGGTCTGGTCGGTGTCTCCATGCCGAGCTTCTGGTTGGGGTTCCTGCTCATCTTTGCGTTCTCGGTGCGGCTTGGGTGGTTTCCGGCGACGGGGCAGGGCGGGTGGAACCGGTTGGTGCTGCCCGCCCTGGCCCTATCTCTGGCCCCGCTCGCGGTGCTGGCGAGACTCGTGCGCTCGAGCATGCTGGAAGTGTATCGCCAACCCTACGTGACGACCGCCCGGGCCAAAGGCCTCACCGAAAGGGTTGTCGTCTATCACCATGCGCTCAAGAATGCGCTGGTGCCCGTCGTGACGCTCGCGGGGCTCGAATTTGGACGCCTCCTGGCGGGCGCGTTTGTGATCGAAACGGTCTTTTCGCGGATCGGCCTGGGCCGGCTGGCGATCACCGGCATCTTGAACAAGGATTTCCCGGTGGTCCAGGGCGTGGCGCTGCTCGTGGCGCTGATTTATGCCGGAATCAACCTGCTCGTCGACCTCTCCTATGCGTATCTCGACCCGCGCGTACGTTACGGCTAGACCTCCCGCCACGCACCCGGGCGTCGACGCGGTCCGGCGCCTGTCGCGAAACACCGGCGCCGCCATCGGCGGTATCCTCCTCGTGGCGTTGGTGGCGGTGGCCATGCTCGCGCCCATTGTGGCTCCCCGCGACCCGCTGAAGATCAGCCCTGAGTTCAGCCTACGGCCACCCGGGAAAGAGTTCTTGTTCGGCACGGACCAGTTTGGTCGGGACCTGTTCACCCGCGTGGTGTGGGGCGCGCGCATCTCGTTGCGGGTCGGTGTCGTCGCGGTGCTCATCTCCGTGGGCGCCGGAGTGCCTCTCGGTCTGGCGGCGGGATACTATGGCGGCTGGCTTGACCTGGCGGTCATGCGACTGATCGACTTGATGCTCGCGTTTCCCGGCATCCTCCTCGCCCTGGTCATCGTGACCATCCTGGGCCCAGGTCTGAACAATGTCATGCTGGCCGTGGGGATCTATGGGATCCCGTCGTACGCCCGCGTCGTGCGAGGATCGGTGCTCGTGGTCCGGGGACAGCCGTTTGTGGAAGCGGCTCAGGCGGTGGGATGCCCACCGCCCCGCCTCATGGCCCGGCACGTACTGCCCAACGTCGTGGCGCCGATCATTGTGCTTTCCAGCCTGAACGTGGCCGGGGCAATCCTGACCAGCGCGGCGCTGTCTTTCCTCGGCCTCGGGGCGTCGCCTCCGACCCCGGAGTGGGGCGCCCTCCTGAACGCCGGGCGTGACTGGGTCCGGGAGGCGTGGTGGCTCACGACGTTCCCCGGGTTGGCCATCATGATCACGGTGCTCGCGATCAACATGCTCGGGGATGGACTGCGGGACGTGCTCGACCCGCAACTGCGCACCTAACCGGAGGAATCCCTCTCCTCCAGCATCGCCACGGCGCGAATGGGTGAACCGGTCCCATTCCGTATCCGCAACGGAAACCCGCAGAACGTGAAACGGCGTCCAACGATCTCTTCCAGGTTCGCGAGGCCCTCTATATGGATCATCCCGAGCTGGCGGCAGACCAGGTGGACTTCGAAGTTCCGATCCTCCGGGTGACCGGGGTTCGGTCCTTCCACGCCGAAGTTCCGGATGCCCTGGCTGTGGAGCCACCGGACGGCGTCGGGTGTCAGACCCGGATAGGCCGTGAAGAACGCCGGGGACGGATAACTGCGCTTGTGGTGACCGCTGCACAACAGGACGATCTCCCCCTGCCGGATCGCGAGACCATCCCGCGCGCACGCCTCGCGCAGATCGTCCGTGTCGATCCATCCGTCGCGCCGCACAGCGCGGACGTCGAGGCACACGGCAGGCCCGTAGAACCACTCAAGGGGGACCGAGGCGATATCCGGCGCGTTGGGGTCGGGATCGAAATGACGCGGTGCGTCGACGTGCGTCGAGCTGTGGTCGGGAAACGTGAGCAGGCGCGTGCTCGAAGAGAACCCATTGGTGTGCAGCGGGCGCGTCTCTTCATGAGTCCGCCAGACCCAGACCTGCGGCGGGACCGCTCCAGGGTTCGTGGGTTCTTTGTGATACAGCTCGCGGGACAGATCGATGAGGCGCATGCGCTCGGCCTCCTTTCCTCGCGACTTAAAGACGCGGAGCCGCCGATCCTTCAAATGGGGTGATGGAGGAGGCCGAGAATTCAACGCGGAAGGGCGCGATCCTGACGCACGGGAACGTTGTCTCCAACATGTATGCGACGGCTCACCACGCCAAGTTTTCGCGGGATGACCGCATGGCGCTGTTCCTACCGCTGTTTCACGTGTTCGGTCAGAACTTCATCATGAACGCCGCCTTTACCGCCTGCGCGACCCTCGTCCTCCACCGCCGGTTCGTCCCCGACCACGTGCTCGGCTCGATCCAGCGCGACCGCATGACGACATTCTTTGGCGTGCCCACCATCTTCATTACACTGCTCAACATGGATCTGTCGAAACACGATCTCTCGTCGATCCGGTACGAGTTCTCGGCCGCGGCCGCGATGCCGCAGGAAGTCTCGCGCAGGTGGACGGAGCGGTTCGGGCGGCCGGTCTATGAAGGGTACGGCCTGACCGAGTGCTCGCCGTTCGCCTGTTACAATCACGACTTCCGCCACAAGTTCGGGAGCGTCGGGACCGCGGTCGAGAATTTCGAACTGAAGATCGTGGACGCGGACGATCACGATCTGCCGCTGGGCGAGTGGGGCGAAATCGTCATCCGCGGACCCGGTGTGATGAAGGGTTATTGGGGCAAACCCGACGACACGGCGCACGCCTTGCGTCACGGGTGGCTCCACTCCGGGGACATCGGCACGATGGACGAGGAGGGCTATGTCTTCATCGTGGATCGGCTGAAGGACATGATCAACGTGGCGGGCTTCAAGGTGTGGCCGGCCGAAGTGGAACAGGCGCTGTACCGGCACCCGGCGGTAAGAGAAGCCGCCGTGTATGGTGCGCCCGACCCCGTCAAAGGCGAACTGGTGAGAGCCGCGATCGTCCTGAAAGCGGATCTCACCGCGACGACCGATGAGATCCTCGCGTATTGTCGCGAGCGCATGGCGACCTACAAGGTGCCGGCCTCGGTACATTGTCGGGGATCTTCCGAAGAGCGCGACGGGCAAGATTCTCAAACGCGTGCTCAGGGCACAGGCCTGAGGTCGTCCGGCGCCTCCAGCCGCTCGATCACCTGTCTGAGAAACCGCCCCGCTCCTTCGCCATCCACGACCCGGTGGTCGAAACTCAGCGAGACCCCCATGAGTTTGCGTACCACGATCTGCCCATCGCGAACCACCGGCTTGTCCTGGACGCGCCCGATGCCCAGGATGGCCACCTCGGGCGGGTTAATGATCGGCGTCCCAAACAAACCGCCGAAGGCACCGTAGTTGGAAATCGTAAACGTGCTCCCATGGAGGTCGTCGTGTCCGATGGCCCGGGTCCGTGCGGCCTCGGTGAGCCTGGCCAACTCCCGCGCGATCTCCCACAGGTCCTTCTTGTCCGCGTCGCGGATCACCGGCACCAGCAGCCCGTCCTCGGCGGCCGTCGCGATGCCGATGTGATAATAGCGTTTGAGGATGATGACACCCGCGTCCATGTCGATCGAGGCATTGAGGAAGGGATTGTCCCGCAGGGCGGCGACCACGGCCTTCACGATGAACGGAAGGAAGGTCAGCCTCGGCTGTGCCCGCTCGCGTAGGGCCGCGAGGGTCGTGACGTCCGCTTCCTCCATCGCGGTGACGTGCGGGGCGGTGAACGCGGACTGCACCATGCGTTCGGCGATGCGCTTGCGGAGCCCGCGCAGCGGGACCCGTTCTTCGGCCGGCCCATGGCCGGCGTGGGCGCGGACATCTTCCTCGGTAATCCGTCCTCCGGGGCCTGTGCCTGTGACCTGCGTGATCTCGACACCCAGCTCTTTGGCCACGCGGCGCGCGACAGGTGTGGCCTGCAGGGACGCCGGCGGCGCCACGAACCCAACGATCCCCAACGACTCCTCGCCCGCCGCCTGAGCCGGGGCGGTCGCGGCCTGCGCCGTCTCGATCGTCACGAGCACCGATCCGACCGCCACCACCTGCGCCTCCCCGGCGCCGTGCCGCAACACGGTGCCGGCCACCGGGGATGGGATCTCCACGACGGCCTTGTCCGTCTCGACCTCGACCAGCGGCTGATCTTCGCGGACGGGCTGCCCCTCCGCGACCAGCCACCGCCGCACTTCCGCCTCATGGATGCCTTCGCCGAGATCAGGGAGGCGGAATTCGAACGCCACTTATGTCTCCATGACCGCGGTAATGGCCTTGATCAGTCTCTCCTGATCCGGCAGGTACGGCTTCTCGAGCGACACAACCGGATACGGCACGTCGAACGCCGCCACGCGAAGAATTGGGGCGCTCAGCGAGAAAAGACAGCGCTCGGAGAGGATCGCGCTGATTTCCGCGCCCAGCCCACCGGTCTTCGGCGCTTCGTGTATGACGACCGCCCGCGTGGTCTTTTGGACCGACGCCACCAGCCCGTCGACGTCCAGCGGGTTCAGGGTACGCAGGTCCAGCACTTCGGCGTCAATGCCTCGCTCGGCGATCGCCTCGGCCGCCTTCATCGCAACGGGGACCATCGCGCCCCATGCGACGACGGTGACATCCCGCCCCGACCGGACGACCCGCAGGGTGCCCAGTGGAATCAGGTACGGCGCATCGCTGACGTCTTCGCGAAACGCCCGGTAGAGGGGCATCGGCTCGAGGAAGATCACCGGATCGGGGTCGGCGATCGCGGCGGAGAGCAATCCTCTGGCCTCTGCCGGTGACGCGGGGATGACAACCTTGAGACCGGGCGTGTGGACAAACAGCGCCTCGATGCTGTCTGAGTGCAGTTCAGGCGCGCGGATACCTCCACCGTACGGCGCCCGGATGACCAGCGGGGCACTGAACCGGCCGGCGGACCGGGTGCGCAGCCGAGCGGCCTGCCCGGCGATCTGATCGAACGCCGGATACAGAAAGCCCGCGAATTGAATCTCCACGATGGGGCGCAGCCCATACGACGCCAGGCCGATCGCGGTCCCTACGATCGCGGATTCGGCCAGCGGCGTGTCAATCACGCGATCGGCACCAAACCGCGCGTACAACCCGTCGGTGACGCGAAAGACGCCACCGTTCCGGCCGACGTCTTCTCCCAGGATGATGGCGCGCGGATCGCGCGCGAGCGCCTCGGCCAGCGTCTGGTTCAGCGCTTCCACCATGGTGAGCGCGGCCACGGGCTACTTCTCCGCCAGCAGGCTGCGGCGCTGCTCGCGCAC
>JBGPNN010000043.1:0-17973 GCA_041487495.1 bacterium
CACGGGCTCCGCGTACAGGCTGCTTGGCATTCTGGCGGAGCCTGGCGCGTTCGTGCTCGTCCACGGGTTTGAAAAGAAACGGCAGAGAATCCCTCGACGGGAGATTGAGGTCGGTGAGGCAAATGCCAGAGACTATCACGACCGGAAAACATAAGGGTAGTCGGCGCAGAGTGGCCCGCGAGGTCCCTTTCCGTGATTACTTACGCGAGCGCATGAAGGACCCGGCGTTTGCAAAAACTTGGCGGGCGGGTCTGGTGGAGTACCAAGTGGGCCACCTGATGATCCACGCGAGACTGTCCCGGCATATGAGCCAGCGCGAGCTGGCCAGACGCTGCGGGAAAGCCAAGTCCACCATCGCCCGAAACGAGCGGGCCCGAAACGGCCCGACGGTCGGCACCCTGGCGGCGTTCGCCCGGGCCCTCGACGCCCGACTGCAGATTCGTGTCCTCGATCGTAAGACGGGCAGGAGCCTTGCTGAGGTGGCCGTTTGAGCGCTGATGAAGTAACCGCCTGAAAGTGGCGGAGGAGGTGGGATTCGAACCCACGAGGCGCGGATGCGCCCAACGGTTTTCGAGACCGTCCGGGTACCGGGCTCCCGAACTCCTCCGGTTGAAGATCCTATCACGGCGGGGAAGGTGACGGCCAGCCCATCCTGGTATATTCGGACGGATGCCGTTCGATGTGATCGCCATCCTGGTCATCCTGCTGATCGTGCTCATCGGCCCCTTTCTGAATCACAAGATCGAGCACAACCTCGAAGCCTTCCTGTTCCTGATGGGGATCCTCTCCGTGCTGGTCTCAGGCGCGCTGACCACGCACCTCCTTCGCGACGCGGTGACCCATCCGGTGCCTATCACGATTGCCGTCTTCATCTCGGGCGCGATCTTCGCGCGGGGCCAGCGGTCGGTCGCCGCCGGGGTGGCCGCGCTCGTTGCGCGCATCGGCCCGCGTGCGCTCACGGCCCTGGCGATCATCGTGCTGGGTCTGGCCTCCAGCGTCATTACGGCCATCATCGCCGCGTTGGTCCTGGTGGAGTTCGTCTCGATCCTGCGGCTGGAGCGTGACGACGAGGTGCGTTTCGTGGTCGTGGCCTGCTATGCCATCGGGTTGGGCGCGGCCCTGACGCCCATCGGCGAACCCCTCAGCACCATTGCGATCGCCAAGCTAGGACAGGACTTCTGGTACCTGGTCCGGCTGTTGGGCTGGTATATCGTCCCAGGCGTGGCGGCGATGGGTGGGCTGCTGTTGGTGCGAGGCGTCACCATCCCGCCGCTGGACCGCGGCCTCGCCGCCGCGGAGCCCTATGCATCGCTGCGCGGCGTGCTGGAGCGCGCGGTGCGCGTCTACGTGTTCGTGATGGCGCTGACCCTGCTGGGTGAGGGGTTCAAGCCGCTGATCGACCGGTACGTCATCGGGCTGGACGCGCGGATCCTCTACTGGATCAACATGGTCTCGGCGATCCTCGATAACGCGACCCTGACCGCCGCCGAGATCAGCCCCCGCATGTCGGCCGAGCAGGTCCGGGCCGTCCTGATGGGATTGCTCATCAGCGGCGGGATGCTGATCCCCGGCAACATCCCCAACATCATCGCGGCGGGCAAACTCAAGATCCGCAGCAAGGAGTGGGCGCGGGTCGCGATCCCCCTCGGGGCCGTCACCCTGATCGTCTACTTTGTCCTCCTGTTCGTCGTGGCTCGATAGGGAGGTGAGCGGGGATGAAGCAGGTTCTGTGGGTCAGCGTCGGCATCGTCCTGGCGCTGGTGGCCCTGGTGGGCGCCGCGTTTCTCGGCGGGATCATCGGTTTCGCGGCCGGCGCCGGCGGGGTGGCGGTGACGGGCGGGCTCTCGGCACCGTCTGAGCGGCTCATCAGCGGCGAAGGCTCTGACAAGATCGTCGTGATCCGGATCGTAGGGCCGATCTCGCGGGAAGGCGCGGGCTTCTCGATTCTGGCGTCGGGAGCGGCCAGCCGCGCGATCGTGCAGTTACTCGACCGCGCCCAGCGCGATGACGCGGTGCGGGCCGTGATCCTCGAACTGGATACACCCGGTGGCTCAGTGGTGGCCAGCGACGAGGTCCACGCGAAGGTGGGGACGCTCCGCCGCGCCGGCAAGCACGTCGTGGCGTTGATGACGCAGACAGCGGCGTCGGGGGGCTATTACATCGCCGCCGCCGCGGAACGCATCATCGCGGACCCGACCACCATCACCGGCAGCATCGGCGTGATCGTGGCGCTGCCGAACCTCGAGGAACTGAGCCGCAAGATCGGCATCCGCACGGTAGTGTTCAAGAGCGGCGCCTTCAAGGACCTGGGCAATCCGAACCGGCCGATGACGCCGCAGGAGGCCGCGATCTTCCAGCAGTTGGTCGATGAGGCATATGCGCGATTCGTCGACATCGTGGCAGTTGGCCGCAAGATGGACCGCGCGAAGGTGCTGCGCTTGGCCGACGGCCGCATCTACACCGGCCAGCAGGCGCTGCAGGCCGGGCTCGTCGATGCGATGGGTCATTTCCCCGAGGCCGTCGAGGCCGCGATGAAGCTGGGTGGGCTGAGCCAGGCGCGCGTCATCGAATACGGCGGCGACGGGTTCCTGCGCTCGCTGATCGGCGGCTCCGCCTCGCGCGTGCGGGGGTGGTTGTGGAATCCAACGGACCTCTACCCGGCGGTGCGCGAGCCGTTCAGCGTGCAGTACCTGATGCTCCCGTGAACGCGGGCGCGACGACCAGGATCGCCGTCGGGAGCCTGCACCAAGGGAGACAATGATGCGTCTATTGTTTCACGGCGCCGTTCGTACGGTCACCGGGTCGCTCCACGTGGTCGAGACCAAGGACCTGCGGTTCTTCCTCGACTGCGGCCTTTTCCAGGGACGCCGCGCCGAGTCGGCTGACCGCAATAGACAGTTTCCATCACCCCCAGCGGACGTCGACGCGGTCGTCCTATCGCACGCGCACCTCGATCACTGCGGGAACCTGCCTACCCTGGTGGCCGCCGGATTCCGCGGGCCGATCTACTGCACGCCGGCCACCCGCGACCTGACCGCGCTGATCCTGCGCGACGCCGCGAAAATCCAGGTGCAGGATGCCGACACCGTCACCCGGATCCGCCGGCGCCATGGGGAAGCCGCGGTCGAGCCACTCTACGACCTCAAGGCGGCCGAGCGTGCTATCAACCGGCTGGTCGCCATCCCTTATGACCATCAGTTTCGCATCGGGTCCGTGAACGTCACGTTTCGCGACGCCGGGCACATCCTGGGGTCCGCGATGGTCTTCGTGGAGGCGGAGGGGCGGCGGCTGGGATTCACGGGCGACCTCGGCCGTCCGGGCAGCGCGATCGTCCGCGAGCCGGCCGTGCTGCCCGAGGTGGACGTGTTGATCACCGAATCGACTTACGGCGATCGGGAGCACCTACCCAGACCCGAGGCGGTGGTCCATCTCACGAACGTGATCAAAGACACGGTGGCACGCGGCGGTAAGGTGTTGATCCCGTCGTTCGCGGTTGGCCGGACGCAGGAGGTGGTCTTCGTGATACACCAGCAGCGCGAGGCCGGTGCGCTCCCGCGCATCGAAGTGTACGTCGACAGCCCCATGGCGATCGATGCCACCGAGATCTTCCGCGTGCACGCCGAGTGCTTCGATGACGAGGTCCGCGCGCATCTCGAGCGGCACGACCCGTTTGGGTTCAAAGGTCTGCACTACGTGCGCGCGGATGCCGAGTCGAAGGCGCTGAACGACAAATCCGAGCCATTCGTGGTCATCGCAACGTCGGGGATGGCGGAGGCCGGCCGTATCCGCCATCACCTGCGCCAGCACATTGGGGACCCGCGCTCGACGGTACTCTTCGTCGGCTACCAGGCCGAGCACACCCTGGGCCGGCGGCTCGAAGACGGCGTCTCACCGGTGCGAATCTTCGGGGAGGCCTACGACGTGAAGATTCGAGTCGAGCGCGCCGACGCGTTCAGCGCGCACGCCGATCGCAACGAACTGCTGGCCTGGGCCCGGCGCGTCCCACGCATCGGCCGCGCGTTCTGCGTGCACGGCGAGGAAGCGCCGGCGACGGCCTACGCGGCGGCATTGACGGCGGCCGGGATCCCGGCGTCGGTCCCGGTGATCGGCGAGACCGAGACAGTCTGACGGAAGGGTTTTCCTCGCCCAAACGCGAACGGCGTCTGCACGTCTGTTCACAAGTGAACATTTGTTCATGAGGCTTCTTTCGCGGCTCCAGGCGCTTGAGCACGCCGGTCGCCCGATTCGCGTCGCCGTCATCGGCGCCGGGCAGATGGGCAGCGGGCTCGTCCGCCAGGTGGCACACGTGCCGGGGATGCGCCTGGCCGCGGTCTGCGACGTGGTCGTCGAGCGCGCGGTGGCCGCCGCGGCCGAGGCCGGGGTGGCCGGGGGCGTCGCCGACTCGGCGATGGATGTCTCCCGGTTGCTCAGCGATGGCCGGGCGGCGGTCGCAAGCCGCGCCGACTGGATTGTCGCTGCGGCGGGGATCGATGCCGTGCTGGATGCTACCGGAGATCCTGACACCGGCGCCCGCCTCGCGCTGGCCGCCATCGGGCGGCGGAAACCCTTCATTACCATGAACGTGGAAGCCGACGTCACGGTCGGGCCGCTGCTCGCGTGGATGGCCCGCGCGGCCGGCACGATCTACACGGTTGCGGCCGGTGATGAGCCGTCGGTGCTGTGCGACATGGTCGACTTCGCGCGGGCAATCGGCCTCGAGATCATCTGTGCCGGCAAAGGCAAGAACAACCGGCTCGACCGCGCGGCCACGATGAAGACGGTCGAACCCGAAGCGATGGCGCGCGGGATGAGCCCGAGGATGCTGGCGGCGTTTGTCGACGGGACGAAGACGATGGCGGAGATGGCCGGGCTGGCCAACGCCACCGGCCTGCGACCGGACCGGCCGGGGATGCACGGGCCCCGGGCCAATCTGGCCGACCTCTTGAAGGTCTTCATCCCCCGAGCCGACGGCGGCATCCTCGACCGGCGCGGCGCGGTGGACTACGCGATCGGCGACGTCGCGCCCGGGGTGTTTGTCATCGTGACAACAAGCAGTGAACCGGTCCGCCGCGATCTCGCCTACCTGAAGGCCGGTGATGGCCCGTACTACCTGCTTTCCCGTCCCTATCATCTAGCCAGCCTGGAAGCGCCGATCTCCGTGGCCAGGGCCGTGCTGCTCGGTGAGACCACCATGACCGCGCTCGGCGCGCCGGTCGCCGAGTGCGTCGCCGTCGCCAAGCGCGACCTCCGCGCGGGCGAGGTCATCGACGGGATTGGCGGGGAGACGGTCTACGGTCTGACCGAAGCGGCGGACGGAGCCGCGGCCGAGCAGGCGGTGCCGATCGGCGTGACGCACGGCGCGCGCGTCACACGCGACGTGGCGGCCGGACGCGTGCTGACGGCAGACGACCTGGCCCTCGACGAGCGCGCCACGGTCGTGCAGTTGCGCCGGCTGCAAGACGTCATGGTGCGCAACGGGATGCTGGCGCAGATCGCGCCGGCGGCCCCGGCGATGGCAACGCCATGCTGATGGCCAAGGTGGCTGATCTGTACTACCTGCGGGACATGACGCAGCAGGAGATCGCGGAGCGCCTCGGCATCTCGCGCCCGACGGTCTCCCGCCTGCTGCAGCGCTCGCGCGCCGAGGGCGTCGTGCGGATCGAAGTGATCCCGCCCGACGGCGTCCACCATGACCTCGAGCGCGAACTGGAGCAGCGCTTCTCGCTGCGCGAAGCCGTCGTCGTGACGGGGCAGCAGGAGGCCGCGACCCAGCAGGCGTTGGGTCGCGCGGCCGCCGATTACCTGGACCGGCTGCTGAAAGGGGGGGAGCGGATCGGCGTCTCCTGGGGCACGACGCTCCGCGCCGTGGCCGACAGCCTCCACCGCCGGCCGGTCCGCCCGACCGTGGTCCCGCTGGTCGGCGGCGTTGGGCAGATCAGCGCCGGCATCCACGCCAACGACCTCGCGCACAGCATCGCCGAGGCCCTCGACGGAACTGTGCACCTGCTTCACGCCCCGGCGGTCGTGGACAACGCCCGGGTACGCCGCGCCCTGCTCTCAGAGAGCGGCATCGCCAGGGCGCTCACGCTGGCCCGGCAGGTGGACGTCGCGCTCGTGGGCATCGGGGCGCTAGTCTCTTCATCGACCCTGGTTCGCAGCGGGTACTTCTCGCCGGAACACCTGGCCGCGCTGCGGCGACTGGGCGCCGTCGGCGACGTCTGTACGCGCGCATTCACGATCGACGGCGAACCGGTAGACGACGCGTTGGAACGCCGGATCCTGGCCGTGGAATTGAGCGATCTGCGGCGCATGGCGACCGTCGTCGCCGTGGCCGGCGGCGCGGCCAAGGCCGACGCGATCCACGGCGCGCTGCGGGGCAGGCTCGTCGGCGTGCTCGTGACCGATCATCAAGCCGCGCGGTCGGTGCTGCGGGCGGCCGGGAGGACCTCACGGTCAAGGCGATGACCCTGCCCACCGATCAAGCCATCGGCATGCTGCGGACAATGCTGCTGATCCGCGCGTTCGAAGAAAAAGCCGATGAACTCTTCGCGCAGGGCCGCGTGCACGGGACGATGCACCTCAGCATCGGGCAGGAAGCCGTGGCGACCGGCGTGTGTGCGGCGCTGCGTTCCGACGACTACATCCTGAGCACCCACCGCGGCCACGGGCACTGCCTGGCCAAGGGCGCCGACGTGCGTCTGATGATGGCCGAGTTCCTGGGGAAGGAAACGGGTTACTGTCGCGGCCGGGGCGGCAGTATGCACATCGCCGATGTGGAGAGTGGCAACCTGGGTGCGAACGGCATCGTCGCCGGCGGCCTGCCGCTGGCGACCGGCGTGGGATTGTCGATTCAGATGCGCCGCACCGGGCAGGTCTGCGTGGCGTTTTTTGGCGACGGCGCGGCCAGCGAGGGCGCGTTCCACGAATCACTCAACCTGGCGTCGATCTGGCGGCTGCCGGTGGTCTTCGTCTGCGAGAACAATCACTATGCCATGTCGATGCCGGTGACGCGGTCGATGAACATCGAGCGCATCAGCCAGCGGGCGGGCGCCTACGGGATCCCGGGCGACACCGTCGACGGGATGGATCTGCCGCGCGTCCACGAAGCCGCGCGCGCGGCGGTCGATCGCGCGCGGGCGGGTGAGGGGCCCATGCTGCTGGAGTGCGTGACCTACCGCTACAAGGGGCACAGCAAGAGCGACACACAGCGGTACCGTGCCAAAGATGAAGTCGAAGCATGGCGCCGGCGCGACCCGATCGTGCGCTTCGTTGCCGCGTTGCAGGGCGAGGGCGTGTTGAGCGCGGACGCGGCCTCACGCATGGAACAGGAGACCCGGGCCGCGATCGACGACGCGCTGCGGTTCGCGGAGACCAGCCCCGAGCCCGATGTGGCGACCCTGATGGACGGCGTGTACGCGCCGGGGGCCGGCGAGGATGGAGCCCGCGTGTGACCCGCGAGATCACTTACCGGGAAGCCATCCGCGAAGCGCTGCGCCAGGAGATGCGGCGCGACGAACGGGTGATCCTGCTGGGCGAGGACATCGGCACCTACGGCGGCGCGTTCGCGGTGACCGACGGGCTGATCCAGGAGTTCGGCGCGGAGCGGGTACGCGACACACCGATCTCCGAGGCGGGCATCACCGGCTGCGCCATCGGCGCCGCGTTGACCGGGATGCGGCCCGTACTCGAGATCCAGTTCATGGACTTCATCACGCTCTGCATGGAGCAGCTGGTGCTCCAGGCGGCGAAGATTCGGTATATGTTCGGCGGCAAAGCCCAGGTGCCGATGGTCCTGCGCACGCCGGCCGGGTCCGGCACCGGCGCGGCGGCCCAGCACTCCGAGAGTCTGGAAGCCTGGTTCGCGCACGTCCCCGGCTTGAAGGTCGTCGCGCCGTCCACACCCGCCGATGCCAAGGGCCTGCTGCTGGCCAGCATCCGGGACAACAACCCGGTGATCTTCGTCGAGCACAAGCTGTTGTATAAGGAACGCGGTCCGGTGCCCGACGACCTTGAGCCGATTCCGCTGGGTGTGGCTGATATCAAACGGGCAGGGGACGACGTCACGGTGATTGCGACGGGGGTCATGGTGGGCCGCGCACTCGAAGCCGCCCGGCTACTGGCGGATGACGGTGTTGACGTCGAGGTGATCGATCCGCGCACGCTGCGGCCCCTCGACGGTGGGACGCTCATCGAGTCCGCCACGAAGACGGGGCGCGTCGTGGTCGTGTACGAGGGCACCAAGACCCTGGGGATCGGCGCGGAGATCGCCGCGCTGCTCGCGGAGAGCACCGCGTTCTTCCATCTCGACGCGCCCATCCTGCGGCTCGGTGGGCGGGACTGCCCGCTGCCGTACAACCGTCAACTGGAGCGGGCGGCGGTGCCGCAGGTAGAGGACATCGTCGCCGGCGTGCGCACGGTCATGGAGACGTAAGGTGCCACCACGGATCGTCGACGAGCGTTACGAGGTCGAACTGTACTGCGGCCGGTGTCACCGGACCACGGCCCATCTGGTGACGCCGGGCACCGGGGGCCTCTCACTCGTCCTCTGCGTCAGGTGCGGCCGCGCGGTGGCCGTCGACACCCTGCGGTTCATGGAACAGTATGTTGATAGCGTGGTGCGGCGGGTGCTGGCCAAACCCTTCGAGATGACCACGGAATTCACGCGACACCCGCGCGAGTTCATCACAACGTTCCCCGGCCGGGTGCTGACCAAGCCGTTCCGCGTCGCCGCTGAACTGCGCGCGACCATGGACATCGTCCGTCCGAAGCGGCGACCCGCGACCCGGACCCTGCCGGTGCTCCCCGCGACGGCCGGCGAACTGCCGCCGGTCGAGCGTCGCTGTCAGGTGCTGCTCTCCGCGCCGCTGCTCTGGGCGCACGAGGCCGACGAGATCCTCGACGCGGCCCGCGACCTCGGCTACGGTGGCGTGGAGATCTGGGCGTATCAGCTCCTGCGCGACGACGTCGATGCCGGCCCGCTCGGCGAGAAGGCCCGTGGACGCGGGCTGGTCGTCACGCTGCACGCGCTGTCCTGGGACTTGAACCCGTCGTCCCAGCTGGACGCGATCCGCGCCGCGTCGCTCGAGGCGCTGCACCAGAGTGTCGAGATGGCCGCGCGGCTCGGCGCCGTGATGGTGGTGATGCACCCGGGTCACACGACGGCGCCGCACGATACCCCTGATCTCTACTGGCCCAGGCTGGTCACCGCCGTCCGGGAGATCGCCGAGCACGCGGCCGGGCACGGGATGCGGGTTGGGGTCGAGCACATGGAGCCGAGGCAAGGAGAGTACGTCATCACGGCCGCCGACATCAACCACCTGGTCCGCGAGGTTGACCGTGCCAACGTCGGCGCCGTCGTCGACGTCGCCCACATCCCGTGGGGCGAAGATGAGGCGGCGTTCATCGGGCAGATCGAGCGTTTGATCCACGTGCACCTGAGCGACGCCGATGAGGCCCGGCTGCACCTGCCGCTCGGGCAGGGGGCGCGCGGCCTGACCCGCGCGCTGGCGGCCCTGCATGGATTTGATGGCACCATCACCCTCGAAGGTTTCTCCATTGGGGCCGGCCACGATCTCGCGCGATGGAACAAGGCGCGGTTCGAAGAACTCTGGCGCGAGTCGTACAGCTCACCATAGCGTTGATCCGAAGGCAGATCATGTAATATGGAGCGGAGCATGGTTGGGAGGAAACCGGTATGAAGATTGCCGCGGTGCTCGCCGTTCTGATTCTGGCGGCGCTGGCCGCATCGCCCGGCGGAGCGGCTCCGGCGCCTGTCACCGGCACCATCACGTTGTACACGTCCGAGTCCGATGACGACGTCAATCTCATCACGGGCGATTTCATGCGCCGTACGCCGGGGGTGCAGGTCAAGGTCTTCCGCGCGGGATCGGGTCCGGTCATCGCCAAGATCCAGGCTGAGATGCAGGCGGGCAAGATCCAGGCGGACGTCATCTGGTTCGCCGACATCGCGTTCTTCCAGGATCTGGCGCGCAAGGACCTGCTCGCGTCGTTTGCGCCACCGACGGGCCGGCGGGCCAACGCGCAGTTCCACTACGACGGTGGCCGCTATCATGAGGTTCGGCTGATCTTCAACGTCGTGGCCTACAACACGAACCATGTGAAGTTCCGCCCGTCGTCCTGGTGGGACCTGACGCTTCCACGTTATAAGGGCCGTGCCGGGATGCCGAGCCCGTTCGTCTCGGGCGCCGCGTTTTCACAGGTGGGGACCTTCGCCGCGATGCGCGAGTTCGGGTGGGGCTACTACCGCAAGCTGCAGGAGAACAACGCGGTCATCCTGCGCAGCAACGGCGACGTGATTCAAAAGCTGGCGTCGGGCGAGATCAGCGTCGCTCAGGTTGTAGATTTCTTCGTGCGCAGTCTCAAAGCGCAAGGATCGCCGGTGGACCACATCTGGCCGTCGGAGGGGGCGGTGCTGGTGCCGACGCCGGTGGCCATCATCAAGGGATCGTCCAACGAGGCCGCGGCCCGTGCGTTCGTCGATTACCTGTACACGCCGGAGGCGCAGCGGCTGTTCGTGCAGCGATCGTACATCCCGGTCATGCCGGGGATCGCGATGCCGCCGGGCACCCCGGACCCCGCTGATCTGAAGGTCATCCAGACTAACCTGGGTTTCATCGAGAAGAACCGCGAGGAGATCAAAAAGACCTTCAGCGATATCTTCGGCGTCCAGTAGATCCGTGCGCGGCGGGGTGCGGGTGGTTGTCGCCGCGGCGGCCGCGGTGCTGCTGCTGCTCGTCCTGTATCCATCGATCGTGCTCGTCGCGCAGTCGTTTGTCGTCGGGGGCCGGCCGTCGGCCGGCCATTATCTCAGGATCGCGCGCGACAGCGTCACCTATCGCGTCCTGGCGAACAGCCTGATCGTCTCCACCTGCGCGACCGCCGGTGGCACAGCGCTGGGCGCGGTCTTCGCCTGGTTGACCAGCCGCACCGATCTCCCAGGCCGGCGCGCGTGGCGTACCCTGCTGCTGCTGCCGTACATGATCCCGCCCTTCATCGGCGCGATCGCGTGGGTCTATCTCCTGAGCCCCGTCGGGTTTGTCAACCAGGCCTGGATGGCGCTGACCGGTGCGAGCGATCCGCTCTTTGTCATCTATGGTCAGACCGGCATCATCCTGGTGTTGATCCTCTACGGATATCCGATCGTCTACCTGGCGGCGCTCGGCGTGTTCGAGCGCATGGACTCGGCGCTGGAAGAGGCCGCGCGCATGGCGGGCGCCGGGCCGGCCCGCGTGCTCCGCGAGATCACGCTGCCCCTGGTGCTGCCTGGGATCCTAGCCGGCGCGCTACTGTTGCTGCTGTCGTCACTCGCCAACTTTGGTATCCCGGCGGTGCTGGGGTTTCCCGCGCGCTACTTCGTGCTGACGACGAGGATTTACGGCACGATCCTGAACTTCGATCTCAAAGACAACCTGAGGATCGCGGCCGCGCTGGCGATGTGGCTCGTGGCCATCGCGGCGGTGCTGCTGGTCCTGCAACGCCGCCTCATCAGCCGCCGCCGCTTCACGGTCGTGGGCGGCCAGGCCGCACAGCGCTCGATCGTCGCTCTGGGCCGCTGGCGATACCCGGCGGTGGGCGCGCTTGCCGTCTTCGTCGCGGTCAGCGTGGTGCTGCCGCTCGCCGGCGTCGTGCTCACCTCACTCATCCGCGCGTACGGGCTGCCGCCCGTCCGCGAGAATCTGACGCTGCAGCACTACGCGACGGCGCTCTTCGGCATCCCCAAAGTGCACCGGGCGTTGATCAACAGCCTGCTCCTGGCCTCGGCGGCCGCGACGCTGGTGGTGTTTCTCGGGGCCGGCATCGGATATGTGAGCCGTGCGCGCGTCCGCGGGACGGGGCTGCTGGACCTGCTGGTCACCATCCCATATGCGATCCCGGGGACCGTCGTCGCGCTGGCCATGATCCTGGCCTGGTCGCGGCCGGTACTCGGCATCCGGCTCTACGACACGGTGTGGATCATCCTGCTCGCCTACGTCACCCGGTTCCTCGCCTTTGGCGTGCGGACGGCGGCCGCGGGGCTGGCCCAGGTCCACGGGTCGCTGGAGGAGGCGGCGCGGATCAGCGGCGCGCGACCACTCGATGCGTTCCGCGACATCGTCCTGCCCATTATCCGGCCGAGTCTGGTGGCCGGGTGGATCCTGGCGTTCATCCCGGCGGTGGCGGAACTGACGCTGTCGATCCTGCTCATCTCGGCGGGACATGAGACGATCGGGGTCGTGATCTTTGGGTTGCATGACGAGGGGAAGATCGCGCTGTCCGCGGCGCTGGCGGTGCTGGTCACGACGGTGCTGGTGGTGATCAACCTGCTGGCGCGTCGGGTCTGGCAGGCGGAAACCGGGGCGTAAAGCGAATGCCTGCCCTCACACGAGGAGTCGTGTCAGTAACATGGGGATCAGGGCGAAATGGCCATCCGCGGTCAAGAGTCGAAACCCGTGTTCGAGCGCTGATGCCGCGATCCACAGATCATTGGTCGGAATAGGCTTTCCTGATTCCCGAAGGATTCGTCGAATGAGAGCAAACCTTTCGGCCGTCTCCAATCCCATCGGAAGGATGTGAACGCGCGGCGAATCAAGAAATTCCAGAAGTTCGTGCCGGTTTCGTGCTTCCATACGACCCGCCGTAAACCCGCTGATCAGTTCACCCAGCACCACGGCTGTCATGCCGAGAGACATGGCCGCGCGGACCGCTTCGACGGCCTCCGGATGCCCGCGCTTCGCCAGGGAGTATGCTGACGTGTCGATGAGGAGATTCATCGCCACAACTCGTCGTCGATCCGCCTCAACTCCTGGAGCGCGCGATCGAACTCATCGGCCTCTTCCTTCGACCATGTGCCGAGCAGGTGGTCCAGGTCTGTGAAGCGGCGCCGGCCAGACTCTTCCGGCTGACTGGCTTTGGCAAGACCGGTGGCCTGCTTCAGGAGGTGGAGGATGGTCCGGTTGAGGCTGAGGCCTCGCCGGCGTGCCTCCTCGCGCAGTTTTCGTGCCAAAGCAGGCTCGATGCCGCGCACGGTCGTCTGCTTCACTCCGAAATCCTCCTCCCCCTGACGTATGCATTAATGAGTACACTCTGACTACAGTATAGCATCAATCAAGGCCAGGACATCGGCGGGCGTGGGGACCGCGTAGTCGGCGCCCGAGGCCAGCAGCGCGTCCATCTCGTGCGTCCCCCACAGCGCCGCTGCGCCGGCAACTCCAGCCGCGCGCGCAGCGCGGATGTCGAAGACGCCGTCACCGACCATTAGCGCCTGTGCCGGCGCGACCTCGAGTTGCCGGAGGGCCGCGAATACCGGATCCGGCGCGGGCTTGGGGGCGGCGACGTCCTGCTCGCTGATGACTGCGCCGAAATAGGGCTCCAGGCTGAACTTGCGCACGGTCAGACCCGTGGTATAGCGGCGTTTCGAGGTGACGATCGCCATGCGGACACGCCGGTCTTTCAGCGCCTCCAGCATCTCGCGGACGCCGGGGAACAGGCTCAGATGGCGGTCCTGGTGGGCTTCGTAGTAGGCGATATAGGCGCTGATCAGATCGTCGATCCGCGCCGGGTCGACGCCCTCAAAGCGCACGTGCAGCGGCGCGCCCCAGCGTTCGAGCACATCCTCCTGTGTCAGGTCCCGGTTGAGGACGTGCCGGCAGGCATACGTGAACGACTCGGAGATGAGGGCGTACGAGTCGAGCAGCGTGCCGTCGAGATCGAAAAGAACCGCGTCAACCCGCATGGGGGAGTAGCGTGAGGGCCTGCGGCGGGACGTACAAACGCACCTGACCCTCCGGCAGCTCATCGGCGATCTCGATGCGAAGTTCCAGGTCGCCGATGTCGATCACGTACTGATGGCGGGCGCCCAGGTACAGGTGCGCGCGGACCGCCCCGGAGAGCACGTTGTCCGTGCGGCCATCCGCCAGGAGCACACGCTCCGGTCTGATGGCGACCAGCACAGGCCGGCCCGCTTCCCAGGGGGCGGAGGATTCCAGCGACAAGTCTTGGCCGCTGCGCAGACGGACGCGCACCCGGCCGCCACCGGTGGCCGCCACGTGTCCGGGGAGGAAACTGGCCTGGCCGATGAAGTCCGCGACGAAGGAATCGGCCGGCTGTTCGTAGATCTCCCGCGGTGTGCCCAACTGGACAAGGCGCCCGCGCGACATCACGGCGATGCGGTCCGAGAGGCTGAGCGCTTCGGCCTGGTCGTGCGTGACGTACACCGTGGTGATGCCGAGCCGCCGCTGGAGCTCGCGCAGCCACACCCGCGCCTGCTCGCGCAGCTTCGCGTCGAGGTTGGACAGCGGCTCATCCAGCAGTAGGATGCGTGGCTGGTAGACCAATGCGCGGGCCAGCGCGACGCGCTGCTGCTGGCCGCCGCTCATCTGATACGGGTAGCGCGCACCCATGCCGTCCAGCTGGACCAGACGCAGCACGTCGTCGACCCGCTCACGGATCTGCGCTTCGGGCGCCCGGCGGGTGCGCAGACCGTAGGCGACGTTGTTCGCCACGGTCATGTGCGGCCACAAGGCGTAGGATTGGAAGACCATCCCCAACTCGCGGCGTTCGGGGGGCAGGTACACCCGCTGCGCGGCGTCCGTCAGCACGACGCCGGCGGCCAGGATCCGTCCCTCATCGGGCCGCTCCAGTCCGGCGATGCACATCAGGGTCGTGGTCTTGCCGCACCCCGACGGGCCGAGCAGCGACAGGAGTTCCCCGCTGCGGACCGTGAACGTCACGTGATCCGCCGCTGTGACCTCCCCAAACCGCTTGACCAGCTGCTCGACGACGACCTCAGCCATAGAATTTCACCTTGAAGCCATAGCGCATGACCGCCATGACCGCCAGGATGATCACCACCTGCAGGGCGGCCAGCACGCTGACCGGCCCCATGTCACCCTGCCGCCACAACTCGAGCATGGTCGTGCCCATGACCTCGCTGCCGCGCGAGAACAGGAAGACGGCGGAGGCGTACTCTTTCAGGAAGGTGATGAACAACAGCACCCACCCGGTGAAGAGCGCGGGACCGAGCAGCGGCAGCAGGACCCGCCGCATCGCGCCTGTCCAGCCGTCGCCGCAGACGCGCGCCGCGCTGTCCAGTTCGCGGCTGATCCGTGTCATGGTCGGCGAGATGATCGAAAAGCCATAGGGGATGTAACGCATGATGAACGCCGCGCCCAGGGCGAAGAGAGTGTTGCGGAGGTTGCCCAGCGGCCGGATGAGCACGAAGGACCATAGGAATCCGATCCCGACGATGAGCCCGGGGATCGCGCGCGGGTACAGGGCAATGAAGCCCAGCAGCCTCCGCCAGCGCAGGTCCGACCGGTAGGTCACCAGCGCCAGCAGCGCCATGAAGATGATCCCGATGCCCCCGCCGATGCTGGCGATCAACAAGCTGTTGGTGATCGACCGGCGATAGCTCTCGGTCTGGAAAACGAACTGATAGTGTTCCAGCGTCAGCGACTCCAGCGGGTTGGCCAGGGGTGAGAGGAAGCCGACGACTGAGCGGAGGAGGATGCCGCCCAGGGGGATCGCAACGCCGAGCAGCACGTAGGCGACGCAGAGCGCCAGTGCCGCATACCGCAGCGGGCCGATCGAAAACGTCCTCGGCGCGACGGCCTTCCCGCGGACGGTGATGAACCGCTGTCCCGCGCCGATGAAGCGCTCCTGCGCCACGATCAGGAACGAGACGGCGGCCAGCAGCAGCGTCGCGACCGCAGCCACTGCGCCATAGTCCGGCCGCCCGCCCATGACGCCCAACTTGACCAGCAGCGTGGAGAGCGTATCAATGCCGGAGGGCGTGCCCAGGATCAACGGGATCGACAGCAGCTCAAGCGAGCCGATGCCCACGAGCAGCGCAGTATACGCCATGGCAGGGCGCAGGAGCGGCAGCGTGACGGTGACCAGCGTCCGGAGGGGGGTCGCCCCGGCGATCCGCGCGGCGTCCTCGACGGTGGGGTCCGACAGGGACAGGCTGGCCGCGGCATTGAGATAGGCGTACGGCGCATAGTAGAAGACCGAGACCGCCACGATCCCCGCCAGGCTGTAGAGATTCCAGGGGTCACCGCCCGAGATCTGGCGTAGAGCAATCGTCACGTACCCCTGCGGGCCGAACATCGTGACCCAGGCGAAGGCCAGGATCAGCGGCGAGATGAACAGCGGACTGATGATCAGGCCGCCCAGCAGGCCGCGCAGCGGCATGTCGGTGCGCAGCACGAGCACCGCGAGCAGCGTGCCCAGAGCGACCGCCAGGACGGTGGTCGCGACCGCCATCACGACCGAGTTCAGGACGACCGCGTAAAACTCTCGTGAGGCCAGAATGCGCGCGTAGTTGTCGAGTGTGAGTGTCCGGGCCGGTTCGTAGAGAGGCCGGGCAAGGAAGCTCTGGTAGAGGATCGGCGCGATCGGGAACACGATGAGCAGAACGGCCATGATGCCGATGCCCCACTGGACGGGGGCATCGACGTTCCTGACCTCAGCCTGACCCGGCAGCCGGGCCACTTCAAGCATGGGTTAGCGGCGAAACGCCTTCTTCCATCTGGCCACGAAGTCCGTCTTGGCTTTCTGGTCGAGCAGCGCGGGATCGTACGCGTACCGCAGCGCATTCTCCTGGCCGATGTCGTTGAGCAGGTCCTGCAGGTGGAACTTGGCCGTCTTCGCCACGTCAGGCCGATAGGCGACAAGCCCGCCTTCGCTGAACGCGACCTGGCCGGTCTGCGACACAACGAAGTCGAGCAGCAGCTTCGCGCTGTTCGGATGCCGGGAGGCGTTGGGGATGCCCATGCCACGCAGCACCACCGGCGTGCCGTCGCGCTCATAGGACCAGTCGATGATGTCCTTTACGCCCGGCCGGGCCAGCCGGGGCGGCAGCACGATGGTCGAGGCGAAGAATGCCACCAGGTACTCCCCGGTGATGACCCCATCGACCATCTGGTTGGCGCTGACCTGTGGTCGCACGCCCGCTTTGCCGATCGAGTCGAACCACGTCCAGGCCTTGTCGTGGTGCTTGTTCACGAACACCCAGAAGTTGTTGAAACCGGTCGAGGATTGCTCGACGTCGTAGGTGGTGATGCGATTCTGGAAGGTCCGCGGGTAGTCTTCGGCAAGGCGCGCGAGCTCTTCGATGCTCCTCGGCCGCAGGTTGGGCGTCAGGATCTTCTTGTTGTAGACGATGACCATCGGGTCACTCGACACGTTGTAGATTGTGTCGTTGACCACGGCCCACGCCGGCAGATACTTCTTTTCCGGCGACTCGTATTTCATCATCAGGTTCTTCTTCAGCAGATCCTGCCACGAGTCGGGGGCATTGCTGATCAGGATGTCCGTGGTAGAGGCGCCGCTGCCGGTCTCCGAGAGGAACCGCTCGAAGACTTCGTAGGAGCCGAGGTCGGTCGTCTCCACCCGGATCCACGGGTAAACTTTGTTGAACTCCCGGATCACGGGCGCCCAGTTCTGCGCCGACATAATCGAATAGATAAGCACGCGCCCCTCGGCGCGCGACGCCTCGACCATCTGCGCGTACGTGGCGGGGTAATAGCTGGGCAGCCCCGCCGGTAACGCCGGAGCGGCCAGCCCCGGGACCGTGACGATGAGCGCGACGGCCAGGCCACACACAGCCCATCGCGCCCACCCGAAGGTTTTCAACGCAATCACCTCCAGAATAGCAGTCTTTGCCGGGAGGACCGGCAACACCTGCGCGGCTCTTCTACGCGGCGGGTCGGATCAGCAAGGGCATCAGGTCCCGGACGTCCGGACGCGAGTCCAGCGCCCACAGAGCGTGGAGGGCTCGATCGATCTGCGCGCCCAATACCGGCGCCGCTAGGCGCGTGAACTTCTCGCCAATCTGGGCATTCGTCAGCGGATTACGGCTGTGGCCGGGCGGGAAGTCCATCCGCGCGGTGTGGACGCGGCCGGCGCGCTCGTGTACTTCCAGGATGGTGGGGATCCCTTGCGGGTACGCCGCAGTGAGGTCGGCCTGCTCGA
>JBGPNN010000044.1:0-17915 GCA_041487495.1 bacterium
CGCGCTCGTCGAGCGGTACCGTGGCCACCCGGCGCTCTTCGGCTGGCAGATCCATAACGAGGTCGGGCTGCCGGCGCGCGCGCGGTGGGGAACCGGGGCCCCGGACATCTATTGCTACTGCACGCACAGCCGGGCGCGCTACCGCGAGTGGTTGAAACAGAAATACGGGTCGCTCGACGCGCTGAACGACGCGTGGCGCTGGGACCCCACGAATGTCGTGTTCACCACATGGGAGGACATCGAGCCAACACGCTCCCTGCCGCACCCGGATTGGGGCGCTGTGACGAAATGGCTCGACTGGCGCTCCTTCTGGAAGGACAATATCACCCGGCTGGTCCGCGAGCGGGCCGAGTTCGTCCGGCGCCTCGATCCGGATCATCCCATCAGCACCAACATCTTCATCCTCCACGCGGTGGATCCATTCGGCGTGTTGATGGGTATGGACCACTGGCAGCTACCTGAAGTCGTCGACGTGATCGGGTATGATCTCTATCCTCGGAAGCGGTTCCGCGACGATCCCGCCTTCATCTCGTTCGTGCTCGACTACGCGAAGAGTTCCACCCTGAATCCCGGCCGCCGCGTGTTCTGGCTCAACGAAATGGAGAGCGGGCCGATCGGCGGGTGGGTCAAAGGGCCAGAGTACATCACCCGGCCGCGTGACATCGGCATGCTGCTCTGGGAGGCCGTCGGCCACGGCAGCAAGCTCAACCTGTTCCAGGGATGGCGCGACTGGGACCAGATCCCGCTGCACTGGGGCGCGCTGGTCGATCTGGAGGGACGTCCGGTGCCCCGGGCCGCCCGCGCGCGCGAGGTGGCGGCGGTGCTCGAACGCGACAAGGATCTGTTCGCGCACGCGTACCCGGAGCCCGGCGAGATCGCCATTCTGCATACGCGGGAGAACGCCATCGTGCTGCAGGGCATCGACGCGCAGGACTTCCTTGTCGATGGGCTCAAGGGTACCTATCGCACCCTGTGGGACAGAGGATATGCGGTCGACTTCGTCTCCACACGCGACGTAGCCACGGGCGCGCTGCCCTCCTACAAGGCCGTCTTCGTCCCGCAACTGACTGTGCTGACCCCGGAGACCGCCGATGCGTTGAAGGAGTATGTCGCCGGCGGCGGGCTGCTCATTGCAGGCCCGCAGTTGGGAAGACTGGATGGCCGCGGATGGTTTCAGCATCGCGTCCCGGGGTGCGGGTTGCACGACGTGTTCGGTCTCGAGGAGAAGGGCGTCGAAGTCGCCGAGCGGATTGAGGTCGCGTCATCCGAAAGGACGTGGCCGGGCTACTGGCATCGCGCCAACGTTGAGATCCAGGCCGACGATGTCCAGGTCCTGGCGGAGTTTCCCGGCGAGGTGAGAAGTGCCGCCGTGGTTCAGCGGCCGTTCGGTCAGGGCGCCGTGCTCTACATCGGGACGCAGGCGGACGTGGCGGCCGCCCGCGGCGTCTCCAGCCTGCTCGGCGACGTCGTCGGCACCTTCCTACAGCGGCATGGTGTTGATCCCGACGTGGTGATCGAGCCGGCCAACGCGTCGCTCGTCCTGCGGGTTCACCGGCTCAAGGGTCCGGACGCTGACATGGTCGTCGTGGTTAACCAGACCGACGGCGCGGGCGGCTACCATCTGCGGCTGCGTACGACGCGGCGTATTGGGCCCATCGATGAACTCATCCGTGGAGAAACCGTCGCGGCGCGGTCAGAGGTCGATGGGGTGACCTGGACTGCGACGTGGCCTGAGGACGCTGAGGCGGCCGTTTTCCGCGTGCGGCATGAATAGCGCCCCCGCGAGACCGGTGGCCCTCATCACGGGCGCCGCGAGCAACATCGGCCTGGCCGTGGCGAGGATGTTCGCCGAAGATCACCAGGTCGTGCTCGCCGATCTCCGTGATGCCGGCGAGACGGCGCGGGCGATAGGCCGTGGCGCGGTTGCCGTGCGGGGAGACGTCACCAGCCCGCAGGATTGCGCGACATGGCTCCTCGCCGCCGAGCGTCTGGGACGTGTGCGCAGCCTGGTGCATTCGGCCGCGATCACAGCGCCCGCCAGACCGGTCGAGGAGATACCCCTCGAGGAGTGGGAGCGGGTGATTCGCGTAAACCTCACGGGTAGCTTCGTGCTCGCGCAGGCCGCGATTCCCGCGTTGCGGCGTGCCGGCGGGGCGGCCCTCGTGCTGATCGCGTCGCGCGCCGGCAAGACGGGCTATGCGGCCGTGGGCATCAATCCCCGGGCGACAAAGGCTCACTACGCCGCCTCCAAGGCCGGGGTGATCTCGCTGACCAAGTCGCTCGCCCTTGAACTGGCGCCGGATGGGATCAGGGTGAACGGCGTCGCGCCCGGACCCATTGAGGGCACGATGATTCCCTCCAGCCAGTGGGCGGAGGTGGCCGCCCGAGTGCCGCTCGGCCGGCTGGGGACGCCCGAGGAGGTGGCGGCCGCGGCCAGGTTTCTCTGCTCACCGGCGGCGTCGTTCATCACGGGGCACGTGCTCGACGTCAACGGTGGCGTGCTGATGGACTGATGCCCACGACCCGAGAAGCGCTTGTCCAGGTGGATCCAGCCGCCAGTCATCATCCGGCGCAGGACCGGTGAGGGTCAGCGGCCGGCGCGCGACGTCAAGAGATCTTCAACGGTGTGCACGGCTTCAGTCCTCCGCGCGTGTCTGGCGGCAATCACACCGGTCAACCCCGAGGCGATCTCACGCAGGTCGGGCGCCGGGTTGGCGGCCACGATGGGAGGAATCCACTCAGGCGGGATCACCGAGGCCCCGTGGAGCGCTCCGGCGAGCCCTCCGGCCACGCTGGCATAACTGTCGTTGTCCCGCCCATAGTTCACGCACCCCAGCACGGTCAGCCTGAGGTCGCCGCCCGCGGCCACGAACATCGCCAGGGCGACCGCGAGTGTCTGCGAGGCTTCGGAAAACAGCGGACCGCGCTCGACCGCCTCATACAGGTCAGCCGGGAGGGCGAAAACGTCGCGCCGGCGCCGCGCGATGGTTACGGCGGATTCGATTGCGCGTTCGTTCGGCGAGTAGCGCTTCGGAGACGCACGCCACAGGGGGCCCTCGAGCCGGTCACGGTGGGCCGTCAGCGTCTGGAGCGTCGCGCTCACAATCGAATCGACGGAGGCCGCGGGGCGCATCGCCTCGGCGACCGCCGCCGCCATGGCGGCGGCGGAGTGCTTCGCGTAGCCATCGGTGAGGAACGCCAGGTCGTAGGCCGCCTGGAAGGCCTCGCCGGGCGCCCCCGCGCAGAGGAGCCCCACAGGGCTGTTCATCATGATGGCGCCGTTCGTCGGCTCGCCGGCAAAGATGAGCTTTTCGGCGCCATGCACGGCCTTGAGCGCGTACTCTTCCAGGAAGCCACGCTCCAGATCGGTCGTGGCGGCGTCGTAGGCAGTGGCAATCCCGCGTGCGAGCTCGCCCCGTGTCGGCAGATCTCCAACCTCGAGAATCACCCGGCACAGCAGCAGGCGCAGTCGTGTGTCGTCGGTGTAGGTCCCAGGCGAGGTGCTGAACGCGCCATGGTAGCTTGGCTCGCGTTGAAAAGGGAGAAAACTCTCCACCCGGCCCCAGCGGGCGGCGATCTCTCGGTAATCCAGACCTTCGACCGCGCCGCCCATCGCGTCGCCGATCGCCCCGGCCAGCACCGAGCCGTAGACGCGGTCGAAGAGCGCCGTGCGCCGGAGGTCGGGCATACTCTGCTCTACCATGGCCCCGGGCAATCTCCTTCGACGACGGTCCCTCGGTTGCTACAATAGGATTCAGCCATGCCAGCGAACCTGACCCCTCAATACATGGCCGCCGACAAGAAGTTCAAGGCCGCGACCACAGCGCAGCAAAGACTCGAGGCGCTCGAGGAGATGCTGTCGTCGATCCCCAAGCACAAGGGGACCGAAAAAATGCAGGCTGACCTCAAGCGCCGGATCGCCAAGGCGCGCCAGGAAACGCAGCGTCGCAAGGGCGCCGCCCGTGCGAGGTCGTTCTTCCAGGTCGAACGCGAGGGCGCGGGGCAGATCGTCCTGGCGGGGGTGCCCAACAGTGGGAAGTCATCGCTCGTCGCCGCGCTGAGCAACGCCGAGCCCGAGGTCGGCGACTATCCATTCACGACGCGGGTCCCGCTGACCGGCATGGTGGCGTTCGAGGACGTGCAGATCCAGCTGATCGACCTGCCGCCGATCAGCCCCGAGATGACGGAAGGGTGGTTCTACGCCATCATCCGCGGCGCCGACGGCGTGCTCGTGGTGGTGGACCTGGCCGATCCGGATATTCTCGCGTCGACCCAGCAACTCTTCGAACTGCTGGCCGCCGCCAACGTGGAGATGGTCCCGCCCACCCGGGCCCGAAGCGCCCCGCGCGAGGTTCCGGCTGTGTTTGTCGCCGCCAAGCTCGATGCGCCCGGCGCGGCCGATACGCTCGAGGTCTTCAAGGAATTCTACGGCGACCGGCTGCCGGTGCTGCCGGTCTCTGCCCGGCAGGATGTCAACCTGGCCGAACTCCGCCGGACGATGCTCGGCATGCTCAATGTGATCCGGGTCTACAGCAAGAAGCCGGGCAAGAAGGCCGACATGGAGGTGCCTTACATCCTCAAGCGCGGCACGCCGGTGTTGGAGGCCGCCGGCGTTGTCCACAAAGATTTCGGCCAGCGCCTCAGGTACGCGAGGCTATGGCGCCGCGGAGAGATCGAGGGCCAGATGGTGGGGCGCGACACTGTGCTGGAGGATGGGGACGTCCTGGAGCTGCACGCGTAGCGGCGCAGGGGCGCCGGGGACAGACGCACGAAGGGCGGACGCGATCCCGCCCATCGTGCGTCTTATTCGCTTAGGATCCTACATCGGCAGGTTCGTCTGCCGCGCCGGCTGTGCCCGCTGCCAGAGGAAGAGCACCGCCCCCTGGTTATCGGCGAACTTCGCCCACCAGCCCATGTTGGGCACTTCAGTCTTCGAGCTGAGTGCTTTGCCGCGGGCCTTGCGGATATCCTTCATCTTGGCGTCGAGATCCTCGACACCGATGTAGACGTGCACGACGGGTTTTGTCGTGACCTTCTTGACCTTCATCAACGCAGCCCCGACGCCGCCGCCCGGGTTCATGAACATCGCGTAGTCCTTGCCGAAGTCCTGGAACGTCCAGCCGAACACCTTTCCGTAGAACGCCTTGCCGCGCTTGAGGTCTTTGACCGGAATCTCCACGTGAACGAATTCGTGCACCCGTCCCACCTCCTGTTGATGAAGCCCGCTGGAGGGGTTCGGGGGGCGGCCTTGGATCTCCTAGCGGACGAGACCCTGAAGACGGTGGAACAGCGTAACAATGATGCCGGCGGAAAGCCCGAGCACCCCGATCGACACCCCTCCGAACAGAAAGCCGGCCAGCAAGAAGAGCACGTCGTTGTTGATCAGGGCTATCCCCATCAGCATAACCGAGATCGCCGGCATGGTGTTCAGGAAGGGGAAGGGTCCCAACAGGATGAGGCCCATCGCGAGGACGACGATGCCCACCATCCGAAGGATGAGACGCTCGCCAAACCAGACGCCCCGGTGCCGGGACCACCGCTCGGCCTTCCGGATGAGGGGGATCCCCCGCTCGCGCAGCAGCCGCAGCGTCGCGGCGGAGAGCGCGCGGTCTCGCAGCCGTTGGGGCACCCAGGGGCTGCGGGCCCCGGCCATCATCTGAACGGCGAAGACGGCATAGATCGGCCCGACGATCGTCGACGAGCCGGGCGGGAGCACCGGGATGAGCATCGGCAGGCCAAGAACGACCATGAGCAGCCCGAATCCCCGCTCGCCCGTGGAGGCGACCAAGTCACCCAGCGAGACCGGTTGATCGCCGGCGTTCCGCAGGACCGACTCGATCACAGCGGAGAGCGGCGGTTGCTCTGTGCGGACGTCGCGCGACGTGTCAGCCATCACGCCCTCGGTCAGCTCAGCTTCATGCGTGGATCGAGGGCATCCCGCAGCCCATCACCGAGCAGGTTGAAGGCCATCACCGACAGGAAGATGGCGATGCCCGGGAACGTGGCGATGTACCAGGACGAGAGCAGATAGGTTTGACCTTCCCCCAGCATCGTGCCCCACTCCGGTGTCGGCGGTTTGACCCCAAGCCCCAGGAAGCCGAGGCCTGCGGCACCCAGGATGGCTGTGCCCAACTGGAGGGTGGACTGGACGATCATCGGGGCCAGACAGTTGGGGAGGACGTGCAGCCTGATGATGCGGTTTCCTCTGGCCCCCATCGCGCGGGCGGCCTCAACGTAGGTCTGCTGGCGGATCGACAGCGCTACGCCCCGAACCAGTCTAATGTACACCGGCACGGTCGCCACGCCCACGGCGAACACGACGTTGACAATACCGACGCCCAGCACGGAGATGAGGGTCAGGGCCAGCAGGAAGGCGGGGAAGGCCAGCATCAGATCGACCAGCCGCTGGACCGCAATGTCGACTGTCCCGCCATAATACCCCGAGGCGAGGCCGACCGGCACGCCGACCAGGGCAGAGACGAACACCGCCAGCACACCGATGAGAAACGAGACCCGCGCACCGTAGGCGATGCGCGTCAGGAGGTCGCGACCCAGGTTATCGGTTCCCAGCAGGTGGGCGCGGGACGGCACCAGCAGCACCTGCTCGAGGTTGGCCTCGAAAGGGTCGCCATGGAACAGCACCGGCGCCAGGACCGTGGCGACGACGAACACACTAAGGATGACCAGGCCCGCCAGAGCCGTCCGATGACGGCTCAGGCGGCGGAGGACCCCCGGCCGTGCCCGGGGTTCGACGTCCTGCAGCCACCTAACCGTAGTGGATGCGCGGGTCAACATAGGCGTAGAGGAGGTCGACCGCCAGGTTCACGAGCGTGAAGATGATCGCGAAGATGAGGGCGATGCCCTGAATGACCGGGTAATCACGGGCCGAGATAGAGTTGACCAGCAGCCGGCCCATGCCCGGCCAGGCGAACGTCGTCTCGGTCAAGATCGCGCCGGAGAGCAGCGCCCCAAACTGCAGCCCGATCACGGTCAGGATCGGGATCAGCGCGTTCTTCAGCGCATGGCGGAGCACGACGACGCGGTCCCGGAGGCCCTTCGCGCGGGCTGTGCGCACGTAGTCCTGTCCGAACGTCTCCAGCAGGCTGCTGCGCGTCATCCGCGCGATGATGGCAACCGAGAACGCGGCCAGGGCAACGGTCGGCAGGACCAGGTGCGCGGGGGTCCCGTATCCGCCGGCCGGGAACCAGTGCAGCACGACCGAGAAGAGCAGCATGAGCATGATCCCGAGCCAGAACACCGGGATCGAAATGCCGAAGAGCGCGATGGTCATCACGGTGAAATCTAGCACCGAGTACTGCCTGGTGGCGGAGACGATCCCCGCGGTCAGGCCCACGACCGTTGCGACAACGCTGCTCGAGATCGCGAGCTGCACGGTCGCGCGCATGCGAATCGCGATTTCTTCGGTGACCGGCGCCCGCGTGGCCGCCGATTTGCCCAGGTCGCCGCGCAGCAGGTGCCCGAGGAAGATCGCGTACTGGGCGTGGATCGGTTTGTTCAGGCCGAGTTCAACCCGCAGCCGCTGGATCTCTTCCTCACCGGCCAGCAGTCCGGCGATCACGCGCGCCGGGTCGCCCGGAATCATCCGGACCAGGAGGAAGACCACGATCGTCACGCCGAGCAGGGTCGGGATCGCGAGACCAAGGCGGCGGAGCAGGTAGTGGCCCAGCGAGGACGTCATTGGCGGTTCACGGGAGGGGACGAAGGGACAAGGGGGCCGAGGCCAGCACCGGCCTCAGCCCCCCGCATCTCACTTCCAGGTCGCGCAGTGAGGTCCCAATACCGGACCAGCGTCCTTTCCGCACATGGCGGTCCACTTCTCGATCGGGTGAATCACCGTGCCCTCGAGGTTCTTTGCCGTGGCGACATACCACTTCTGGGTCCACATGAAGACCCAGGGCGCGTCGTTCCAGATGAGCGTCTGGGCTTCCTTGTAGATGGCCTTGCGCTTGTTGACATCGATCTCGGACCGGGCCCGGACGAGCAAATCGTCAACCTTCTCGTTCTTGTAGAACGCCGGCGCGAGGCCCCCGGGCGGCGCCTGCGAGGAGTGGAACTGTCCGTACAGCACGAAGTCACAGTCGAGGATTGGCGCGGCCCAACCCAACACGATCATCTGGACGCGCGTGCGGTCGACCGGCTGGGTAATGGTGCCCACGTACGTCGGCCAGTCCATCGTGCTGACGTTCGCGCGTATGTTGACGTTGTGCAGTTGCGACGCGACGGCCTGGGCCATCTGAAAATCTTGAATGTAGCGGCCGGTCGGCGACAGGAAGTTGACGTCAAACCCATCCTTGTACCCTGCTTCGGTCAGAAGCTGTTTGGCCTTGATCGGATTGAACGGGTAACCGCCCTCCTGCGCTCGGTTGTACCCAAACATCATCGATGGACACGGCGAGTCGACCGGCGTGCCCAGATCAAACAGGATGCTCGCCAGGATGGCCTTCTTGTTGACCGCGTAGTTCATCGCCTGACGCACGCGCGCGTCCTTGAACGGACCATACTGGTTGTTCATGACGAGAAAGATCACGCGGTCGCTCGGTGCCTCCACGACATTGACGCGCGGGTTCTTGCGGAGCCCCTTGACGTCTGGCGCCGGTGGCAGCATGGCCAGGTGCACGTCGCCGGCCAGTAGTTGCGTCAGTCGCGTGCCGGCGTCTGGGACCGCACGGAAGAGGACCTCCTCGAACACCGGTTTCTTGCCCCAGTAGTTTGAGTAGCGCTCGAGCAGGATGCTGTCGCCGCGCCGCCACTCCTTGAATACGTACGGGCCGGTCCCGCCGCCCACCGGCGCGACCGTCCACCGTTCACCCGCGCGGGCCACCGCTGCCGGCGAGACAATCATCGCCTGGTCGGTCGTGAGGTTCCCGAGGAAGATCGGGGTCGGTTGGCTCAGGGTGAAGCGCACCGTGTCCTCGCCCACCGCTTCGATCGACTTGATCGGGGTAAAGAGGTACCTGATCCCCACACGGACCCTGGGGTCGAGTAGCCGGTCGAAGGTGAACTTGACGGCTGCGGCGTTCATCGGCGTGCCGTCATGGAACGTCACCCCCCGGCGGAGGGTAAACGTATAGGTGAGGCCGTCGCGAGACACCTGCCACTTGGTCGCCAGCCGCGGCACGATCTCGTTGTTGGTAGGATCGAGATCGATCAGTGTTTCAAAGAAGTAGTTGAGCATATTGCCGACGGTCGTCGTCGTCGTACCGGCCGGGTCGAGCGTGTCGGCGTCGATGCCGACCGCGATGCGGAGTTGTTTGGGGACGGCCTGTGCGCCGGCCGGCGGACCCTGCCACCAGAGCAGACCCGCGATCAACGCAAAGACTATCCCAACGTTCAGGATGCTCGTTCTCACCGGGTTCCCCCCCTTCCGTATCTCGCAGAACACTACGTCACCGCCAGAAGGTTCCCTTCACGCGCCCCGACAGGTGGACGTGGCAAGAGGGCAGCCCCCAGGCCGCCCTCTCGTTCTTCTCGACATCAGTCCAAGGGGCTACGGAGACCCGGCGGGCTGGACGAAGAGCGCCCCGGTGTGCCCGCGCGAGGCATGGTCAAAGAGGCTGCAGAGGATCGCGAATGACCCGCGACCGTGGGCGACGAACTCGAATTCCGCGGACTTACCCGCGTCGATGGCGATCCATTTTCGACCCTCGCTGGTCCCCTGCGTCGCATCCCCACGAACGGTCACGGGAATGTTCAATAGATACGCGGTCGAAAAGTTGTGGGCTCGGCCGACCGGATCGATGTTCCGCATCCGGATGACCACCGTGTCACCTTCATTAAATCTAACCTGATTCGGCTCGTATTTGTACGACGTCGTCGTGATCTCGATGATCTTGCGCTGGGGGGCCTGCGCGGGGACGGTGGCCGTGATCCCAAGCGTGGCCGCCGCCACCAGCAGACCCGTGAGCAGCACGCGCGCGCGCATCGCTCAGGGCGATCCTGCGGGTCGCACGAAGATCTGCCCGGTCATCCCGGCAAACGAGTGGATAAAGACGCCGCAGATGAAGGCATACGAGCCCCGGTTCCGCGCCACGAATGTGAACTCGGCCTGCTTCCCCGCCGCGACCTGGACAAACTTCCGGCCTTCGGCCACGTCCTGCGCGCCGTCTCCGGAGATGGTGAGCGGGATGTCCGCGAAATATCGCGCCGCCACGCTGTGCGGTCGGCCCTGAGCATCGGCGTTTCGCAGCCGGATGACGACCGTGTCCCCTTCGTTGACCTGGATCACGCTGGGCTCGAACTTGAAGGACGACATGGTAATCTCGATGGTTTTCTGCTGCGGCGTCTGGGCGATCCCTGTCGTCGAGATCCCGAAGGTCACGGCGACGAGCAGTATGGCCGCTACCAGGATGCGAAGCTTCATACAACCCCTCCTCAACCAGCTCAGTGTGTCGCTCGCCGTCCTTCGTAACAAATCAATGTATCGAACGTGTCACGGGGCCACAATCCGGTTTCGCAGCACCCCGATCCCTTCGATCTCCGCCTCAACGACATCCCCCGGCTGCAGCCACGGCTGCGGCGTGCGACCCATGGCAACCCCCTCGGGCGTGCCGGTTGCCAGGATGTCCCCCGGCTCGATCGTCATGCCGGCCGAGAGCACCGAGACCAACTGGGCCACGGTGAACACCATGCTGGCCGTGGACGCGTCCTGCCGGACCTCGCCGTTCACGCGCATGCGCAGCCGCAGCTTTTGCGGGTCGGGGATCAGTGACTTGTGGACGACCGCCGGTCCCAGCGGGGCGAACGTGTCCAGGGATTTGCCCTTGAACCACTGCTCGTGGAGGCGCTGCAGGTCGCGGGCCGTCACGTCGTTCATGATTGTGTAACCGAAGACGTGGTCCAGCGCCCGCTCGACGGGGATATCGCGCCCGCGCTTGCCGATCACCACGGCCAGCTCGACCTCGTAGTCGAGTTTCTGGGTGACCTTGTGGTGCACCACCGGCGCACCCGGACCCACCACGCACGTCGGCGGCTTGGTGAAGAAGACCGGCACGCTCGGCACGCTGCCACCGCTCTCTTTGGCGTGTTCGGCATAGTTCCGCCCCATGCAGAAGATGTTCCTGCGCGGCCGTGGGATTGGCGCCAGCAAACTGACCTTCGCCAGGGGGACCGCCAGGTCACGCGCTTTGCCCTCTTTGACCAACCGCCGGCCCAGCGCCAGGGCGGCCCTGGCCTGCGCCAGTGAGCCGCGCTCGAGAAACGCGACAAGATCGTTTGGGATTTCGGGTGCTCGGGCGCGGCGGCTGGCTTTCTGGCGGCCGCGCCCGGCCAGTCTTGCCAGCGGCGCGAACGCGAAGACGTGCTCGCCGTCGAGCAGCCCCAGGTATGGTCCGCCGCGCCGATCGACCATCACGAAGCGCATGCATCCACCTCACGACGAAGATGTGAACGACACACAGTTATCCTGCGTGACCGCGTTCTCCTGTGTCCCGGCCTGTCCGGGAGCGGCAGCGGCAGGGGCGATGCGCCGCCTATGAGAATCTCTACGACACTGGAAGGGCATGGGTTCCATTTTCGCGGAGGTGAGGGGAGTATGGATGGGAAGGACGATGCGCGTCAGTTGATCCGCGGCCAGATTGACCGGCGGACGTTCCTGAAGGGTGCAGGCGTCACGCTGCTCGCGCTCTCGCAGGCCGACCGCATCGCGTTGGCGGCGCCCGGCGGACCGCCGAAGCGCGGCGGCGTGCTCGTCGTGGGATCAGACGTCAGCCCACCCGGCCTGGATCCTGCCAAGTCGGCGGCCGCGCACACCTGGATGATCTCCGAGCACGTCTATTCGAACCTTTTGCGCCACAACTCGTTCAACAAGCTGGTGCCCGACCTGGCCGAATCGTACGAGGTGCCCAACTCGACGACCTTCGTATTCAAGCTGCGCAAGGGCGTCCAGTTCCACCACGGTCGGGAGGTGGTTGCTGAAGACGTTAAGTACTCGATCGAGCGCATGTTGGACCAGCGCACCGGCTCGCCGTGGCGCTCGGTTTGGTTGATCATCGATCGCATCGACACCCCGGACAAGTACACGGTTCGCTTCGTGACCCGGAGGCCATTTGCGCCGTTTCTCTCGTATCTGGGGACCCCGCATTACTCGGCAATCGTCCCGAAGGAGATCGTGGAGAAGTCGGGCGATCTGCAGCAGACGGCCTCGGGCACCGGGCCCTTCGTGCTCGACCGGTTCGTGGCCGAGAACATCGTCGTGCTCAAGCGCAACCCCAACTACTTCGAGAGTGGGTTGCCTTACCTGGATGGGATCGAGTATCGAATCATTCCCGATGAGGCGGCACGCTTGGCAGCGCTACGAACTGGCACGATCCACTATACGTGGTCGACCGATCCGCTGGTCGACGAGCAGGTGAAGACGATGCCGGGGGTGGCGATCCTCCTGCCGAGGGGCTACTGCGCGCAGCACACCATGGTGATGAACCAGACGAAGCCGCCGTTCAACGATGTCCGGGTTCGCCGGGCGGTGAGCGTGGGCATCAACCGCAGCGAGGTGATCCGAACGGTGTTGCGCGGCAAAGGTGCGATCTCGACCAAGATCCCGCCGTGCGACGCACCGTTCGGCTACAGCGGCAACGAGAAGGGCCTGCCGTACTACGAGTACAACCCAACCCAGGCCCGGCAGTTGTTGGCTGAGGCCGGCTATCCAAACGGCATCGACACCAGCCTCGAAGTGCCCCCGCGGTTTCCCGGCACGGTGCGCACCGGCGAAGTCATGCGCGAGCAGTGGGCGCAGGCGGGCATCCGCGTGACCCTGCGGCAGGGGGAGTGGGGGGCGCTGCTCACGGCTTTCGTCCGGACGACATATGACGGCATGAGCATCATCCCCACTGTCTGGCAGCCGGACCCCGATGCGCACATGTACGATATCTTTTACAGTGATTCGAGCATCAACCTGGGCAAGTTCCGGGATCCGTATGTCGATCAACTGTTGGAGTCGGGCCGGACCACTATTGAGCGGGACAAGCGCATCGCCATCTATCAGCAACTCCAGCGCTATATCGCTGACCAGGTTTACATGATCTACCCGTACTCGTATGGCGCCGTGGAAGTGGTGCGCGACTTCGTGAAGGGGTATGTATCGCTGCCAGGCGCGCAGCCTGGGAGCCGGAGCCGCCAGTACTTCAAGCAGGTCTGGCTGGACAAGTAACGCGCCCGGGCGGCGCCGGGGTCGTTGCGGGCTGGATGCAGGCGTATCTCGCCAAGCGGCTGGCACTATTGATCCCGACGCTCCTCGGGATCTCCGTCGTGTCGTTTCTGGTCATCCACCTGATCCCGGGCGACCTGGTGACGGTGTTGCTGGGGATCACGGCGAGCCAGAACGAGCAGAACCGCCAGGCGCTGATCACGGCGCTGCACCTCGACCTTCCACTGGGCGTGCAGTACCTGCACTGGATCGGCGGGGTGCTGCGGGGCGACCTGGGCCGCTCGCTGGTCCACGGCGGGTCGGTGGGGGCGGAGATCGTCCGGTCCTATCCTGTGACGGTTCAACTGACAGTGATGTCGATGACGATCGCCGTCGGCCTCGGCGTGCCACTGGGTGTGCTGTCCGTGATGCGCGGGGCTCGGAAGATCGAGCCCGTCGTGCGGGTGGTCTCGCTGCTCTTTATCTCGACGCCCGCCTTCTTCATGGGGACGGTGCTGATCGTGCTGGGCGCCCGGTACCTCCCGGCCGTCTCCACGCTGGGCTATGTCCCCCTGAGCGAGGCGCCATTCGTGAGCCTGGGCCACATGCTGCCGCCGGCGCTGGCGCTTGGCGCGGCGATCTCGGCGATCCTGCTGCGCTACACGCGCGCCAGCATGCTGGAAGTCCTCAACCAGGACTTCGTGCGGACCGCGCGGGCCAAGGGCGTCGCTGAACGCCGTGTGGTGTACCGGCACGCGCTCATCAACGCCCTCATCCCGGTCATCGCCGCCGCGGGCATCCAGTTCGTTGCCCTCATCGGCGGCGCGGTCATCATCGAAGAGGTGTTTGCGCTGCCCGGTATCGGCCGGCTGGTGGTCAATGCGATCTACCAGCGCGACTACACGCTCATCCAGGGCGCGGTGCTGTTCCTGACCGTCAACGCGGTGCTGATCAACCTGGGTATCGACCTGCTGTACCGTCTCGTCGATCCGCGCATCGTCTATGGCTAGGGCAACACAGCGGTCGAACTGGCGGCGGGTGTGGCGCGCCTGGTCGGCGGTCACCGGCATTGTCATCGTGACGGGCCTCGTGGCCGTGGCGCTCCTCGCGCCGGCCATCGCGCCCCGCGCGCCAACGACGCTGCACGCGGGGTTCGAGATCAAGCCGCCGTCGCGAGAATTCCCCTTCGGGACCGACGAGCTGGGCCGCGACATCGCGAGCCGCGTGATCCACGGAGCCCGCATCTCGCTCGCAGCGGCGCTCGGCGCCGTCTCGCTGGCCGCGGTCGTCGGCGTGCCGCTGGGCACGGCGATCGGATTTGCCGGCGGGATGATCGACCTGATCGTGATGCGGCTGTTCGACATCCTCTTTGCATTCCCGGCGATTCTGCTGGCGATCGCGATCGTCGCGGCGCTGGGCCCAAGCCTCACCAACCTGATCCTCACCATTGCGGTGTTGACGATGCCGCAGTTCGCCGTGCTGGCGCGCGGGGCCACGCTCGCGACCCGGTCGCTGGAGTACGTGCAGGCCGCGGTCGCGCTGGGCGCCTCGAACCGCCGTGTGGTCTTGGGGCACATCTTGCCCAATGTCATGCCACCGGTGATCGTGGCCGCCACGTTGAATCTGTCTATCGTGATCCTGGTCGAGGCCGGGCTTTCGTTCCTGGGCCTCGGGACCCAGCCGCCGGCGCCGTCGTGGGGCGGGATGATCAGCCGGGGGCGGCAGTACATGACGATCGCGCCCTGGCTCGTCATCTTCCCGGGGCTGGCCATCATGCTGGCGGTGCTGGGGTTTAACCTGCTGGGCGATGGGCTGCGTGAGACGCTCGACCCCAGGCTGTACCGGGGAGGTGGATGACGTGAAGGTGAAAATAGCCGCGATCCAGGCCCGGCCGGTGTCGGTCGAGTTCGACGACATGTGGAGTGGCGGCGACGTCGCGCACGCCTGCGAGTTGCTCGAGACCGCGGCTCGTGCCGGCGCGCAGTGCGCGTGTCTTCCGGAGTTGTATCCCCGCGTCGGCGAGGACGAGGTGCGCCGCACGGCGCGCCGCCTGGGGATCCACGTGGTGGCCGGGTTGATCGAAGGCACCCGGGCGCGGTGGCACAATACCGGCACCATCATCGGCCCGGATGGTGAGATCATCGGGCGCCAGCGCAAGAACTTCCCCACGCAAGGGGAGATCGACGGCGGGGTCGTCCCCGGCCGCGGCTCGCAGGTGTTTGAGACGGCTATTGGGCGGCTCGGGATCGTGATCTGCTCGGACTTCGCCTTCTTTACCAGCGGCGTCCGATCGCTCGTTGACGGCGCTGTGGACATCATCTTCAATCCGTCGTGGTGGTTCGCCCTGGGCGCCGCCTACCCCGGCACGGTGATCGGACGGCACATGGAATACGGCAAGCCCGTGATCGGGGTCGATATCGCCGCGTGCTCGCTGTTGTTTCGCAAGGATGGGAAGGTGATCCAGCGCTTCCCGCGCGCGGGCGGGTATACGACCGTCTGCGTGCCACCCGCGATTGGCGACCTGGCGGGTCTGGCGGAATGGTTCCGCACCAAGCCCGGCGGGATCAACACGAACGAGGGGTTTATCCAGACGCTCGGCGAGGACGAGGGGATCCTCTACGCCGAGATCGACATCGACGCCGTCCGCCGGTTCCCCGGATATTTCTATAGAGCGACCGCGCAGGCGGTCCCGAGAGGAGTTGTATGACGATCGCCCCCGACTGGGAAGCGGGTCCGGCGTGGGAGACGCGGCGCGCCTACCGCCAGCAGCGTCTCGTCGAGGCGATGCGCCGGCATCAGATCGACGCGGTGCTCTATACGAAACTGGACGCGATCCGTTACGCGACCAGCTTCCGGCCGATCTACAGCATGTGGTTCCACGGCACGCGCTACGCGGCGCTGGTCACCGCATCCGGAGCGCAGGTCTTCTTCGTCGCCAGCGGGGACATGGCGCGCGTCACGCGGACGATGCCGTGGATCGTCGACCCGGTCGCGTTCCCGTTCGTGTTTGCCGATGGCGTGCCCCTGATCGCCGATGGCGTACGGCGGCTGGGAATCCGCGGTCGGGTGGGAGTGGACCTGCTGCCGCTCGGCGCCTTGCGGCGCCTGGAGCAGGCGCTGCCCGACGTACAGTTCGTCGACGGCCAGGAAGTCATTGAAGACGCCCGCCGGATCAAGCATCCGATCGAGGTGCAGATGCTGAGGGCGGCGGCGGAGGTGGCGGACCTCGGCATGCAGGCCGCGATCGCGGCGGTGCGGCCCGGCGCGACCGAGATCGAGGTGTCCACCGCGGCGGCGTCGACGATGATGCTCGCCGGGTCAGAGGACATTCCGTACTATCCCCTCGTCGCTTCGGGAGACAACGCCGTGTACGGCTATCGGTTCCCGACGACGAAGCGCATCCGGCCCGGCGAGATGGTACGCATCGACTGCGGGGCCGCGATCGTCAACGGGTACAATGGCGACATCGCGCGGATCGCCTTCGCCGGAGCGCCGAGTCAAGAGCAGATTCGCATCTACCGGGCGGTGCACGAGATGCTGCATACGGGGATCGCGCACCTGCGCCCGGGAGCCCTGTCGACCGAGGCGGTCGATGCCGTCACGGAAGTGTCGCGGCGGTGGGGCTATGAGAAGTACACGTACTTCGGGATCCTCGGGCATGGGCTTGGCACCGATCTGCACGAGGCCCCCACGATTGGGGAGAAGGTCACCGGTGGCCGGCCGCCGGAACGCCTGGAAGCCGGCATGGTCGTCGCCCTCGAACCAGGCGTGCTGCTGCCCGGCGTCGGCGGCGGGCACCTGGAAAACGTGACGCTGATCACCGACGCGGGACCGGAGGTTCTCACGAAGACGCCGTTCCTCACAGAGTACCTGTAGCGGGGAGGACAATCATGCAGGGGCGGATCTGGGACGCATTTGAGGTCGCCGGCACGATGACGGGGCCGGCGCAGCAGTTTCACAGGCTGCACAGCCTCGGGGACTTCAATGTGGGGGTGCTCCGGATTCTACCCGGGGGGATGGACCTGCAGGGCACGCATGCGCAGGATGAAATCTACGCTGTGGTCGGCGGGCGCGGTATCCTCCGCCTCGGCGACATCGATCACCCCGTGGCTCCTGGATCGGTGGTCTATGTGCCGGCCGGCGTGTCGCACCGCTTTCACGGCAACAAGGAGCCGCTGGTCCTCGCCTACGTCCTGGTGCCGGCGGGTTCGAGCGCGTGAGCCGGGTCATCTGAATCGAGGCTGTGGAGGACGCGGTTGCCTGAGATCAGCCGCTTCTTCGGGATTGTGATTCGAATGTTCGCCGAGCCCGGAGCGCCGCACCACCGCCCGCACCTACACGCGTACTACCAGGACCGGGTGGGCATATTCGCTATCGACACGATAGAATTGATCGGCGGGGAGTTGCCGGCCAGGGAGACGCGTCTCGTTCTGGCCTGGACGGAGATTCATCTCCAGGAGCTCCTGGACGACTGGACCGCTTTGCAGGGCGGCCTATTGCCCTTTAAGATAGAACCACTGAGGTAGGACTCATGGAGCACGAGGTTCATCGTGTTACCGGTTTCCAGAAGGTTGGTCCCTTCACCCTTAGGGTGGAATTCGAGGATCGGACTGCCCAGGTGATCGACTTCCGACCCGTCCTGGCCGGCGAGCTTTTCGGGCCGCTTGCGAACCCTGAGGTCTTCGACCAGGTCCGTATCGATCGGGAGGCAGGCACTCTCGTCTGGCCCAACGGCGCCGACTTCGACCCGGTGACCCTGCACAACTGGCCCGAG
>JBGPNN010000045.1:0-17817 GCA_041487495.1 bacterium
GCTAACCTGGGGCGAGCAATTCCACCAGGTGCTTCGCGCGGCGGCCGGTGCCGTGGGCGATCTGCTGGCGACAGGAGACGCCCATCGCCACGACCTCGGTCTCAGGGGGTAAGCGCCGCACCGCGGGCAGCAGGCGCCGCTCACCGATCGCCATCGAGATATCGTAGTGCTCGCGCTCGAAGCCAAACGACCCGGCCATCCCGCAGCACCCCGAATCCACTTCTTCCACATCGAAACCGGCGGCACGGAGCACGCCGACCGCGGGCCTGGTGCTGACCATCGCCTTCTGATGGCAGTGACCGTGGAGGAGCACCTTGCGGCCCGTGGGTGGCGCGGGCCATCCGTGATCGTGAATGTGGCGGTGGAGGAACTCATCGACGAGGAACGTGTGCCCGGCGAGTAACTGCGCGTCCGGGCCTGGAAACAGGTCGGGCACTTCATCGCGGAACGTGAGGATGCATGAGGGCTCGCAGCCAACGATCGGAACGCCGGCCTGGGCGAATGGTAGCAGCGTTTCGAGATTAGCCTGCGCGTGCTCCTTGGCCGTCTGCAGCAGCCCTTTGCTAATCATCGGCCGGCCGCAGCAGGTGACCGGCGGTACGATGACCTCATAGCCGAGTCCTTCGAGCAGCGTGACGGTCGCGCGGCCGATCTCCGGATAGTTGAACCGCATGAAGGTATCGGCGTACAGGACCACCTTCGGCCGGCTCGTCCCCTCGTCTTGGCCATTCCGCCGGCCAGCGTGCGCGTTCCACCACGCGTCGAACGTCTGCCGCGCAAACGGCGGCAGCGGCCGGCGGCGGTCGATGCCGGCGACGCGTTCGAGCGCCCACCGCACCGGCGCCAGCTGGGTCATCCATGTCGAGAGCGGCGCTGCGCGCGTACCCGCACGGCTGAGCGCATGGATGTTCCCAAAAAGACGCGCTCGCAATGGATAGCCGTGCGCCTCGTGGTAGCGCGCGAGAAACTCGTACTTGAGCTTGGCCATGTCGACGTTTGCGGGACACTCCGCCTTGCACCCCTTGCATTCCAGACACAGGTCTAGAGCGTCGTAGAGGCGCCGGTCAGTCAGGTTCCCGGGGGGCAGCACGCCGGACATGGCCGCCCGCAGGAGGTTGGCGCGGCCGCGGGTCGAGTGTTCCTCTTCGCGCGTGACCATGTAGGACGGACACATCGTGCCCTCGATCGTCTTGCGGCAGGCGCCCACACCGCTGCACATCTCGATGTTGGCCGCCATCCCGCCGTCGCGGCTCCAGTCGAAGTGTGTGGGCACCGGCGCGGTCCGGTAGGACGGCCCGAAGCGCAGGTTCTCGGTCATCGCGGGGGCGTCGACGATCTTGCCGGGGTTCATGATCCCCCGCGGATCGAATGCGCTCTTGACCGTCTTGAACGCCTGATAGATCGCCGGCCCAAAGTAGCGTTCGAGAAACCAGCCCCGCACCATGCCGTCGCCGTGCTCGGCGCTGAAGGCGCCGCCGAACTCGATGACCAGCTCGCCGACGGCCTCGGCGATCGCGCGCATCGTCTCCACCTGCACGGCGTCCTTCAAGTTGATCAGCGGTCGCACGTGCAGGCAGCCGACGCTGGCGTGCGCATAGATCGCGGCGCGGACCCCGTACCGGTCGAGGATCTGTTGGAATCGGTCGATGTAGGCGGCGAGACGCTCCGGCGGGACGGCGGTGTCCTCGACAAAGGCGATCGGTTTGCTGTCACCCTTGACGCCCTGCAGTAGCCCCTGTCCGGCCTTGCGGACACGCCAGATGTTGTCCTGGGTAGGGAAATCGAACGCGTGCAACACCGCATACCCCAGCTTCGCCCCGGCCAGCGTGCGCTCCATCACGTCGAGCCGTGAGCGCGCCTCGTCCAGGGTGTCGCCGGAGAACTCGACGACCAGGATCGCTGCCGGGTCACCCTCGACGAACGTCATGCGCCGGGCAAATTCGGGCTGCGTGCGGGTCATGTCCATGATCATGCGGTCGATCAGTTCGACCGCCGACGGCCCGTGCGGTAAGATCAACGGGACCGCTTCGAGCGCCTGACGCAGATCGCGGAAGTGCACGACGGCGACGACCGCGTGCGCGGGACGCGGGACGATGCGGATCGTGGCTTCCGTCACGATGCCCAGCGTACCCTCCGACCCGACGATCAGCCGTGACAAGTTAAACGGCCGCAAACGCATCTCGGGCAGGTTGTACCCGGCGACACGGCGCAAAATTTTGGGGTACCGCCGCTCGATCTCGTCGCGCTGGCTCTCCACGGTGTCCAGCACGGTGCGATACAAGCGTCCCTCACGCGACGGTTCCTGCCGCTTCGCCGCGAGGGCGGCGTCATCGAGCGGCCCGAGGGTCATCTCCGTGCCGTCCGCGAGCAGCACGTGGAGCGCTACGACGTGGTCGACCATTTTCCCGTAGACGATCGACCGCGCGCCGCACGAGTTGTTGCCGATCATGCCGCCCAGCGTGGCGCGATTGCTGGTCGCGGTGTCGGGGCCGAGCCGGAAGCGATGCGGGGCCAGCGCGCCGTTTAGGACATCCTGGACCGCACCGGGCTGCACGCGCGCGTAGCCGCCGCCGGGATCGATCTCCAGGATCCGGTCCATATACTTTGAGCAATCGAGCACGACCGCGCGCCCCACCGTTTGGCCCGCCAGGCTCGTCCCGGCACCGCGGGGCAGGACCGGGACGCCGTCCTCCGCACAGAGCCGCAGGGTGGCGGCGATATCGTCGGCATCGCGCGGCACGACGACCCCGATCGGCATGATCTGATAGATGCTGGCATCGGTGCTGTAGAGAACGCGGGAGACCGAGTCGAATCGAACCTCGCCCTTCACGACAGCGGCGAGTTTCGTTGCCAGATGGTCGAACGTCATAGGCCGCTTCCTTCGGCTCCCCGGCGAGCCTCCCCTGCCGTGCGACGGGTCCGTTCATTGCCGCGCGCACACCCCGCTTGTTACAATTGAAGTGCTCCACGCATCGTCAGGCGCGGCGGAGGATACGGATGCTGAGTCTGTTCTTTCTCATCGATCGGCTCTTCCAGATCGCCTCGGCGCTGATCCTGATCCGCGTCCTGGTCTCCTGGGTGCCGGCGTTGGGTCTCCACCACCCCGCCATCCGGTCGCTCGACCGCATCGTCACGCAGGTGACCGGACCGATCATCGACCCGATCCGGCGCGTCATGCCGCCGGTCGGCGGGATGGACCTATCCCCGATCATCGCGTTGATGCTACTCCAGCTGGCGAATCAACTCTTCAGGAGCGTGTTGCTGACGCTGCTCTGAGACTGGCACACCGTGGAGGGGGCACCGATGGTGCAGGCTTACGTCCTGATTCGCATCCTGCCCGGGAAGCTGGCCGAGGCCCTATCTCAGATCCTGAAAACACCCGGCGTCAAGATGGCCCACGCGGTCACAGGACCGACGGATATCATTGCCTATGTCGAAACGGAGAGCATGGATACGCTGGGCCGGCTGATCGTGTCCCGCTTCCAGGAGATTCCCGGCGTCACCCGCACCACGACCTGCGTGGTGACGCCGGTCAGCGGCGCGTGACCCTCTAGCCGCGCGACGCCGGGCGCGGGAGCGCCTGGCGCGGGAGCAACGCGACACACGCCAGACCGATCAGGGACAGGCTTAGCATCGCGGTGAGGGTGTTCGTGAGCCCGATGCGGTCCGCCACAGCCCCGACCAGCGTCAGCGAGACGCCCGCACTCCCCCACGCCATGCCGGTCACCACACTGCTGGCCAGACTCACGCGGCGCGGGAGCAATTCCTGGGCCATCGCCACGTTGACCGGCGCCGAGAGATACTGCATCATCCCGCCGAGCGCCAGCGCCGGCAGTCCCCATCCGCTGCTGGTGTGGGTAAACAGGAACAAGAGCGGCGGGCTGAGCAAGAACGATGTCGCCAGAATGGCGCGGCGGCCGAGCCGGTCTGAGAGCATCCCCCCTGCAAACCCGCCCACCGCGCCGACGCCACCGAACAGGAAGATCGCGGTGGCGCCCAGCAGCAGCGACTGGCCGCGCTCGCGCAGCAGCAACGGCAGGAAGAGAATGAATGACATCGTGATAATGCTGCGGACCGCGGCGATCAGCCAGATGATGGCCAGGATGCGGCCATGCTGCCGCAGGTCGCTTCCGAGCGCGTCCGGCGGCGCCGTGCGGACGGCGCGGTACGAACGCGCGCGCCGCCAGAGCAGGAGGCACCCCGCCAGACCCGGGATCGCGGCGACGACCGTCCCCCGCAGCCCGAGCGCGCCGACGATCGGCGCGACGTAGAGCGGCCCCAACGCATAACCCAATTCTCCACCCGCCACAAAGACCGACAAGGCGGTGGCGCGGCGTTCGCCGCCCAACGCTCCCGCCAGAGAGAACGACTGCGGGTGGAACGACGCCACGCCCACCCCCGTCAGGAAGAGGATCAACAGCATGAGCGGGTAGGAGGATGCCAGCCCGACGAGCCCCATGCCGATGACCGTGCACAGTGGGCCCAGAATGGTGAACACCGGTTTCGCCAGGCGGTCCGCGGCCAGACCAAAGAACGGCTGCCCCAGCGCCGCCGAGGTATTGAACATCGTTCCCATCAGCCCGGCCAGCGTCAGCGAGAGCCCAAACTTGCTCACGACCAGGGGCAGCAGCGGCGCCAGGAACGACGCGTAGAGGTCGTTCAAAAAGTGCCCGAAGGCCATCGTCAGCAGGCGCGGCCACGGGGGCTCCGGCGGCATCAGCGGCGCCGGAGCACGGCGGGTGACCTCCCGGACGGAGGCCACGGCGTCGCTCATCGGCTGTCGGGGATGAAGACTTCGTTGGTGCGGCTGTAGGTGGCCCCGGGTCTCGGGCCGCCCGAGATCACGTAGATGCGATCACGCACCACCGCGGCGGCCAGGCCGTGCCGCGGCGTGGGGAGCGGCGCACGAGCGGCCCAGGTGTTCGTCGCAGGATCATACATCTCGTTTTCCGCGTACGTGGTTGGCCGGCCCAACTCGCCGCCGAAGACGTAGATGCGACCGGCGACCACGGCGGCGGCGATACCGCTGCGGGGCGTCGGGATCGGCGCCGCGGCCGTCCACGCGTCGGACGCGGGGTCGTAGATCTCCGTCACGTTCACGTTGCGGCTACCGGAGCGACCGACGAACGTGTAGATCTTCCCCCCGGCGACCGCCGCCGCGTGATGGTTCCGCGGCGTGGGGATCGGCGCGCGGCGCCGCCACCTATTGGTCGCGGGATCGTACTCCTCGGTCACGGACGTGTCGCCACCGATGGGCGCCGGGTAGCCGGCCCCGGGCGGCGTGCCGGAGAAGACGTAGATGCGATCGTTGACGACGGCGGCCGCGAGCGCACCGCGGCCCACCGCCATCGGCGCGCGCGGCGACCACAGGTCGGCCGCGGGATCATACTCCCAGACCGCGCTCAGCGGTGCCCAGTTCCCGGTAAACCCACCAAGCACGAAGAGCCTGTTGCCCACCGCCACCATCGCGGCGTGATGCACGCCGATGGGCATCGGAGACCGCGGCCGCCAGCTGTTGGCGGCGCTGTCGTACTCGTCCAGCGCGCCCGTGGCCCCGGACGGCACCAGGCCGCCGATGATGTAGATGCGATCACCGATGGCCGCGCCGGCCACCTCGGTGCGCTCGGACGGCATCGGCGCGCGTGTCTCCCAACGCCCGATACCGTTCGCGGAGCCGAGCACGAGAAGCGCGCAGAACGCGAGCCGGAGAGCCGTAATCGGGCGCACGAACACGTGAGGGATCAGCGGGCGCGCAGCGACCGGCGCGGGCGTTTGCCCGCCCTCGCCCGGCGCTGGCCGTCGCGCGTCGGCAGCGTCTCCTCCCAGGTGACGATGCTGTGGAAGAAGACCTTGTCGCCTTCCTGCAGACCGCGGGTGACCTCGGTGATATGAATCTTGGTCGCACCGAACGCCTTCAGCGCGTGTTCGACGGCGGCTTCGGGCTTGGCATCGTCGCCGCACGTGAAGATATCCAACGCGACGTAGCCGTGTTCCGGCCAGGTGTGCACCGACAAATGTGACTCGGAGATCACGACGACGCCTGAGACACCGTTGGGCGAGAACCGATGAAAAGAGATCGACCAGACCGTGACCTGGGCGACCTCCGCAGCGCGGACGAGAATGTGTTCGACGGTTTCAACTCTGCCAATGATCTCGGGGTTGCACCCCGACGCCTCGGCGATGTAGTGATGCCCGACTGGTTCCACCTCTCACCCCCCCGCCACGCGACGCACAAATTCCAATGGTAGGATTCGACGCCGCGGGTGTCAACGCATCCTTGCCGCCGACCGCTCCCGCCAGAAGGCGACGGCCATCGGCAGCACCGAGACGACGATGATCGCGATGATCACCAGGCCGAAGTTGTGCTGGACGACCGGGAGGTTGCCGAAATAGTATCCGCCGAGCACGAACAGGATGATCCAGGCCAGACCGCCGACGACATTGTACGCGGCGAACCGCCGGTACGTCATCTGCCCCAGCCCGGCGACGAACGGCGCAAACGTCCGGACGATGGGGACAAAGCGCGCCAGGATGATGGTCTTGGACCCGTGGCGCTCGTAGAACTGGTGCGTGCGGTCGAGGTGCTCCTGCTTGATGAGCCGCACCTTCCGGCCGCCCACCAGCCGATTGCCCAGCGTGCGCCCGATCCAATAGTTGGCGGCGTCGCCGGCCACCGCCGCCACGACCAGCAGCGCCGCAAGGATCCGCACGTCCAACGACCCGCGCGAGGCGATGGCGCCCGCGGCAAACAACAGCGAATCGCCGGGCAGGATGGGCGTGACCACCAGACCGGTCTCGGCGAAGATGATCAGAAACAGCAGGGCATAGGCCCACGATCCGTAGGTCCGGATGACGAGGTCGAGGTGTCGGTCGAGGTGCAGGACGACCTCGACCGCTTGCGAGAGCAACTCCATGCTTATCCGGGCCGCGCGACGCGACCGGGTTCGCTGCCCTCGCGGCGGCGGCGTTGATTGCGGGCCCGGTACATGGCGGCGTCCGCGCGGGCGATCAGGCTGTCGGCGTCACTCGCATCGGCCGGCGCGGTCGAGACCCCCGCATCGAGCCCCAACTCGATCCGCCTGGTGCCAACGGCAAACGGCGTCTCGGCGACCAGCTGCGAGAGCCGCTCGGCGGCTGCGACCGCCTCGTGGCGATCGCTCCGCGGCAGGATGATCGCGAACTCATCGCCTCCAAACCGAAATACCAGGTCACCCGGGCGCACCGCGCCGTCGAGGAGCCGGGCGAACTGCTGCAGCACCACGTCGCCGACGAGATGGCCGGACGTGTCGTTCACCGCCTTGAACCCGACGAGGTCTAGCAGGATCAGGCTGAAGGGACTGACCGTCCGGGACTCACGCTTGAACTCCTCTTCCAGACGGATGCGGAAGTGCCGCCGGTTGTACAAACCTGTGAGCGGATCGGTGATCGACAGTCGCTCGACGGCCACGAGCGCATCGCCCAGTCTCCGGTTCGCATCGGTCAGGCGCTCACCCGTTGCGCGCGCATCATAGTTGCCCTTCAGCGCCAGGCTCGCCAGTAGCCAGGTCGAGAACCCCAACAACGCGCCCACGTCGCCGAACGAGGCGAAGAGCAGCGCGATCAAATACCCGACCGGAATCATGCCGGCCGAGAGCAAGAAGGTGCGCAGCGCCAGGGGGAACTGCAGGAATCGCCGATCACCGGTCTGCAGCGTCCGGCCGCCCAGGGTGAAGATCGTGTTCGCCAGCGCATACGCACCGCCGGCGAGCATGTACATTTCGAACCGAAATCCTGAGACCCGGGCGATCCCCATGGGGGCGATCGCCGCCGCCAGACTGACACTCGCCATGATATTGCCGAGGTCGTATGTGGCGCGCCAGACCGGCCGGCGCACCCTCAGCCAGAAGACGACCAGGCTGACCAGCGTCAGCAAGACCGCCGACGGCCAGCCATACAAGAAGAGCACCGCTAGCGTGATCCCACTCTGTGGGTTGAAACTGATGCCCTTGGGCAACTGGAACACGATGAACGCGGAAAGCACGGACATCGCTCCAAAGAGGAGCCACGTACGCCAGGCGACGCTGACGCCGTGGGTGAGCGCCATGACGATGAGCCCAGCCCCCAGGAATCCAAGGACACCCGCCGCCAGCTTGTAGAGCGGCCGGTACGGCAGCGCGGCCAGGGCCGACGGCCGAATCTCCGGGCTTAGTGGGTGGTCAGGACTCGTCGCCAAAATAATGAAGAAACCGAATTACTGTATCTATGCCCCGGTAGAAGTCGGTTAAGGCAAACTTTTCGTTGGGCGCGTGGAGGTTGTCGTCGGGGAGCCCGAAGCCCATCAGCACCGACGGAATCTTCAGGATCTGCGAGAATCCCGCGACGATCGGAATGCTGCCCCCGCTCCGCGTGTAGACCGGAGGCTTCCCATAGACGGCTTCCAGGGCCCGCGAGGCCGCGCGGACGGGTGGCGCATCCGGCGAGACCAGGACCGGGGCCCCCGAGGCCAGGTGCTTCACTTCTACCCGCACGCCGGGGGGGGTCACGCGCTGGACGAACCGCGTGAACTGCGTGAAGATGCGCTCCGGCCGCTGGTCGGGGACGAGGCGCATGCTCACCTTCGCGGTGGCACGCCCTGGGATCACGGTCTTCATGCCCTCGCCGGTGAACCCGCCCGCGATGCCGTGGACGTCGAGCGTCGGACGGGCCCACAGCCGGTCCAGGATGTCATACCCCGGCTCGCCGGGTGCCGCGTCGGTGCCGATCTCGCGTAGGAATCCCGCCTCGGTGAACGGCAGGCGCGACCACGCCGCGCGCTCCGCCGCTTCGGGCATCCGCACACGACCGTAGAACCCGGGGACCTTGACGCGCCCGCGTGCATCCTTGAGCGACGCCACGATCTGGGCCGCGGCACCGATGGCGTTCGGCGCCGCGCCGCCGTACTGGCCCGAGTGCAGATCGCGGTGCGCGCCGGTCACGTGGAGTTCGGTGTAGAGCATCCCGCGCAGACCGGTTGTGATCGTCGGTAGGTCGGGGGCAAAGAGCGATCCATCGCTGACCAGGGCCGCATCGGCGCTCAATTGCCGCCGGTACTTCGAGAGGTAGGCGGGGAGCGACTGGCTGCCGATCTCCTCTTCGCCCTCGAGGAGGAATTTCACGTTGACCGGCAACCGGCCCGTGGTGCGCAGGATCGCTTCCACGGCTTTGACGTGGGTGAACAGCTGGCCCTTATCATCGGACGCGCCGCGCGCGTACAGGGTATCGCCTTCGACGACGGGCTCGAAAGGCGGATGCCGCCAGAGGTCGATCGGGTCGGGGGGTTGCACATCGAAGTGCCCGTAACACAACAGCGTGGGCCGGCCTTCGGCCGCCAGGTAGTCCGCGCGCACCACCGGGTGGTGCGCCGTCGGCTCGACGCGGGCCGCAAAGCCCAGGGACTCCAGGTGGGCGGCGAGCCATTGGGCCGCCCGCGCCACGTCACCGGCACGTTCGGGCGCGGTGCTGACGCTGGGGATGCGGACCAGATCGATGAGTTCGCGGACAAACCGCGCGCGATGCTCGCGCGCATAAGCGATAGCAGCATCCATACCGCCCAGGATTCGACGGAGCGCCGCGCGCTCCTATCCAGACCGCTTCAGCCGGATGCGCACGCGCACCGTGACGGCATCTTCGGCGACAAAGATCAGGAACCGCGGGATCGGGATGCCGTACTCGGTCAGCTTGATCACCACCTCGCCTGAGGCGCGGTATTCATCAGCCAGCGCGGTCACGTCCAGCGGCATTTCCACTTCGCGGGTCGCATCGCGGATCGTCAGTTGCCCCTTCATGACGGCGTGGATCGTCGACGCGCTCACCGGGGTGCGGTTGATCGCGGTGCCCTTGAACGTGATGTACTGGAATTGATCGGTCCGGAGAAAGTCCCGACGCATCTGGCCGTCGCGCATCCCGTTGCCGGTCACGAGGGTACGCGCATCGACGCGGGCATCCACCGTCGCGGCAAACGCCTCTCCCTCGGTCCGGACGGTGGCGGTGCCGTCGACGCGGTCGGTGGTACCCGTGAATCCCCCGCGGTTGTCGCGCATGACGAACTCGATCCGGCTCTCACCGGGTTCGATGCGGAACACGCCCACAGGCAGCAGCGCCGGAGCCTGTAGGAGGATCACCGCCGCCGCGAGCCATCGCACCATCGCCCACCCCCCTGACCGATCTATCCCCATCTTGGCGGAACCGGCATGGACGCGCAATCGCGCCGCCCGCGGGAGCGCGGAATTCTTCCGCAGAAATCTCTATGGTACGATAGGCGGCGTGAGCGCCCTCAACGTCCGTCTGCTGGCCAGCCGGCTTGCCGAGACCGCGGTCCGCGACACGCTCGGCCGCTACCTGCTCATCGTCTGCGTCCTGGGTCTTGGGGCGTCGCTTGGCGTGCTGCACCTTCTGGGCTACGGCCTCGACCGGTGGATCTTCGTGCTCATCGTGTGGGCCGTCCTCGTCTTTATCCCCTTGCGAATTGTGGTTGAGGCCCTGCGACCGTTCGGCACGCGCATGCGCCGGGCGGTTGCGGAGGGCCTGGCCGACGATCCCCGGCGCTTTGAGCGGCCCGAGGTACTGCCCATTGTCGTCGGGGACCTGTTCATGCGCGAGGTGACGATGCCGCGGTTTACCAAACCGGACCACGCGCTGAAGATGCGCGAGGCCGCGGTGGCTATCCTGGCGCGGACGGCGTCCGGCACGGATGCCCGCCGACGGCTGCACGGTGCGATCGGCGCCACCCTCGCCGCGACCGCGACCGAGGCCGTCGCGGTCAGCGCCGCGGCCACCGGCGTCGCGGCGGACAACATCCAGGCACGCTGGGACGGCGTCCGGGCGCTGGGCGGTCTCGCGGCGCTGACGATGATCCTGGCGTCGGCGTATCGAGAGCGCTGGGGTGCCCTGCCCGATCTTCCCGAGCTGGACGGACGGCCGCTGCGCGACTACCTGGACGCGGCGTTCGACTACTGTGATGAAGCGGCGCTGCAGGTCGACGCCCTGCCGTGGACCGAGCCGCCGCTTGGCGCGTCCGTGTTCACCGACTCCGTCGATGGCGCCCGCGCGGCCTGGAAGGGCTTTCTCGTGCAGAGCGCGCAGACGCCGCGCGCCCTGGAGACGCTGATGGCGATCTTACTCCCGCACACGCACCGCTAAGCCGGTTCGAAGACCGGGCCGACGGCCCGGCCGGTCAGATGTGTCAGCCTGGTTCGCCTTCGAACCCGACTTCAACGCGGCCGCCGGGGTGCACGAAGACCGGCACCGTGTTCTGGCCGCTGAGCGCGATGACGCGCTGCTGCGCCGCTTCATCGTCGTCGACGGCGATTTCTTCGAAGTCCACCTTCCGGGTGACGAGGGCACGCCTCGCCCGCACGCAGGTGGGTCAGTCGCTGAGGGCATACATCACGAGCCGCCGGCTCACACGTCACCTCCGAGGAGTTTGAGCGTGGCGCCGCCGAGAACTTTCGCGGCCACGACCAGGGCCTCTTCATCGAAATCGAATTGCGCGGTGTGGTGCCGGCCGTCGAGCCCGCGCGCGCGGTTCGCGGATCCGACGACGAAGTAGCAGCCGGGCGCCCGCTCCAGGAAGTAGGCCATGTCGTCGGCGCCGGTCGTCGGCTGCATCTCCACGACGTGGCCACCGCCAACGACGCCCGCCGCGACCTGCCGGACCACGTCGGTGATGGCCCGATCGTTGTTCACGGGCGGGCATCCGAATCTGCCGGTCACCGTCGCCCGGGTGCGCAGCGACGCCGCGACCCCCGTGACGATCTCCTCGATGCGGCGCATCGTGTGCTCCCGGACCTCCTTTGAGAACGTCCGCACGGTGCCCCGCATCTCGACCCGGTCCGGGATGATGTTGAACGCCGTACCGCCGTGGATGGAGCCAATGGTCACGACCGCCGCATCCAGCGGCGGCGTCTCGCGACTCACGATCGTCTGCAGGGCTGAGATGACGTGCGCGGCGGCGACGACGGGATCGGCCGCCTGGTGGGGAATCCCGGCGTGGCCCCCCCTCCCCTCGATGGTGATCGTGAGCTCATCCATCGCCGCGAACACCGGTCCGGCACGCAATCCCACCGCCCCGGCAGGCAGGTCGTTCCACAGGTGCAGCCCAACGACCGCGTCGACCTTCGGGTTATCCATCACGCCGGCCTCGATCATCGGGAGCGCGCCGGAAACGATCTCCTCCGCGGGTTGAAAGGTGAACACCACGGTGCCGGGGAGACGGTCCTTCAGCCCTGCGAGGGTTTCGGCGAGGACCACCGCGACCGCGGTGTGACCGTCGTGCCCGCAGGCGTGCATCACGCCCGGCTGCTGGCTGCGGTAGGGCGCGTCACCCGCCTCCTGAATGGGCAGGGCATCAATGTCCGCGCGGACCATCACCGTGCGTCCGGGCCGCCCCCCTTTGAGGATGCCGACCACGCCCGTCTGTGCCAGCCCTGTGCGCACCTCAAGACCGGCCCGTCTCAGCCGGTCGGCCACGATCCCAGACGTGCGGACCTCCTGGAGCGCAAGTTCAGGGTGGGCATGCAGATCCCGGCGGGTCTCTACGAGCGCCGCTCGCCGGTCCCCGATCATACCAAACAAATGTTCGGTCATTGATATCCTCCGGCAACGGGCTTCGCGCTTCGCGGTCCCGTCCCCTCGTCGGGCGGCGCGAACCGCTGAAGGGGATTAGAGGAAGGCCTGTTGAGGTTGGGGAACCATGAACAAGCCGGTATGTGTCGATTCCTGCGCGGCTTCCGCGTCGCGTTCAACTGGAGAGTTCATGGCGTTATGGCTGCGTGAAGCCGAAGTGGGTGCGCTGCTGCCCATTAACGACGTCATGGCCGCCGTCGAGCAGGGCTTTCGGTTTCTCGGCGAGGGCAGCGCCGTCAACCAGCCGCGCAGTCGATCGATCACGCCGGACGGCGCGCTGAACGTGATGCATGCGGCGGTCCCGGCGTTGGGCGTGGCGGGATTGAAGTCGTACGCGGTAACGCGCGAGGGCGCGCGTTTCCTGGCGATCCTCTATAGTCTCAAAAATGGCGAGGCGCTGCTCATCGTCGAAGCCGACCGGCTCGGGCAGATCCGCACCGGCGCCGCGAGCGGTGTCGCCACGAAGTACATGGCGCGCGCGGATGCGGGGGCGCTGGGCGTCATCGGAGCCGGCTGGCAGGCCCGCAGCCAGCTGCAGGCCATCACGCGCGCGCGGCCCATCGCGCTCGTGAAGGTCTTCAGCCGCACGGAAGAGCGCCGCGAGGCATTCGCCGCGGAGATGGTGCAGGAGTTGGGGACGGAAGTCGTCGCCGTCGACACCCCTGAGGACGCGGTGGCCGGCGTCGACATCGTCGTGACCATCACGTCGGCGCGCGAACCCGTGCTGCGGGGTGAATGGCTCCGGCCCGGTATGCACGTGAACGCGGCCGGCGCCAACAGCGCCCCGCGACGGGAGCTCGACGCCGAGGCGGTGCGCCGCTGCCAGATCATTGCGGTCGATGCGCTGGACCAGGCGAAGATCGAGTGCGGGGATCTGATCGCGCCCGCCGACGCCGGTGATCCGGTGTGGGAGCGTGTGGTCGAACTCGGCGCCATCGTCGCCGGGAAGATCCCCGGGCGGACCGGGGACGATCAGATCACCCTGTTCGAGTCGCAAGGCATCGCCATGGAAGACGTCGTGACGATGGAACTATTGTACCGGCGGGCGAAAGCGTCCGGCGTGGGGCGGGAGATTCCGCTCTCACGCGAGGCCGTGCCCACCAGCCCGTAGACACCTGACGAGGGGGACTGCCCGTGACGGTTCGCGTGGTCGTTGCCGATCCTATGACTCACCGCACCGACTTGCTGGCCATCGGCGTCTTCAGCACACCGGGTCGGCTGGAGGGCCTCGGCGCCAAGGCCGATCAGGCGCTGGGCGGCCATCTGGCACGCGCGCTGCAAGACGAGCGCTTCACGGGTGAGGTCGGGACGGTGCTGGTCGTGCACACCCACGGTCGTCTGCCCGCCGCCCGGATCGGGATCGTGGGGCTGGGCGACCGGGCCGCGTTCAGCCTGGATCGGCTGCGGCTCGCCGCGGCGGCGGTGGCGCGCAGAGCCCAGGAGCGCCACCTTGGCAGGATCACGTTCGCGCCGCTGCAGCAAAAGGACTGGGAGCCGGCGGCGATTGCCGCGGCGCGTACCGAGGGGGCGCTGCTGGGCACGTACACATTTCAAAAGTACCGCAAAGAGAAGAAGGCCGATGTCAACGTTGACCTGCTGGCCGCCAACCGCGCCGAGGCCAGTGCGATCGAGGGGGGCCGCCGCCGAGGGCAGGTCATCGCCGAGGCGGTGAACTACGCGCGCGACCTGGTCAACGAGCCGCCGAACGTGATGACGCCGGAGGCGATGGCGCAAGAGGCGCGCCGGGTCACGCGGGGTACCAAACTCAAAGTGCAGGTCTGGGGCCCGCAGGATCTCAAGAAGCGCGGGCTTGAGGTGATCCTGCACGTCGGCGCGGCCAGCGCGCACACGCCGCGGTTTATCGTGATCGAGTATGTGCCCTCGAAGCCGCGGCGCACAGTGGCGCTGGCGGGCAAAGGTGTCACCTTCGACACGGGCGGCGTGGACATCAAGCCGGCCGACGGCATGGAGACGATGAAGACCGACATGGCCGGCGCCGCCGCGGTGCTGGCGACGATGCGCGCGCTGCCGCTGCTGTCGCCTCCGGTGCGGGTGATCGGCGCGATCGCCGCGGTCGAGAACACGGTCGGCAGCCGCTCGATGCGACCGGGCGATATCGTGACGGCCGTCAACGGCACGACGATCGAGATCAACAACACCGATGCCGAGGGTCGGCTGGTCCTGGCCGACACCGTCGCGCACCTGGCGAGCGGGAACCCCGATGAGATCATCGACCTGGCGACGCTCACCGGCGCGGCGTCGGTGGCGCTCGGGCCCTTCGCGGCCGCGGTGATGGGCAGCGACCAGGGTCTGGTCGACCGGCTGATCGCGGCTGCCGGCCGGGCGGGCGAGCGGCTGGTGCCGCTGCCCCTCTACGAGGAGTACCGGAAGGCCATGCGCAGCGACATCGCCGATATCAAGAACTCGGGCGGGCGTCACGGCGGCGCGCAGAAGGGTGCGATCTTCATCCGCGAGTTCGCCGGGAGCGTGCCGTGGGCGCATTTGGACATCGCGCCGGTGGCGTACTTGTCGCGTGACGAAGGGACCACCCCCGCGCAGTCCAAGGGCGCCTCCGGTTTCGGCGTGCGGACGCTGCTGGAGTATCTGACGACGCGAACGTAATCGGGGATTCTAAGGCGCGGGCGCGATCACCACGGGAAACGTCCCCGTGCTCAGACGGCCGAGTAGTTCGTCCATCTTCACCTTCGCGTGCGGGCCGATGAGCACGAAGTACAGGGTCCCGCCCTCCGGGACCACGATGGCGGGATAGCCGCGGGCACGGACTTGCCGGGCGAGTGCACGCGCCTCGTCCGCCTGCGACGACGTGCCAAACAGCAGCCGAACGTGTCCGTCATCCAGTTCAACGATCGAGGTCTTGATCCCCAACGTCCCCAGGCTGCGCGCACGCGCCTCGGCGGTCTGCCGTGTGGTTGGCTCGGAGACGACCACGTATCGACGCGGCGCTTCGGACGTCTCGGTCGCGACCGTCGCCGCAAAGCCCTCACGTTGAAGTTGCGCGGCCAGGCGATCGGCGTCATCGCCCTCGGCCAGTGGCCCGATGCGCGCGGTCAGTTTGGGGCCGTCGTTGTCGGAGGGCGGCGGCGCTCCCACGGGTCCGGACGGTGTAGGCATCCCCACTTGCGGTGACGGCACGGGTGCCTCGGGCGAACCCACAGACCCCGACCGGGCATCCGCGGGGCCCCTCGCTCCGCGCGAGGCCTGCGGCGACTGCTCTGCGCGTGTCGGTGGCGCCTGGGCGGCGGCCGTGCTCCGCCCATTATCTTCGAGTTCCATTTGTGCGATGGCCAGGTACGACGCGCGCGCCAGCAGCCACAGGGCCTGCGACGTGTAGTGCTCGCCGCCGCCGCCGCGCCTTGCCGCAGCCTTGTAGGCTTCGCCTTGCCGCTTCAGCAGCGCGGCGTTGTTGGTGGTGGCCCGCCGGCGAACCTGGACCAGGCCGTCCAGGGCCTCCGGATTTTCGGAACTCATAGTCAACAGGACGTCCAGGTAGCGATCTTGCGCCTCCTGCAGCTTGCCGGTCTTGAGGAGGGCAGCGGCCGCGTCGAGGCCCCTGCGCGTCTCGCTGCGGACTGGGGAGGAGATACCTCCGGGGACGAGCGGGGGCGTGACCGTCTGCGTGGGCTTGCTAGTCTCAGCCTGCCGTGCCCTCGGTGGGGTGCTGCTCCGGGTACGGACTATCGCGTAGGTGACAAACGCTGTCCCGACCCCCAGGAACACGAGGGCGAACAGGTAGAGCAGCGAACGGCCAGGACCCTTCATTGCACCACGTCGACGCCCGCGCCTGCGAGACGGGCCCGAACGTCGCGCTTCGATTATACGCCGTGCATCTACGGCCCGTAAGCAGAGTTGACAGAGTTTCCAATAGTGAGATAACGTAAACTAGGTAAACAGCATCGGAGGATTGACCTGTGTCAGCCGTACGCCACGAACCCAGGAAAATCAGCAGTGGTGCCGAGTTGCTCTCGGAGGCCCTGGCCCGCGGGGTGGCCGCGTTGAGCCGCTCACTGGCCGCCATGCCGCGCGCCGACCTCCGGCGGCTGCTTCGCGGACACGACGAAGAGCGCATCCTGGTGGCGGCGGTGCTGCAGCCGGAGGTGCTGCATCGTGTCACCGGGGCCACGCCGCTGCTGGCCGCGCAACTCCGCGCCGTCGAGGTCAAACGCCGGCTGCTCGAAGCCGAGGGCGGCACGATCTCTGCGGAGGACGCTGGGCGCCTGCTTGGGATGTCCCGACAGGCCGTCGATAAGAAGCGGCGCGGTGGTCAGTTGCTCGCGCTGCCCGTCGGGTCACGGCAGCGGTATCCGGTCTGGCAGTTCAAAGACGGCGCGATGCTCCCGGGGCTGGCCGATGTGTTGGCGGCGCTTCGAACCTCGAGCGCGTGGGTCCAAGCGGCATTCTTCCTGAGCCGCAACACCCGCCTGGGCGAAACAAGACCGCTCGACTTGCTGCGCCAGGGGCGCATCGACGAAGTCGTGCGAGCCGCCCGCACGCATGGCGAGCATGGCGCGGCCTAAACCCGGATCACATCCCGAGCCGCCAGCGGACCTGCCTGCTCGATCACTGCCCCTCAAAGAATCCAAAGGGCCGTGGATCCGCATCCACGCATGCGGCCGCGCGGCCGTGTTCTTCGGCCGAACCGGCGACAATCGCTTCGACGCGCCCGACGGCGCCTATGGGGTGCTCTATGCCGCCCAGGATGTGTTCTGCGCCTTCATCGAGACGTTCGGCGACCCCCTCGACGTCCGGCTGGTCAGCCGCGCCGATCTGGCGAAACGATGTCTGGCCTCGATCTCATCGACGCGGCGCCTCCGGCTGGTCGATCTCACCGGGGAAGGCCTGCGGCAGATCGGCGCCGACGCGCGGCTCGCGTCGGGCGACCGGGCGCTGGCCCAGCGGTGGGCCCAGGCGCTATGGCGGCATCCGCTGAAACCGGACGGCATCGCGTACCGGCCCCGGCACGATCCTTCAAAGGAAGCCGTCGCGATCTTTGATCGGGCGAAGCCCGCCGTCAAATCGCAGCCGATAGGACGGCTGACCGGCGACCCGGCCACCCTGGCACGGATCCTCGACCACTACGGCTTCGCGCTTACCTGATCTCCTGGGTCTCGGAGCATATCCGATCGTCCTGCGCAATTCTAGCCAGTCGGCGCCTGA
>JBGPNN010000046.1:0-17795 GCA_041487495.1 bacterium
AAAGGTCAGCAGCAGGATGGCATTTGCCATTGCTATCAGAGAAAGGGCCTGGATCGGTGTGAGGCCTAGCCACCGGACCACCTGTGCGACGCTCCAGATGTAGAGCGAGTAAGAGTGATGCGGGGCATCCATGGCCAGGAGGGGATGTCGAGGCGCGAAGGGACGGAGGGAGAGTTCCCGAACAGCTGCGCTGTGTTCCCAGACATCGGTCGACCACTGCTGGTTCGATGTGTGGACGATCAAGAGCGCCAGCACACCGACCGCGAGTAGTACGTAACGACCCTCGTATACCCCTGGTAGACGAGTAGCCATACTTAACATGCACTTCTTTCTTGACGAGGGTACTCCTCTAGGGCTAGGCGTTCAGGTAGCAACGTGAGAGCATCAGGTGGACAGATTTGTACGCGGAGGTTGCAGCCATCCTCGAGATCATCGTGTTCACGAGCGGCGGCGTGTTGCTGTCGCTGGAGATCATTGCCAGCCGCGTGCTGGCGCCTTACTTTGGCAACTCAATCTACGTCTGGGGTAGCCTGATCGGGGTCTTCCTGACCGCGCTCAGCGTGGGCTACGCGGTCGGCGGGCGCCTCGCCGACCGCTACCCGTCTCCCGCGCTCTTCGCTGGAATCGTCTTTGTGGCCGGGCTGCTGACCGTACCGATCCCGCTCATCGCGGCTCCCGTTCTGGAGTCGATCGCGCGGGCCGACATGGGGCCGCAGCTCAATCCGCTGAGCGGCGCGATCGCCCTGTTCGTGGTACCGAGCATCGTGATGGGCATGGTCTCGCCGTTCGCGGTGCGGCTACGGGCCCGGGCGGTGGCGACGATGGGTCAGACCGCCGGGTCACTCTACGCCCTGAGTACCGTGGGATCCATCGCCGGCACGCTGCTGACGTCGTTCGTCCTGATCAACTACCTGGGTGTACGGGCCATCATCACGGTGATGGGCTTCCTGCTCATGGGCATGGCGCTCTTAGGCTGGCTGACCTCCCGGCGGCTGCTGCCCGCGGCCGGGGGCGCCGGTCTGATCGTGCTGATGATCGCCGGCGGCGTCGCGCAGCCCGCGCCCGCCCGGTCAGCGGTCATTTTCGCGAAGGACACCGTCTATCATCGCATCACGGTTTCCGACGAAGGCTCGATCCGTTATCTTAAACTCGACAACTATTGGCAGAGCGCGAAGGACCGTGAGAGGCCGCGGCGGACGATCTTCGCCTACGCGGACTACATGCACCTGCCGCTCATCTTCGTACCCAGGCCCGTGCGCGTGACCATGATCGGCCTGGGCGGCGGCACCGTGCCCGAGCGCTACGTCACCGACTATCCGACGGTCGTGATGCAGGTCGCCGAGATCGACCCGCAGGTCGCGACGATCGCACAGCAATACTTCGATGTGCGCATCGGCGAGCGGCTCCGTGTCGATGCCCGCGACGGCCGGTTGCATCTGCGCCTGGTGCAGGAACCCCAGGACATCATCATGACCGACGCGTATCTCAAAGACACGATCCCCTTCCATCTGGCCACGCGTGAATTCTTCGTCCTGGCCCGGTCGCGGCTCGCGCCGGGAGGGGTGATGGCATCCAACATCATCGGCGCGCTGGCCGGGCCCGATTCACGGCTGTTCCGCGCCATCTACAAGACATACCGGCAGGTCTTCGCGACCGTCTATGCCTTTCCGGTCGACTTCGGCCAATACGGCTCGCCCAACTCGCTCCGGAACATCATCGTCATCGGGACCGACGCCCCGGCGCTTCCGGCCGACGAGATCCTCCGCCGGGCCAAAGCGCTCGTCGATGGGCGGGTGGTCACGGTGGATCGGTTCCTGGACGCGGCGGGCAATCTCTATGCGACGCCCATCGGCATCAACGACGTGCCCGTGCTGTCGGACGACTTCGCCCCGGTGGACGCTCTGATCCCGACTCGCTAGCCCCGAACTTGGGCACATCCCCTGTGCAACGACATACCCGGGCCGGACAGGAGGCGTTCGCACCGTGCCGGTGCTGAAGGTCGTCCTGGGGGACGTCGTGCGCATGCGCAAGACTCATCCCTGTGGCAGCGACCAGTGGGAGGTCGTCCGGCTTGGCGCGGATATTGGCATCCGCTGCTTGAAGTGCGGTCGCCGTGTGCTGATGCCGCGGGTGAAGTTTGAGCGCCGGGTGAAGGCATTCCTCCGGCGGGGAGAAGGGGCAGACACACCGCACCAACCAACCTGAGGGGAGTGACGGTGCTCCGCCGGTTCTGGGATCGTATGCTGGAAGACGGCGCGGCATTTTCGTGGGTTGTCGTCCTCGCCGCGTTCGGTGCGCTGGCCGCCACGCTGCCCGGTGCCGCCTGGCCCTCGCCATGGGTTTTCGCATTACTGATCGTCGCCGCCATTGCCACCAGCGCGCTGATGTTACCCATGCCCGGCGGTGGCTATCAGACGATCAGCCCCGCCGTGGCAGCGGCCGCGCTGGTCCTCTACGGCGCGCCGCCGGCCGCCATCGCCATGGGTGTCGGGATCATTCTGGGCAACGGCGTGCTGCACCGGCGGCCGTCGTTGATCACGCTGTTCAATGCGGGACAGGTGATGCTCGCCACGGTGGCCGCCAGGGGGCTCACGCACATCGTCAATCCCGGCCCGGGCCGCTGGACCCAACCGATAGCGTTCATCCACCCGGACGGGTTGTTTACGCTGGGCATGGTCTTTGCGGCGTTTGTGTTCGTGTTGATCTCCGCGACCCTCGTCTCGACGCGGGTCGCCATCGACCGTCGGGCGGCGTTCGTCGACGTCTTGTGGGCGAACCTGACCCTGGAACTGGTACACACGTTCGTCCTGTTCTCGTTTGGTACGATCGTCGCGCTGGTGCTGGCGCGTGCCTTGCCGCCGTCTGCGCTGCTCCTGTCGATTCCCGGGGCCATGGTGACGGCGACCCTCCTGGCTTACGCTGGCCGCCGGCAGGTCGCCGAGGAACTGGAAGTGCTATACACCACGGCTACGGAAATGAGCCGCACCCCGTCCGTGCCGGAAATCATGCAGACGATCGCGAGCGGCGTCGAGCGGCTGGTGGCGACCGACATCGCTCTCATTTACCTGCGGGCGCCGGGGAAAACCGAGCCGCAGCTCGCCCACTACCGTGGCCCCGGGGGAACGTCACACGCCAGGGAACTGGAGCCTGACGGCATCACCGCGCACGTGCTGCGCACCGGCCGGGCCGTGCGCGTTGCCGACTACGAGCGCGAACCCCGGCGCAGCCCGCGTGCCGAGGCGGTGTTTGGCCGCGGCGCGGTGCGTTCGGCGCTGGTCGTCCCGATCACGAGTGGCTGGGAACTGTGGGGAGCGATCGTCCTGGCGAAGGGCGTACGCAACTACTTCACCGAGCGGCACGAACGTCTGGTGACCACCCTGGTCGGGCAGGCTGCGCTGGCCATCCGGAACGCCCACCTGTTTGAGGAGACGCAGCGACAGGTCGAACGGCTGGCCGCCCTGCAACACCTCGGGCTCCAGGCCGGCGGCACGCTCGATCCCGATGAAGCCTACCGCCATCTCGTCGTGCAGGCGGCCGGGACGCTTGGCGCCCGCTACGCGTTTCTGTCGCTTCACGACGAGCGCGCCCGCGAGCTCTACGGGCAGGTGGCCTACGGTACCGATGACGCCGACTTCAAGACCCTGCGGGCTCGAGTAGATTCTGATATGCCTGAGCTGCACGAGGCGGTTCGGGCATTCCGCGATCGGCGTTCGGTGGTGTGTGCGGATCTGGAGGCTGCCCCCAGCCCCTGCCCGTCGCTGCGGTCGTTGCCCGAGGCGCGCTCCGTGCTCACCGCGCCGCTCATGCGGCAGGGCAGGCCGATCGGCGCGCTCACTGTGGTGCGCGCCGAGGCGCGGGCATTCACCCCAATGGAGATCACGACGATCGAGGCCATCGCCGCGCAGGGGGCCGTGGCCATCGAGAACGCTCAAGTGCACGCGGCCACCACGATGCAAATGCGGCAGATGGAAGCGATGGCCAGCATCGCCGGCAGGCTGAGCGGCGCACAAAACCTCCGAGAGATCTTTCAGGTGATTGCGGAGGCCGCGCACGATGTGCTCGCGATCCAGCATTGTGCGCTGTTGACGTGGGACGCGCAGGGCAACCTCGCGGAGGCGTTGTTCAGCGGGCTCTCAGACGAGTTTGCGCAGAGCCTGCGGCAACAGTTCCGGGCGGGCATCGGCGGGTTCATGGCCCAGGGATCCAGCCATCTGATCGTGCCCGATCTGCCCAGCGACCTTCGGATGGGACGACTGCGCCCCGCCGCGGCCACCGAAGGTCTGAAGTCCGGCGCCTTCATCCTGCTGCGCTCGCAGGGCGAAGTGCTGGGGGTGCTGGCGCTGCTGCATGATCGGCCGTACGATTTTCCGCCCAACCAGTTGCGGCTGGCCGAAGCGTTTGCCGACCAGGCCGCGGTCGCGGCAAAGCATACGATCCTGCTGGTCCAAAGCGAGCGACGGCGTGAAGAGGTGATCCTGCTCAACCGGATCGTTGGATCGGTGAGCGCCTCGCTGGATCTGACCGAGATCCTCCGGACCGCGGCAAGCGAATTGGCCGCCGCGACCGAGGCGCCGCGGGTGGCCGTCTACCGCGTCGAGGGATCGTGGCTGCGTCTCGCCGCTCAGGTCGGGTCGCCCGAACTCCCGCCCGACCTGCCGGCGACGACGGGTCTCCTCGGCCGCGTGGTGCGGGCCGGGCGGCCGGAGCATCTTACCAGGGCACGCGATGACCCCGATGATATCACCCGCTCCTTCGACACCGCGGCGCGAGCCGCCGTGCCGATCCTGCAGGACGGCGTGACCACCGGCGTGATCCTCGTCGACGGGACCGCCTCGCGCCCGGTGACCCCGCAGATGTTCGAGTTGCTGATCGCGCTCGGCCAACAGCTCAGCGTGGCGGTACGGAACGCTTCGCTCTATGAAGAACTGCGGAAGGCGCATGACGAGCTGCAGGTGCTCTACGAGGCCGCGAAATCTGTCAGTGGGACGCTCGACCTGCCCACATTGCTGGACAGCCTGGTCTCTGTGACGTGCCGCGCATTCGGCTACGATAACGGCGCGCTGATGCTGGTCGATCAGGACAGCGGTGAGCTTTCGGTGTCGGCGTCCTACGGTCACGGGGAAACAATCGGTGAGCGGCTCCCGCCCGGAATCGGAATCACCGGGTGGGTCGCGCGCACCGGGACCCCCCTGGTCGTCGACGACGTGCGGCAGGATTCTCGTTATCACCGGACCGATCAGCGCACGCGTTCCGAGCTGGCCGTCCCGTTGATCGCCGAGGGCAAAGTCTTGGGCGTGCTGAACGTGGAATCCGCCCGGCTGGCGGCTTTTGGGCCGCGTGACGTGCACATGCTGACGACGCTCGCGTCGTACGCGGTGATCGCGATCCAGAACGCCCACCTCTATGAGCACGCCCGGCGCCTGGCGATCACCGACGGTCTCACCGAGTTGTACAACCATCGGTACCTCTACGAAACAATGGACCGCGTGCTCGAGCGCGCGCGCCGCGACGAGCAGCCGTTGTCGCTGATCATGCTGGAGATCGACCACTTCAAACGGTTCAACGATACGTATGGGCACCAGAGCGGTGACGAGGTGCTGCGCACCGTCTCGACGCAGCTCCGGCGCGGCAGCCGGCCATCCGACATCGTCGCCCGCTACGGCGGCGACGAGTTCATGGTCGTATTGCCGGGCGCGAGTAAGGCCTCGGCCCAGGAAACCGCCGAACGACTCCGGCGCGCCGTCGAAGCCTATCCGCTGATCCTGGGCGCCGAGGTGATTACCACCGTCACACTCAGCGTGGGCGTGGCTACCTTCCCCGGCGACGGCCACACCGTCGACGCGCTGGTCGAGACCGTGGACCGGGCCCAGTACATGGCGAAACGGTCCGGCGGCAACAAAGTGCACGTCGCGCACGGAGCCTGACGCCCCGATGTAGAAGCTGTTCTCCATGAGCCTAGCGCTCGGGCTGGTGGGGTTGCCCAACGCGGGAAAGTCCACGTTGTTCAATGCGTTGACCCATGCAGGCGTGGCGGTCGCGCCATATCCGTTCACGACGATTGATCCCAACCTTGGTCAGACCGCGGTGCCCGATCATCGACTCATCGCCGTAGCCGGCCTCATCCACCCCGAGCGAATTGTGACGGCGACGATCCAGTTCATCGACATCGCGGGGCTGGTGCCGGGCGCCGCAAAGGGTGAGGGCCTGGGTAACCGGTTCCTCGCCCACATTCGCGAGGTTGACGCGATCGTGCATGTCGTACGGTGTTTCGCCGCAGGCGACGTGGCGCGCGCCGAGGGCGAGCTCAACCCGGTGCGCGACGCGGAGCTCGTCGAGACAGAACTGGCGCTGGCGGACCTGGAGACCGTCGAGCGGGCGATCGACCGCGCCCGGAGCCGCGCGAAGTCGGGAGACACAACCGCCCGGACGCAGGCCGCGGCGCTGCAATCTCTAGCCGAACGTCTGGCCCAGGGCATTCCCGCAAGGCGTCAGACTATCGAAGAAAGCGTCGCGGACGCCGTGCGCGAGCTGCGACTGCTGACCGCCAAACCGGTGCTCTATGTCGCGAACGTTGACGAGGCCGCCCTGCCAGACGGCGGGCCGCCCGCGGCGGCACTCGAGGCGCTGGCTCGCCGGCAGGGCACGGGGTGTCTCGCGCTGGCCGCGCGTCTAGACGCGGAACTGCGCGACCTGCCCGACGAGGAGGCCCGGGCCTACCTGGCAACGGTGGGGCTCGCGGAACCCGGCCTGCCGCGATTGATCCGCGCCAGCTTCGATCTGCTTGGACTGATTAGCTTCTTCACGGTGCTGTCGAACGAGGTGCGCGCGTGGCCGATACCGCGTGGGACGCGCGCCGTCGACGCGGCCGACCGTATTCACACCGACATGGCGAGAGGCTTCATCCGCGCCGAGGTGATCGCGTGGGATGCGCTCGTCGACGCGGGGGGCCTGCACGCGGCGCGGGACCGAGGAACGGTCCGGTTGGAGGGCCGGGACTACGTCGTGGCCGATGGCGACGTGATCACGTTTCGGTTCTCGACCGGTCCCCCCGTACTTGTACCCCCCCAGGGTCGATGATAGAATTGGCTTCGCTTGTAGAACGCGCGGGTTCCCGCTTGCTGGTGGGCGCGCGTTCCTCCTGCCCTCCTTCGATGCCCATCGAGGGGAGGGCCGCGGGCGAATGCCCTCCGGATCCGTGACCCCGGACCCGGAAGTCCAGAGGAGGAGGGGCTGCATTGCGAAGCTATGATCTCGTGTACATCGTCAAGCCCGATCTCGACACGGAGACGCTGAATGCCGTCGTCGAACGGGTGGCCCAGCGTCTCGCCGAGCAACACGCCACCATCGAGCACACCGACACCTGGGGCAGGCGCCGGATGGCCTACCCGATCCAGCGCTATCGTGAGGGTCTGTATGTGTTCGTGCGGTTCTCCGTACCCGGTGAGGGCATTCCTGAAATCAAGCGCACGCTGAGAATTACCGAACACGTCCTGCGCGCCTCGGTCACTCAGGCCGTCGGATCGATTGCGCAGAAGGCTGCAGCACAGCCCACCCCTCCGCCACCCCCCGCGGCCACTCCAGCGCAACCTGAACCAGAGCAGCCCGGGACTCCGGGGACAAACTAGGCGGGCCGCTGGCCCGTAAGGGGGGGGAGTGTTGTGCTGAACCGGATTATCCTGATCGGCCGCCTGACCCGCGACCCCGAGTTGCGGTATGTGCCCAGCGGCCAGCCCGTGGCCCAGTTCACCCTGGCCGTGGACCGTCCATTCACCAACCAGGCCGGTGAGCGAGACACCGACTTCATCGATATCGTCGCCTGGCGCAAACTCGCCGAGCAGGTGAGCCAGCATCTCAGCAAAGGACGGCTCGTGGCCGTCGAGGGCCGACTGCAGATCCGCTCGTACGAGACACAGGACGGTCAGAAGCGGAAGGTTGCCGAGGTCGTCGCCGATGGTGTGCGCTTCCTCGACCGCAAGGCGACAGGCGTGCCCGCCGGAGTCGCGCCGGCGCAGGGCGAGGAGTTCGCGGAGGAGTCCGAGCAGGACGTGCCGTTCTAATGGAGGCAACGCATGCCTGAGACACCCAAGAAACAGTGGCGGGGCCGCAGGCCCAAGCGCAAGAACTGTGCCTTTTGCGTCGAGAAGGTGAAGGAGATCGATTTCAAGGACCAGTTGCGTCTCAGGCGCTTCGTAACCGACCGAGGGAAGATCCTGCCCAGGCGGATCTCGGGCAACTGTGCGAGGCATCAGCGCGTGCTGGCGGTCGCGATCAAGCGCGCGCGCGAACTGGCCCTGCTCCCGTATACCGGGGAGTAGCGCCGCTCCCGTCTACCCGACGGATCAGGAGGTTTGTCGGTTTCCGATCCTGACCGACCCGCTCCTCACGCGGTGATGCCGGCCGCCCGTCTTCGAACACAGGGGCTGACCGAGGGCGCTGTGCTCGCGGCGCTAGTGGCCATCTTCGCGGCTGCCAGCAACTACGTGCCGCTGGTCGGCGTCGTGGCGGCGTATCTGTGCCCGCTCCCACTGGCCGTGCTGGTCATCCGCCACGGCTTGAGGCTCGCCGTCCTCGCGGCCGTGGCGAGCGTGCTCGTGGGCGCCGCCCTCGCTGGACCCCTCGTCGGCGCGACAATCCTGCTCGGGTTCGCGCCTCTGGGACTTGTCCTGGGGCTCGGGGCGCAGCGCGGATGGCCCGCCGGCCGTATCGTGGCGCTGGCCGCGGTCGTGTCGTTCGCGTCGATGGTGCTCAGCTTCCTCGGCTTGATGGGTGGCGGGCGCCTGAGGCTGGCCGATATGTCCAAGCAAATCGCGGATGCCACGCGGGACGCCGTCACCACGTGGACCGGCATCTACACAAAGCTCGGCATGCCCAAGGCCCAGGTCGAAGCGGCGCTGGCGCCTCTGGCGGAGTTCAGCAAATACGTGCCGTACTTGCTGCCTGGGATGCTGATCGCCGGGTCGGCCTCTGCCGCGTGGCTGAACTACGAAGTGTGCCGGCGTGTACTGGCCCGCTTCGGCTATCGTCTGGAGGCGCTGCCGCCCATCCGGGCCTGGCGGTTGCCCGATCTTGCCGTATGGGTTCCCGTGATCGGTCTGCTGCTCGGTGTGGCCGGTGGCCGCCTCGGTGTGCCGTGGCTCGAGTCCGCGTCGGTCAGCGTCGTGCTCTTCTCCATGGGCGCCTTCATGATGCAGGGTGTGCTCACGGAGTGGGTCATCCTCGGCAATCTCGAGATGAGACCCGTCGAGCGGACAATTGGAGTGGTCATCACCGTCGTTTTGTCCTCAGCCCTGCCGATCATCAACCTCGTATTGTTGATGCTCGGCATCCTTGATTCATCATGGAAGGTCCGCGATCGGTGGGGGCGCCGCGCGACAGCATCGGGAGCCAGGTCGTGAAAGTCATCCTGCTCAAGGATCTTCCCGGGACCGGGAAGGCCAACACCGTCATGGAGGTGAAAGAGGGCCACGCCCGCAACTACCTGATCCCACATGGGCTGGCCGTCGAAGCAACCGAGGGCGCGATGCGGACCCTCACGGAACGCTCTCGCGCCGCCCAGGGGCGCGTGACCCGCGAGCGTGAGGAAACCGAGGCGCAAGTCAAGCGCCTGGAGGGCCTCGTCCTGGAAATCCGCAGCAAGTCCGGCGAGGGCGGCAAGCTCTTCGGATCGGTAACCGCGCAGCAGATCGCCGACGCGTTGACCGGGAAGGGATTCGCCGTGTCCCGCAAGCAGGTCGAGCTCGACGATGCCATCAAGGCCGAGGGCTTCTACAAGGTTCCCGTCCGCGTGCGTCCCGGCGTCGTGGTTCGCATCGATCTGAACGTCATCGGAGGCCGCTGAGTTACTCCCAGTCTACCCACAGGTCTTGCCCCTGGTTATCCGGCACAGAATCTCTGTTACTCGCAACTTCCCCCGAAGGTAATACACAGGCGACTGCCAAACCACTCAACAATGCTAATCGGTCTGCTGCGAGGGCTTGACGCACCGTACATACGTTCGTTAGTATGAGCCCGCTGGTATACCGAACTGGAGTTCGCTATGGCTGTTACACCATCTGAGCGCGTCCCGCCACAGAGCCTGGAGGCCGAGCAGAGCGTCCTGGGCTCGATGCTCCTGGAACGCGATGCGATCGCCCGCGTCATCGAACTGGTCCGGCCCGAGGATTTTTACCGCGACGCGCACAGGAAGGTCTTCGAGATCATCGCCAACCTATTCGAGCGTGGCGAACCCGCCGATCTCGTCAGCGTCACCGAACGGCTGCGAAGCAAGGGCCAGATCGATGATGTCGGTGGCGCGGCCTATGTGACCTCGATGCTCCACGCAGTTCCCACCGCGGCCAACGTCGAATACTATGCCCGTCTGATCGTGCAGAAGTCGATGCTGCGGCAGATGATCACGGCCGGCACGAATATCGTCGGCATGGGATTTCGTGAAGATCAGGATGTCGAGGTGCTGGTCGACCAGGCCGAGAAACTCGTCTACGGTATCGCCAGCCGGCGCATCGGGCAGAACTTCGTGCCGATCCCCGAGGTCCTCCGCGCCGCCTTCGAGCGGATCGATAAGCAGTATCGGGAGAAGGGCACGATCAGCGGTGTGCCCACGGGATTCGTGGAGCTCGACCGCCTGACGTCGGGGCTACAGCCGGCGGACCTGATCATCCTCGCGGCGCGGCCCTCGATGGGCAAGTGCCTGAAGTTCGACGCCGAGGTCGTCGATGCGTCGACCGGCGAGGTCCGCACGATTCAGGAGATGGTCGCCCAGGGCAAGGCACATCTCTTGACCCTCGATCGCGACTACCGGTTTGTGCCCGCGGCCCCGAGCCTCTTCGTCGACGACGGTATCAAGCCGGTCTTTCGCGTGCGGACGAGCGGTGGCCGCGAAGTCGAAACGACGCTAACGCATCCATTCCTGACACCCAGCGGCTGGGAGCCACTGGGAGCACTCACGCCCGGCGCGTTGATCGCAGTACCCCGGCGGCTACCGGTCTTTGGGCGCGCCGAGTTGCCCGATCACGAGGTGAAATTGCTGGCCTATCTGTGCAGCGGCCGGCTGCCGGCCAATCCGCGGGTGGCCGAGGATTTCGCCGACGCGGCTTCGGCGGCCGAAGCGATCCTGGCGGCGTCGCGCAATCCGCAGGCGGCTTCCGGCATCGGGGGCGGCGCCGAAGGAGGCGCGGCGGTCACCGATCTCCTGTGGCGGTATCCCGAACTGGCGCACGCGCCGGTGGTCCGCTCGATCCCCGCGTGCGTGTTTGCGTTGCGTCGCGAAAAACTCACGCTCTTCCTCAACCGGCTGCTGGGCAGCGTGGCCGAGGTCAGCGAGCACCCCGACGGTTACCGGGTGCAGGTCCCAATGCCCTCGGAACGCTGCGCGCGAGGAGTGCAGCACCTGCTGCTTCGATTCGGTGTCCCGGCCGCGCGCGATGGCGCGATGCTGACGCTGGGCGTGTCAGCGGCGCCGGCGTTATTCCGCGAGGTCGGCGTCTTCGGGTGGGAGAAACTGCGTCGCTGGGCGCGCAACGCGCAGCGGTCGTTGATCGAAGAGATCGACGTCATGTGGGAAGAAGTCGTCACCATCGATGAGATTGGCGCCTATCAGGTGTACGATCTCACTGTGCCCGAGACGCACAACTTCGTGGCGAACGATGTCTGCGTGCACAACACGACGTTCGCGCTCAACATTGCCACGGGGGCGGCGCTGCATCACAAGATGCCGGTGGCGATCTTTAGCCTGGAGACAAACAAAGAACAGCTGGTCCAACGGATGCTGTGTAGTGAGGCGCAGGTCGACTCATCCCGGCTGCGCAGCGGCTATCTGACCGACACGGACTGGCCACGTCTGGCCGAGGCGATGGGGCGGCTCTCCGAGGCGCCCATTTTCATCGATGATTCGGCCACCATTTCGGCAATCGAGATGCGGGCGAAGGCGCGCAAGCTGCGGGCTGAGCATGGGCTTGGGTTGATCATTATCGACTACCTGCAGATGATCCAATCCTACAAACGGGCGGAGAACCGCACGCAGGAAGTCTCGGAGATCGCGCGGTCGATCAAGTCGCTGGCGAAGGAACTGGATATTCCGGTGATCGCGATCTCGCAATTGTCGCGGGTGGTAGAAGCTACGGGCAGCCGGCGGCCGCAGTTGTCGCATTTGCGGGAGAGTGGCGAGCTCGAGCAAGTGGCCGATCTCGTCCTGTTCATCTACCGCGAGGATTACTACGATCAGACCAAGGCCCGCGCTGAGGGCAAGGAGAACCTGGCCGAGATCCGCATCGCCAAGCACCGCAACGGCCCCGTGGCCGATCTGGAACTATTCTTCCATAGGGAACACGGCCGGTTCCACGACCTCGATCGCAAGCACGCGGGGGCGGCGGGGTCATAGCGGTGTCCACACAGCCGGGTCCGGCAAAGGCCACCGAAGGGCTTGAAGGCGTCATCGCCGGGACATCCTCGATCTGTTTCATCGATGGCGTCAAGGGTCGCCTCGTCTACCGGGGCTACGACGCCGACGATCTCGCAAACCAGTCCACGTTTGAAGAAGTGGCCTACCTGCTGTGGCACGGCGACTTGCCGGCCCGCGCGGCGCTGGAGGGGCTCAAACGTGATCTGCACGCCGCCGGGACCCTGCCGGCACCCGTTGTGGACATGCTGAAGAAGATCCCGACCGGCGCGCAGCCCATGGCCATGCTGCGCACATTGGTCTCGGCGCTGGCGCACTTCGATCCCGACGCCGCTGACAACTCACGTGAGGCCAACGTGCGCAAGGCCATTCGTCTGACCGCGCAGATTCCGGCCCTCGTCGGGGCCTTCCACCGGTTGCGCACGGGCGCCGCGCCGCTCCAGCCGCGGGCTGACCTCAGCCATGCCGGCAACTATCTCTATCTCCTGCAGGGAACCGCGCCCGACCCGGAGGTGGCCCGGGCCCTGGACGTCGTGTTCATCCTACACGCCGACCACGAGTTCAACGCCAGCACGTTTTCGGCCCGGGTGACCGCGGCCACGCTGTCGGACCTGTACTCGGCGATCACCTCGGCGATCGGTACGCTCAAGGGCCCCCTGCATGGGGGCGCCAACGAAGAGGTTATGCGGCTGCTCGAGCGCATCGGCGCGGTGGAGCGCGTCGAGCCGATGGTCATGGAGATGTTGGCCGCCCAGAAGAAGATCCCCGGTTTCGGCCACCGCGTCTATCGAACAGAAGATCCTCGCGCCCGTTTTCTGCGTCCGATGTCCCAACGGCTGGGGGAACGGTCCGGCGATCCCCGCTGGTATCAGCTCACACGCAAACTCGAAGAGGTCACGACCACGCAGCGGCGGATCTTTGCGAACGTCGACCTGTACTCGTCGTCGGTCTACCGGTACATGGGGATCGCCATGGATCTCTACACTGCGACGTTCGCGGTCAGCCGGATCACGGGGTGGGCCGCGCACGTGCTGGAGCAGTACGATGACAACCGGTTGATCCGGCCGATGTCTGAATACACCGGGCCCGTGGATCGAACGTATGTCCCCCTGGATCGGCGGGGCTAAGCGTTCAGCCGCTAAAGCGTCCGCACGAAGTCCAGCAGCGCCTTATTAAAGGCCTCGGGGGCTTCAAGATTCGACAGATGTCCGGCGGCCGGGATCGTCACGAGCCGGGCGCCGCGGATCGCTGAAGCCATTTCCTTCGCCGCGTCCGGCGGCGTCAGCGTGTCCTCATCGCCCACGAGCACGAGCGTGGGCACCGCGATCGACGCCAGCAGCGGCCGGCTGTCCGGCCTCGAGGCCATGGCGCCCAAGGCGCCGCTCAGCGCGCTTTCCGGCGGCGACCCGCAGATCCGCTTTACGGCCTCTACGACGCGGGGCCGCTGTGACTTCGTCGTCGATCCCACAAGCCCGGCGACAAAATCGGTGAGGAACCCCGCGGTGCCCTCACCGCGGATCCTGGCGATCGCCGCGTGGCGGCGCTGGCGGCCTTCATCGGAATCTGCCCCGGCTCGGGAGTCGGCGATTACCAGCGCGCCGATCCGGTCGGCGGCGCGCGCCAGCACCCGGAAGAGCACGTAGCCGCCCATCGAGAGTCCCCCCAGGATCACCCTGGCGTGGGCCAGGGCATCCAGCAACCGAAGGACATCCCCGGCATAGGTGTCCATCGTTGTATGCGCCGGGTCTCCTGGAGGGTCGGATTCGCCGAACCCGCGGAAATCGGGCGTGATCACCGTGAAATGCTCGCGCAGGACCGCGACTTGAGCGCTCCACATCGTGCGGTTGAGCGGAAACCCATGGAGGAGAACGATCGGCGGTCCCTGGCCCTCGACCGCGTAGCCCAGCGCCGTTCCGTCGATCACGTGCCGCATGTGCCATTGCCCCTTTCAGAAGCGCGAACCCGCCGGGCCTGAGGGCCGCGGCATCCTTATGATACCGTGGATGCCCCGACGAGTCGCGTGCCGCACCGCTCCGCGCCGCATTTTCCCCTGTCGTACGCGAGGAAGATCGTTGCTCGACTCCACTGAGGCATGCTCTGGACGGCCGCAGCACGACATGACCCGCTGCGGGCCAGGGGGTGCGCGATGGGGGAGACCTCGCCGGCCACGGCCGGTGTCGATGTGTATCTGCCGCTTGTCGGGGCGATCGCGAAAGCCGTGAGCCGCCGGCTACCGAACGTGGTGGAATTCAACGACTTGATCAGTGATGGGGTGATCGGTCTCATGGAGGCGCTTCGCAAGTACGATCCTTCCCGCGGTGTCGCGTTCTCCGCCTACGCCGGACACCGCATCCGCGGCGCGATGATCGACGGACTCCGCCGGCGCGATCCGCTACCCCGGACGTTGCGGCGCGCGCAGAAATTCGGCTGGCCGGCTCGCGCGCACGCGGCTGAAACCCGGGCGGCCGGTTATCTCGTGCGGAGCGACAGCCGGGGCCGGAACCGTGAGGCGGGCATCCAATTCCTCGAACTCGACGAGGCGCTGACAGTGCCCGCCGACGAGGCGGACGGACCAGAGGCCCTTGCGGTGGAAGCCGACCTACGCCGGCAGGTCTGGCGCGGTCTGGAGGCCCTCCCACCGCGGGACCGGGAGGTCCTGGTACTGCGGTTCATCGATCAGTTGCCCCTCCGCGAAGTCGCGGCGCGCCTGTCGCTCTCGATCACCCGGATCGTCGAAATCCAGACAAGGGGTTTGGTCAGGCTGCGCCGGTTCTTTGCCGGTGAACCGATCCTGCGTTGCCACCCGAGGGCGAGGACCTGGCAGGAGCACGCCCCCGGCTCCCCGAACCGATCAGCTACCTTTGCGAGCGCGCTCTCGATTCGGCCGCAGCTGCTGCGGGCGGAGTGATGGATCGGAGCCCGCCGTGAAGGTCCCCGGTCCGGACCTCACAGGAGGTCACATGCGTCTGCGAGGCCGGATCGCGTCCATCGATGCCGCCGTGCGTTTCCTCGCCGTCTTCCAGGGACGGACCCAGCTCCACGTGCTGGCCAATACGCTCAGCACGGTCGGCGCGCTCATCCGCCGCCGGCCGGAGATTGCCGAGGACCTACTCGGCGAATTTGCCGGATACCTGCACGAGTTTGTTGGGAACGCGAAGCCCCTGGTGCACTTGGCCGAGGAACTGCGGTTGACGCTGACGTTCGTCGCCGTGCAGCGGGCGCGTCTGGGTGGGCGCCTCCGAGTGGAGGTCGCGGTTTTGCCGGAGGCGATGGGCGCGCTGGTGCCACCGTGCATCCTGCACCCGCTGGTTGAGAACGCCATCTTGCACGGCATTGCACGGCGACCCACCGGTGGCCGGGTCCGCATCACCGGCCGCATCACGCGCGGCATGCTGCACATCGCCGTGGCCGACGACGGCCTCGGGCCACAGCGTCCATTCGCTCTCAGGACCCGGACAGGATGGGGTCTCACCAGCGTGCGGCTGCGTCTGGCCGCCCTGTGGGGCGCGCGGGCGCGCGTGCGGCTGCTGGGACACCTGGGTGTTGGGACGGTCGCCTACGTCAGCATGCCGGCGCTCTTTGCACAGGAGCGCCGGAGGTGACGGCCTCCGTGCTCCGCGCGGTCATCGCCGACGACGAGGCCGCCGCGCGGTGGCACCTCGCGACACTGCTCGGGGCCTGCCGCGTACGAATTCTCGCCGAATGCGCGACCGGTCCCGAAGCGGTGACCACCGTCTCGCGGGCGAGGCCCGACGTCCTGTGCCTCGACGTGCGGATGCCTGATCTCGATGGCCTCGATGTGGCACAGCGGCTGCGCGAGGGCGCGCGACCCGAGATCGTATTCACGACCGGATATCCTGATTACGCCGCGCAGGCATTCGCTCTCGATGCCGCGGACTACCTGATCAAGCCATTGACCGCGGCGCGGGTCCAGGAGGCGGTGCGGCGCGTGCGGTCCCGGCTGGGCGGTGGTGAACCGGCGCGAGCGCTGTCCAGGATCTTCGTTCCCTCCGGCGACCACCACGTGGCCCTGGCGCCTGAGGCGATCCGATTCGTCGAGGCGAGGAAGCGGCGCTGCCTGCTGCACACCGACGACGGCACGCATCCCCTCCGCGCGCCGATGGACCGGCTCGAGCAGATGCTTGTCCCCCACGGGTTCTTACGCACGCATCGCGCCTACCTGGTCAACCTCCACCGTGTCCGGGCAGTGGTCCCCTGGTCCCGTCACGTGCACAGCCTGCTGCTGGACGACGGCAGGGAGACGCACGTGCCCCTTGCGAAGGCACGCCTCGCAGCCTTCCGGCGAAGCATCATCTGGATTAGCGGCACCACGGGCTGACGGGCAGGAGATGCGCGCGCCCGTCGCCAAGTCACGACCCACCGCGATTCGACGCAGCGCAATTCGATCGATGCCGGAGGCTTCCCACATGGACTTGGGGCTTAAGGGGAAAGTGGCGGTTGTCGCCGGAGCGAGCCGTGGGCTGGGCCGGGCGATCGCCGAAGGTCTCGCCGGCGAAGGGGTGCGGGTTGCCATCTGCGCGCGCTCGAGCGATGCGATCACCGGCGCGGCGGACGAGATCTCGAAGTCGGATGCCTGTGGTGCATCCGGGGGCGAGGTCCTGCCGGTCACCGCGGATGTCAGCCGGGCCGGGGACGTCGACCGGCTGGTGACGCAGACGCTCGACCGCTGGGGCCGGATCGACATCCTGGTGACCAATGCCGGTGGGCCGCCGTCCGGCCCCACCGCGTCGCTGACCGATGCGCAGTGGACCGGCGCCGTCGAGACGCTGCTACTCTCGGTGGTACGCCTCTGCCGGGCGGTCATCCCGGTCATGCAGCAGCAGCGATGGGGACGGATCCTTCATATCACCTCGTTCACCGTCAAGCAGCCGCTTCCCAACCTGGCGCTGTCCAACGCCGTGCGCCTGGCCGTCGTCGGTCTCGCCAAGACCCAGGCGATCGAGCTGGCGCCGTTCAATATCCTGGTGAACACGATCTGCCCGGGGCCAATCGCGACCGACCGGCTGGCCGAACTCACGCAGCAGTATGCTGCGCGGGACAACATGTCGGTCGAGGATGCCCGGCAGCGCCTCTGGCTGTCGCAAATTCCCCTCGGCCGTTTGGGTGAGCCTCGGGAGTTCGCCGACCTGGCCGTTTTCCTGGCGTCGGAACGCGCGAGTTTCATCACCGGGTGCGCGATTCAAGTCGATGGCGGGGCCGTGCGGGGATCGTTGTGAGGATGATGCTATACTGAAAAACAGTCTGCCCCTATCGTCTAGGTAGGCCTAGGATACCGGCCTTTCAAGTCGGCGACGCGGGTTCGAATCCCGCTGGGGGCACCACTTCACTCCTCTTGAACCTCCTCTCAATGGACTGCCCTCATCGGCCAGGTTCAGCGTAT
>JBGPNN010000047.1:0-17774 GCA_041487495.1 bacterium
GGTCGCGTCCATCCCGCCGTCGGCCTCGACGTACGCGGTCTGACGGATGTGGACATCCTCGTGGTACTCGTTCTTGCGTAGGACATCGAGAATGGACGAGGCAATCTGCTCTCGCGTGAACGTGTGCTCCATCCGCATCATGCGCAGCGATTGGTAGAGCCGGTCGATATGCTCGCCGAGCCGAAAAACGTACAGTTCTCCCTGCCGATCGTTCCAGTACGCCCTCAGGCCTTCGAATACCGACGTCCCGTACTTGACCGCCGCGGACTGGACGTGAATGAGCGCTTCGCCGTCGGGAACAAGCCTGCCGTTCAGATACAAGTAGCGAGGGGCCGCCATATGTCCTCCGATTCCCACTCCCAGGATACGCCGCCTGGATATGGGTTCGTCGAGGGTTGCATGCAACCCTCCGGACCAGAGCCAGGCGCCGATGGGCCGTTCAACCGCCCCTCGGTCCGCCCGCCAGCGAGATCACTGCAAGTCCCACAAACAGAACCCACCACGTCAGCATCAGTGCGACCACGATCCATGCCCCTAGGCTGCCCACAGCACTCACTCCCCGGCCGGAGGTCTGTCCTGTTGTGCTCTCTACCGTAGGCGAACCTGGTCCTCTCGGCTATCCTCCGACAGAGGGGAACCGGCCCATTCGGAGGACTGACCGGGCTGCGAGATCTTCCACGGAATCTACGGTAATCTGTCAGGCGCCCCGGCCGGCAAACGTCTTCACGATGGCCGCAAAGGACGCGGCATCCAGGCTGGCGCCGACGACGAGCGCGCCGTCGTGGAGAATGCAATGAAAGCGTGGTCAGCCGGGCCGTGCTACGGCATTCTGAATGACGCCGATCAGCATCACCAGCCAGAAGATCACCATCGCCGCAAAAGCCCAGCCACGCCTGCGCCAATCGAACGCCTCCGCACGCGTGCTCGGTTCCTTGTCGCTCCGATCCAGGAACGGAATGGCGACGAGGGCGCCGAGCATCAGCATCATCCCAACCACGGTCCCCCAGATATCGGGTGTGAACCCCAGATGCTCCTCCACAAAGACGTTCATCCCGTGAGTCCAGCTGATCGGGAAGGTGGGCTTGGCACCAAGGGCACCAGGGCCGTGCGAGGAGCCAAAGAACGGCGATGTGGGGAGGAGTTGGGGCGCAGTGCCAGCATCTCGTGGCATGAATATGGCCAGCAGCAGAACTATGCCTAGGATGACCCCCCCATAGATGAGCCAGGCTCGCACATGCTCACTAAACGCCGCCGTACGGCCACTCGCACGAAGCCAGAACGGCAGGGAGATCCCTTTCAAGCGGATGAGGTAATAATGCATTCCTATGAATAGCAACAGCAAGATGGGGGCAATCGTGATATGCACCGCATACAACTGGGTCAGCTTGGTGGTCGCACTGGGCACGTTCAGCAGATCCTGGAAATTGTAGTGGAAGACGCCGGCTAGACCCGTGGCTTGCAGGAATTCCGACAGGTGCCAGGGGACCGCAAATCCGACCTCATCCCAGTGCAGACTTTCGCCGGTCAGGGACACCGCAAAGGTTAATGCGGCGAGGACCACGCCGACCAGCCAGAGCCCTTGCTTGCCGCGGAGGTAGCCGCCACTGATGAACACGCGCACCATGTGCAGCATGACGAGCGCGAAGATGAGGAAGCCGTCAAAGTAGTGGAAGTTGAGGATGATGCTCCAGCCGGGGGACTGGAGCAGGCGGGCGCTGATCGCGTAGGCTTGGCCAGCATCCGGCACATATCGTAGCGAGAGCAACATGCCTGTGAGAATCTCGAGCACCAACGCAATCGCGAGCACCCCGCCGAGGGTGTACCAGATGACGTTCGTCTCAACCGGGATCATGTACTCTCTGATCAGCGGGCGGAGTCCGAACTGCTCCTCCAACCGGCCCCACACGCCGACGCGCGGCAGCGGCGCGGTGCCCGGAGGAGGACTCTTCGCGCTCTCGGCCATGGTTTGTCTTTCTTTTAGAGGATCAATCCTAAGGATTGCTGTGTCATGTCATCCTGGTTTGGGCACCGAACGGGGTCCTTCCCTCTGCATCCGGCACTTGAGGTAAAGGAAGAGATCGTTGATCTCCCCTGCCAATGCCCGCCTCGGCGCGTTCGGGAGTGCTGTGATGATGGCATCCGCCGCGTCGTAAGCCTCCCTCGCTGTGATCTCCTGTACCGTAATCTGCTGGTTGCTCATATCGGTTTCCTTATTTTTGATTCCTATGGTCGTGACGAGCACATCCTTCGTCTCCCCGACCTCCTCTTAACCCGAACCTATCTCCCACGGGCGCCAGCGTCAATCGGGTGGAGAGTTGATATTGACCCACTGCCGGGTCAGCGCCCGGCGAACGCCTCGACAATCGCCGCGAAAGACGCAGCATCCAGGCTGGCGCCGCCAACGAGCGCGCCGTCGATGGCAGGCTGGCCGGCGAACTCACCAATGGTCTGTGGGGTGACGCTACCGCCATAGAGGATGCGGATGCTGTCCGCGTGATCGCCAAACCAGCCCCGGACCCACGTCCGTAACAGGCCCGCGATGCGCCCGGCCTCTGCCCCAGTGGCCGGTTGGCCGCTGCCAATCGCCCACACCGGTTCGTAAGCGATCACCAACTGCGGCGCCTGCTCGGGGGCGACGTCTAGTGTGCCGAGCCGGGCCTGAGTTTGCAGAATGCGCTCGGTGCGGCCATCGTCGCGTTCTTCAAGCGACTCGCCCACGCACAGGATCGGGATGAGTTCGTTGACCAGCGCGGCGGCCACCTTTTTCCGAATCCCATCGTCATTCTCGCCGAGCAGCCGGCGGCGCTCAGAATGGCCCACGATCACGTAGGTGCAGCCGAGGTCCCAGAGCATCGCCGCCGAGATCTCGCCCGTAAACGCCCCGTGCGGTTCCCAATACAGGTCCTGCGCGCCGAGCTCGATCGTTGATCCGGCGATCGCACGGCCCGCGTCGGCCAGCGCGGTGAACGGCGGGCCGACGACGACATCGACGCCGCCGGGATTGGCCAGACGGCCCTTGAGATCGTTCACCAGGGCGACCGCCTCGCGAACAGTCAGATTCATCTTCCAGTTCCCGACCACCAGCGGTGTGCGCATACCCACTCCAGAGTCAGACGTCTTGCAGCACGGCGATCCCCGGTAGTTCGCGGCCTTCCAAGAACTCCAGCGACGCGCCTCCGCCGGTGGAGAGATGCGTCATCCGGTCCGCCAGACCAAACTCTTCGACCGCGGCGGCGGTGTCGCCTCCACCTACGACGGTGACTGCGCTGCACGCGGCCATGGCCTCGGCCACCGCGCGGGTACCGCCGGCGAACGGCGCCATCTCGAACACGCCCATCGGACCGTTCCACAGCACCGTGCCGGCGCTCTTGATGATTTGCGCGAACTGCGCCGAGGTCGTTGGCCCGATGTCCACCCCGGCCCACCCTGCGGGGATCTCGATGGCGTCCACCACTTTGTGCTCGGCATCGGCGGCCACCGCCTTTGCCACGACCACGTCGACCGGCAGGTGGAACCCGACGCCGCGACGGGCGGCATCCTCGATGAGTTCCTTCGCCAGCCCGAGCCGATCCGCCTCGCACAGCGAGGCGCCGATTTCGCGCCCCTGCGCCTTGAGGAATGTGTATGCCATGCCGCCGCCGATCAACAGCGCGTTCGCCCGCGTCAACAGGTGCTGGATCACGCCAATTTTGTCCGATACCTTCTTGCCGCCCAGGATCGCGACAAACGGGCGCCGCGGCGCGTCGAGCGCCTCGCCCAGGTGCTTCAGTTCCTTTTCCATCAGAAAGCCGGCGACCGCGGGCAGATAGCCGGCCACGCCGGCCGTAGAGGCGTGCGCCCGATGGGCGGTGCCGAAGGCGTCGTTCACATAGAGATCGGCCAGACGCGCCAGCGCCCGGGCAAACGCAGGATCATTGGCTTCCTCTTCAGCGTGGAATCTCAAGTTTTCCAGCAAGACAACCTGGCCCGGCTGTAGCCGGGACACCGCGGCTTCGGTCTGCGGCCCAACACAATCTGGCAGCAACGGCACCGGGCGGCCCACTAGCGCCGACAATCGTTCGGCGATCGGCGTTAATCGAAACGCCTCGTCGACGCGCCCCTTCGGGCGGCCCAGGTGCGAGGCCAGGATGACCTTCGCGCCGTGCTCGACAAGGTACGTGATAGTCGGCAGCGCCTCACGAATGCGCCGGTCGTCGGTGATGCGGCCCTCTTCCATGGGCACGTTGAAGTCCACGCGGACAAGGACCTGTTTGCTCCGGACATCGACATCGCGGATCGTCTTCTTCATCAGCGTCTACCACCGTAAATCTGGCGTCGAGTGACCATGCCGTCGAGGGCACGCGAGAGGCCGCGGGCGAACGCCCGCGGCCCAGGCGGCGTTCGCCCGAACTAGAGTCCGCGCTCGAACATGTGCTGCACGAGGTCGGCGACCCGGCACGCGTAACCCCACTCGTTGTCATACCAGGACAGGACCTTAATGAAGTTGTTGGTGAGCACCGACGTCAGCGCCCCATCGACGATCCCCGAGTGCGGATCACCCTTGAAGTCCATCGACACCAGTTCCTCTTCCGTATAGCCGAGGAACCGCTTCATCGGACCGTCCGCCTGCGCCTTAAAGGCCGCGTTGACCGCCTCTGCGCTCGCGGGCTTCTCCAACTCGCAGACCAGGTCGACGATCGAGACCGTCGGGGTCGGCACGCGCAGCGCGATGCCGTGCATCCTTCCCTGCAGTTCGGGCAGCACCAGGAAGATGGCTTTCGCGGCGCCGGTCGCCGCCGGGATGATGTTGACAGCCGCCGCACGCGCCTCGCGCAGGTTCTCGCCGACCACGTCCAGAATGCGCTGCGTGTTCGTGTAGGAGTGCACCGTCGTCATGAAGCCGCGCCTGATCCCGAACTCGCGGCTCAGGACCTTCGCGGTGACCGAGAGGGCATTCGTCGTGCACGACCCGTTGCTCACGATCGTGTGCTTCTTGGGATCGTACAGATCGTTGTTCACACCCATATTGACGGTGATGTCGTCACCCTTGCCCGGCGCGCTGATCACCACCTTCTTCGCGCCGTGCTCCAGATGCCCGCGGGCTTTGTCGGCCGCGGTGAATCGGCCCGTAGACTCGACGACGACCTGCGCGCCGACCTTATCCCACGGGATCGTGGCCGGGTCCCGCTCCGCGAAGACTTTGATCGCGTGGCCGTCGATCACCAACTCGCTGTCGCGGGCCTCGACGGTGCCGTGGTAGGCCCCGTAGTTCGTGTCGTGCCTGAACAGGTGGGCGTTGGTCTTGAGGTCGGCGATGTCGTTGATCGCCACGACCTCGACGTCCTCGGGATACCGTTCCAGCATGGCCTTCAGCGACTGCCGCCCGATCCGGCCGAATCCGTTGATCCCCACGCGGACTTTCATTGGTCACCTCCAGGTCGATTCCGCTTCAGGTAGCCCATCAGGGCATCGCGTCGGATGAACCCGACGTTGTCGAAGATCCGGATGCTGAACGCGATCACCGCGCCCAGGTAGATGTCCAACCCCAACAAGTCCCCGATGCCGGCCAGCAGCGCCGCAAACGCGGCGTTCACCACGAACCCTGACAGGAAAATGGCCAGGTCAAACCGATCCTCGAGCTGGGCACGCAGCCCGCCCAGGATCGTGTCGATTGCCGCCAAGATGGCAATGGCCGTGTACTTGACATACCCAAGCGGAATCTCGACCGAGAACAGGAATCCAAGCACCACGCCCAGGATGAGCCCAATGACCGGCAGCCACATGGCCGTTACTCCGGTCCGCCGGTCGTCGTGTGCTCGAAGCGAAACGTACCGCGATAGGCCGGCACGACCACGCGGGCGCGTGGGGTGAGCTTGACGGGAAAATCAAACGAAGCCAGCAGTTCCAAACTGCCACCTGGCCGGCGCAGGTATTCCACCATCCGCTTGCCATCGCCGATGGCCGTGATCACGTACGGTGGGGCCAGCCGCTTCGTGTTGCAAAGGATCGTGGTCCCAACACAGTTGATCCCGGTGCTGGACATCACACGTTCGCCGCTGATGGCAACCGCCTCGGCGCCCGCGGCCTGCAGTTCTGACACCACGGCATGGATGTCGGTGTAGTGCAAGATAGTTTTGTTGGGATCCTCTCCGGGTTGTGGCGCCCGCGTGCTGTCGTTGAGTTCAACGGTGACGCCGGGCCCCTCCAGCGGGGTCAGACCCGCCAGGACCCGCATCTCCTGGAGCTGGCGATTCAGCTGGGCTGCGGCGCTGCGCCCTTCGGCCGCGGCCCGTTCGTAGTCCTGGAGCCGGCCGCGGAGTTCGGCGACCTGGGCTTCCAGGGCCGTGCGGGTGCGCTCTTGCTCGCGGAGCACGAAGGCCAGTTCGTCCAGACGGGTCGAGGGGATGCGCAGCGTCCGCTTGATCTGCCATTCCTGGCGGACCTGCGTGACGACGACGAACCCGATGAAAGCCAGCAGGCCCGCGATCACGGCCTGCCAGCGAAGCTCGAGTGGCCCCCGCTGGGGCCACGGCGTCAGAGCCACGTTATGCCTCCGCCTTCTTGGCCTCCAGCTTCTTCTTAATACGCTTCAGCCGGAACACGTCTTCCCGGGCGCGCTGCTCCAGCACAGACGCGATAAAGCGGATCTCCGACCGCAGACGCGGGATGACGACCTGCTCGAGGGCGTTGACCCGCCGGGTCGTCTTCTTGATCTCTTCGCCGATCTTGCGCAGCTTGATCTCGGTCGCGGCGACGGCCAGGATGCTTTCCAGTACCTCTTCGAAGTTGCCCGCGCTGGCGATCGTGCGGGCGCTGGTGGCCACGGGATTCTGGCTCCGGTCGAGCATCTGCCGGCGGATTGGGGTGACCGTCACTTCGGGGATCTTGGTGCCCCACACGTTGCGGATCTCGATGGCCATCGTGATCTCGCGCGACGAGGCCAGCGCGGCCGATTCCAGGGCCTCGCGCCCCTCGACCGCCTTCGCCACCGACAGCATCACGTACGCTTCGCCGCAGGCGACGGCCAGCCGCTCGCGGGCCGCCAGCGACGCGCGGACGATCTTGAAGAAGTCCGCGACGAGGGCGTCGCGCTTGCGCTTGAGCAGATCGACGCCCTGCTCGGCCACGCGCCGCTGGTCGCGGCGCTGCAGCAGGTTCATGCGGGTCGCACTGATGACGTCAGCCATGCCCTCTCCCTCTAGCTACGCGCGTTAGATACGTGTCGCCGACGTATCCTCCCACAGCTTATCCATCTGCTCGCCGAAGTAGTACTTGTCCACGTGATCCTGCTTGATGCGCTTCAGTTCGCCCTTCGGAAACACCGAGAGCAGCTTCCAGCCGATCGCCAGGGTCTCGTCGATCGAGCGCTCGGTCATGCCCTGCCCAAGGAACTCCTTTTCGAACGCCTCCGCGAACTTCAGGTAGAGCCGGTCGCGATCGGTCAGCGCTTCTTCGCCGATGATCGCTACCAGCCGGCGCAGGTCCACGCCGTTGGCGTAGGACGCGAAGAGCTGGTCCTTCACGTTGGAGTGGTCGGCGCGGGTTCGGTTAGGCCCGATGCCGTCGTTCATCAGCCGCGAGAGGCTGGGCAGCGGGTTGATCGGTGGGTAAATACCGACGCGGTGCAAGGCGCGGGTCAGCACGATCTGGCCTTCGGTAATGTAGCCTGTCAGGTCGGCGATTGGGTGCGTGATATCGTCGTCAGGCATGGTCAGGATCGGCAGCTGCGTGATTGAGCCCTTGCGCCCGTGCACGCGGCCGGCCCGCTCGTAGATCGATGCCAGGTCGGTGTACATGTACCCCGGGTAGCCGCGGCGGCCGGGGATCTCCTCGCGCGCCGCGCCGATCTCCCGAAGCGCCTCACAGTAGTTCGTCATGTCCGTCAGGATGACCAGGACCTGCCGCTCCAGATCGAAGGCCAGGTACTCCGCGGTCGTCAGCGCCACCCGCGGGGTCATCAGCCGCTCGATCGCCGGGTCGTCGGCCAGGTTCAAGAAGACGACGCTGCGCGCCAGCGCGCCGGTCGATTCGAACTGCTCGATGAAGTACGCTGCCTCGCGCTGCGTGATACCCATTGCGGCAAAGACAACCGAGAATTCCTCGGCGGCGCCCCGCACCTTTGCCTGACGCGCGATCTGCGCCGCGATCTCGTTGTGCGGCAGCCCGGCGCCGGAGAAGATCGGCAGTTTCTGCCCTCGCACCAGCGTGTTGAGACCGTCGATCGACGAGATACCGGTCTGGATGAACTCTTGCGGCCGCTGCCGCGCTACCGGGTTGACCGGCGCGCCGATGATGGGCAGACGCTTCTCGGGGATGATCGGCGGCAGTCCATCGATCGGATCGCCCAGCCCGTTGAACCGGCGGCCGATCATCTCGCGCGAGCACGAGATCCGCGCCACGTCCTCGCGCAGGCTCACGGAGGTGTGCGCGAGGTCCAGACCCGACGTTTCTTCAAAGACCTGGATGACCGCATTCTTCTCCGAGACCTCGATCACCTGACCGCCCCGGAGGCTGCCGTCCGCCAGGTGGATATTGACGATCGCCCCGTAGGGGAGATCCCGTGCCCCCTCGACGAAGATGAGCGGGCCTGAGATGTACGATATCGACTGATATTGCTTGGTCGCCAGATCCATGAGCCTATGCGCCTCCCGCGGCAGCCTTCGCGCCGAACGCCTCGGGCAGCCCTTCGAGCCACCCCTTGATGTAGGCGCCAAACTGATCGTTGGGGATTTCCTTCATCCGCGCGATCTCTTCGATTTGCTTCAAGTTGAGCACATCGTCCATCAGCATGCCACGCTTGAGGGCCGCGGTGGCTTCATCATAGAACCCCGTGATGGCGCGCAAGATCCCGTACGCTTTGTCCATGGGACAGTAGGCGTCGTTTTCGGAGAAGGACGACTGCTGCAGGAAGTCCTCACGCAGCATCTTGCCGGCCTCGATCACGAGACGCTGATCGTCCTGCAGCGCATCTGGACCGACGAGCTGCACGATCTCCTGCAGTTCGGACTCGCGCTGTAGCAGGGCTGAGGCCCGGTCGCGTAGCGGCTCGAAGTCCTCGGGCATGTTTTCGCGATACCACTCCTTGAAGAGGGGCATGTACAGGCTGTACGAGCGCAGCCAGTGGATCGCCGGGAAGTGCCGGCGGTACGCCAGGCTCGCATCAAGTGACCAGAAGGTGCCGGTGATGCGCAACGTCGACTGCGTGACCGGCTCCGAGAGATCACCGCCGGGCGGCGAGACCGCGCCCACGACGGTGACCGACCCGTTGCGCTCTGGCATCCCCAGACAGATCACGCGCCCCGCGCGCTCGTAGAAGGCCGCCAGCCGGCTCGACAGGTAGGGCGGGTAGCCTTCTTCCGCCGGCATCTCTTCGAGCCGGGATGAGATCTCGCGCATCGCTTCGGCCCAACGGCTGGTCGAGTCGGCCATCAGCGCCACCTTGTAGCCCTGGTCGCGCCAGTACTCGGCCATCGTGATGCCGGTGTAGACAGACGCCTCCCGGGCGGCGACCGGCATGTTCGAAGTGTTGGCAATGATCACGGTCCGCTCCATCAGCGGCCGGCCGCTGCGCGGGTCTACCAATTCCGGGAATTCGTCGAGCACGTGCGTCATCTCGTTGCCGCGCTCGCCGCAGCCGACATAGATGATGACGTCGGCGTTGGACCACTTGGCCAGGGTCTGCTGCATGACCGTCTTGCCCGAACCAAACGGTCCCGGAATGGCCGCGGCGCCGCCCATGGCCACCGGGAAGAGCACATCAATGATGCGCTGCCCCGAGATGAACGGCTCGCGCGGATCCATCTTTCGGGCCACCGGTCGGGCCACGCGGACCGGCCAGCGGTGCATAAGACGGAGTTCGGTGCCGTCGGAGAGCCGGCCGACCACGTCGTCGACCGTCAACTCACCGGAGCGGATCTCGGTCACCTCGCCGCCCTTCGACATCGGCGGCACCATGATGCGGTGCTCGAACTGAAATTCTTTCACCGTACCGACGACATCGCCGGGGCCCACCTTCTGTCCCTGTTTGGCCGACGCCGTAAACGCCCACTTCTTCCCGTGGTCGAGCGCCTCAGTCACCGCGCCGCGGGCGATGAAGTCGCCCTTCTGCTTGCGGATACTCTCCAGCGGGCGCTGGATGCCGTCGAAGATGCCGGTCAAGAGACCCGGCCCTAGTTCTAACGATAGCGGCGTCCCGGTGCTGACCATGGGCTCGCCGATCTGCAGGCCCGACGTGTCCTCGTAGACCTGGATGAATGCCGTGTCACGGTCCAGGCGGATGATCTCACCCAGCAGCCCCTCCTGTCCGACGCGGACCAAGTCGTACATCCGCGCCCCGGGAATCCCGCGGGCAATGACCGCCGGGCCGGCGATCTTGATGATGGTCCCCTGTGTCGCCATTCGAGCCCCTCTCCTTCTATCGCAGCTTCACGTAGAACCCGATGTGCTCCTTGACGAGCCGCGCGACGTAGGCTTCACCGCTCTCGATCTCGGCCTCCGGCGCCGGGAACGGGACAATGATCGGGAGGTCGTGTCCACGCATCAGGCGGAAGCGCGCGTCGTCCGTGCCCTGCAGCAGCGCCTCGTTGATCGCCACCAGACCATAGTCCATCTGCACGAAATGGCGCAGGTGTTCGAGCGCGGCCTCCGGCGAGGTCGCCTCGCACACTTCGGCGCCGGCCAGCCGGAAACCGGTCGCGGTCTCCGGATCGGTGATGATGCCCAGCTTATACACCCAGCATCTCCTTCCTCACGGCCTCGCGCGGCAGGCGCAAGAACTTGCCCCGCGCGATCAGCCGGAGGTTGGCGACCTCGGTCGACTTCATCGACACGTAGCCGATGACAATGTCTAGACCGAGGGGATCGCCCCGATACCGTGCGGCGAGTGCCGTCGCCATCCGAAGGTCGAGTTCGCGCTCGAAGGCGACCAGGTCCTGCGGCAGGTCACGGGCCCGGAATCCGTGCGCCCGCACCCGCTCCCATGCCGCCGCCTGAGTTTGCGCCAATGACAGTGCCAGGAAGAGCCGATCGCTGACGGATGTGCCGCCCGGAATGAAGAACTGCAGGCGCCGCTTCTCGGAGAGACCCTCCGCCGAGGCCAGCTTCAACGCCGTCTTGACGTTGGCCGCGTCGATCTCGGCCTGGAAGATCTCGCGCAGGACTCCGGCCTCGCCACCAAGCCGGTGTGTCTGACCCAGACCAAACTCGGCATATCCCCGATCCAGGGACTGTTCGATCTCCATGACGTCCTTCGTCTTCGCGTACGCGGCGACCCCTTGCGCCAGGGGGCCCGCCAGCGGATGGTCGAGCGCCTCCAGGGTGCCCGCCAGCGCCGTGACGTCCGGGTACCCGGCCATCTCTTTGAGGGCGACTTCGCTCAGGTTGCCCGCAGGCACCAGCGCCTGGATGATCTCGTCGGTGGGCCGGCCCGCATGCTTCCCGCGGACGATCGACCGGAGGTTCGCGAGATCCCATCGCAGCAGGATGATCTCGATGAGTGCGCGCGGCCGGTCGTCGGCGAATCCGCGGATGGCTCGTGTGGCCCGCTGCAGATTGCGCCCGAGCGCCTCGTCCACGGCGCGCAGGCCCTCGTGGCGAAGCAGCGCTTCCTGCAGATCGAAGCCGTACGGCGTCGAGGACAATCCCTGGAGAAAGGCGTCCAAGGTCGACATTCCCAGCAGATCTTCCAGCTGGGCGGGCGTCAACAGCCGGCTGCGCATAGCGCGCACACGAGCGTTGATGTACGGGAAATCAGGCATTGGCCGCCGGTGTCACTCCCACAGTGCTTTGGCCACGTCGGCCGCCACCATCGGACGGGCCCGATCCAGCCTGGAGGCCAGGGTGTTTGTCACGACAAAGCGGCCATCCGGGGACGACACGCGAACACCACCCACGACGGACGCGTCGGTGCGCACCGCGACGTTCATCCCGAGGGCCTTCACGAGCCCCTTGGCGAGCGCCTCATCGGCCGGATTGACTGTGATGGACCCGGCGTCTTCGATACCGCGCAGTCCTTCCTCGATAAACGCCCGGAGGACGACTGGATACCGCTGGTCGTCTCCAGGGATACGGGCGAGCTGTGCCTCGGCCTTGGCAAAGACCTGCGCGATTTGGTCTTCCTTCGCCTGCAGCACGACCGATGACGCCCGCAGCTGCGCCGTACTCTGCGCCCTCACCAGGGCGGCCTTCGCGTCAGCGTCCAACCGTTCTCGGTGCCCGGTCACCAAGGCCTCGGCCTGACGCTTCGCCTCGCTACCAACGGCCTCGGCCTGGTCGCGCGCCTCGGCCAGGAGTTTTTCTCGCTCGGTCGCCGCCTCGCGCTCGAGCAGGGTGATGAGTTCGGAGCTCATGGCCGCCCCGCTGTTAGATCTTACCGATAATGAAGAATGCGACAAGGAATCCGAAAATGATCAGCGTCTCGGGCAGGACCAGGAAGATCAGCATCTGGCCGCCGATCTCCGGCCGCTCGGCAATGGCCCCAGCCGCCGCCGCGCCGATGCGCGACTGCGCCCATGCGGTCCCGATCGCGCCGCCGAACACCGCAAGTGCCGCGGCGAGACCCAACAATCCGTGCGCAAGCGTGAGTTGCTTTCCGCCCTCGGGGGTCGCCTCCGCCGCCAGTGCCACCGACGCGGTCAGCAGCAGCACAATTGCGGCCATCCCAAACATATATAGGGCTTTCTTCAACCTAGTCACCTCCTGTTTTGTGGAGCGGGCGGTACGAACTGCCGGTTTCGTCATGGTATTTCACTTTCGTGAGAAATTCGACCCAGTTGAGACGGGCGGGCTGGATGATGTGGCCGGGAATCGTAAAGATGAAGAAGACCATCTGGATAAAGACCCCAACCACAATGCCGACCCAGATGGACCCGACCCGGCCCCCGAGCTGATTCGCCACATTTGCCAGCACCGCCGCGGCCAGCCCGACGCCAAACAACCGGGCATAGGACAGCACGTTGCCCATGCCCGAGATCGCTTCCAGCAGCCACATCAGCGCAAACCGATCGAGCGCCACGCCGATCAGCACGAATGCCAGGAACGCCATCAACAAGAAGACGCCGGGTGTGAAGAGCGCCTGCGGCAACTGCTTGCCCATGGCCCCGAGCACCGCGAGCAGCCCCAGGACGCCGCAAATCATGGCCAGCGATTCGATAACACCGAAGGGATGCTTGTGCCGGGCGGCCATGATGAGGTGCAGCACGTAGCCCAGGATGACCTGTACGATCCCCAGGGCGATGGTCAGGCCAAAGAAGGCTGTCGTCAGTTCGACCCTGTTGAAAATCGGGTGCCAGCCAAGATGGTGCTCGAGCAGGTTCCCGAAGAACTCTAGATAGAGCACGCCGAAGAGCATAATCCACGTGGACATGATCCTCAGGATCCATGACACGTCCACGAGGACGGCGGGCCCCAGGCGAAACCCCACGAGCGGAACGACCCACGTTTCCCCGTGCCGGGCCTTGTTCCGCATCCACCACCCGAAGGCAAAGAGCAGCGCGCCGTAGGCGACGTCGCCGATGACGACACCGACGAAGATTGGGAAGAAGATAGCCAAGTAGAGCGTCGGATCCAGCGTGCCGTAGCGTGGCGGCCTGAACAATCCGAGCAGCCGCTGGAATGGCCGGAGCGCCGCCGGGTTGTCGAGCAGCACCGGCACCTGCGCCGCGTCGTGCGGATCGGCCGGTACATCGTAGACAATGACATCGTTCCCAAAGCGGCCGTGCAGCGCCGCACGAGCCTCGGTCATCCGCGCCGCCGGCGCCCAGCCGTGCAGGACAAACGTGTAGCGTGACTGCGCGAGATTCGGGAGGACATGCAGCCGGCTGAGCCGGTCGGCGATCGAAGAGCGGAGGGCCAGCACGTTCCCCCGGTGGCGCCGCGCGGCCGCCGCGAGCGCGTTACGGACCGCCGCGAGTTCGACGGGCAGCGCCGCGCGACGCTGTTCCATCAACTTCACCGCTTCCATCGGCCCCATGCTGCCGTATCGATCCGGTAGCCGCAATTCCGAGATCCCAGCCTGCGTCAGGAACCGCGTGATGGTCTCCTCGTCGCGGTGCAGGAACGCCACCACCACGCCGATCTTGCCCTCGTCGACGACGCGGCTCACCACCTCGACCCGGCCGCCCGTCATCTCGGTGAGCTGATTGCGCAGGGCCGCGACGACGGTGAGATCTTTGCTGCGCAGGATGAACCCGACGGTCTTGAACGACCGGCTGCCCGCCAGCGCGTTCTGCAGGGGCGCCAGCACGCGAACCGCGCCCTCGAACGTGCGGATGAGTTCGGTCTCTTCCTGGATCTCCAGCCGCCGCCGGCTCAGGTCCTGGACTTCGGACTCGATCCCAGTGGTCGCCGCGTCGAGGGTCTCGACGCTGGCCGCTTCGAGATCTTCACCTTCCGCCGGACGGCCGTCGGGCACCTCGGGCAGCAAGTTCATCAGGCCCTCGACCCTGATCCGGAGCCGCTCGAGCGCCGCCTGCTGGACGGCCTCACGCTCATCCAGACCCATAGCAGTCAGAGCCGTCTCTTCAGCCTCGATGCGATCGACATGCAGGACGCCCAGACGTTGGACCTCGCCCAGCACGACCCCAAGCAGCCGCTTGGGGCCGAAGACGAGCACCCGGTGCATCTCGACGATCATGGGTTAGATGCCTTTGACGACTCGATCGACGACGAGCTGCACAGCGGCGGTCTGGCGGTCAGCCGCCCGGCGACGCAGGGCCTCGACCTCTTTGGTGCCGCGGTCCGCCGACTCACGCGTGATGCGGGCTGTCTCGGCTTCAAGGCGCTGTTCCTGTTCCCTGGCCAACGTCGCGCTCTGCTGGCGGGCCTCGCTGAGGATGCGTTCGGCTTCCGCGCGCGCCCGGGCCAGGGTCGACGCCGCTTCCTGCTTTGCGGCGCCCACCAAGGTTTCCAGTTCGCGTTCCTTCTCGGCGATCAGGTGTAGGAGGTTATCGTCCGTGCGGTGGTCGTGCCCGTGACTTGCCCGCTGCGCGCTCATGCGACCCCGGCCCCTCGGCATTCCGTCACAAGAAACCCCCAGGATGCTGCGCCCTGGGGGTACACACCAGCGTCATCGTAGCAGAGGCCACCATAAGGCGTCAAGGCGCCGCGAATGCAGTCAGGATGCGGCTTTTAGCCTTTCGTGCGCCTTTGGTCAATAGCGCAGAAAGAGCGTCGCTTTCGTGATGAGATCGACGACCGGCTGCCCGAAGAAAATGATCAAGAGGGTGCCCATCCCGGCGATGCCGATGGCCAGCCCCAGCGCCGGCGACTCGGTGATAGGCTCAGGCGACGCCGGTGCCATGAGGAACATCGCCCGGACCACGCCCATGTAGTAGAACGCCGAGATGACGGTGTTGACGATCCCGACGATCGCCAGCCAGCCCAGACCGTTGTTGATCGCGCCGCCCAGGATGTAGAACTTGCCGAAGAACACCGCGGTCGGCGGGAGACCGATCAGTGACAGCATGAAGAGCGCCATGAAGATGGCCAGGACGGGCGCACGCTGCATCAGGCCCGCGTACTGGGAGATGTCGTCGGACCCCAGCCGCTGGCCGATGACCTCGGCAACGAAGAACGCGCCCAGGTTCGTAAACGTGTAGCCCAGGATGTAGATCAGCAGGCCCGGGGTGCCAAAGTCGCCCTTGAACGCGGCGACCCCGATCAAGAGGAAGCCCGCGTGCGCGATGCTCGAGTAGGCCAGCATCCGCTTGATATTGCGCTGCGGCAGGGCCAGCAAGTTGCCCACGGTCATGCTGACGGCGGACAGGCCCGCAACCAGCGTCACCCAATCGACCGCGCTCGGCGCCACGGACACCAGCAGCAGGCGTACGAGCGCCGCGAACCCGGCGGCCTTCGAGGCGACGGATAGGTACGCTGCGATGGGGGTCGGCGCGCCCTCGTAGACGTCCGGGGTCCACTGGTGGAACGGCACCATCGAGATCTTGAAACCGAAGCCGGCCAGCGCCAGGCCGATGGCCACGATGAGCGCGGGCTGCGGGCTCGCCTTCACCTTTTCGGCAATGGCATAGAGGCTGGTCTCGCCGGTCAGCCCGTAGAGGATCGAGAAACCGTAGATCATGATGGCCGAGGCGCCTGCCCCGAACAGAAAGTACTTGATCCCCGCCTCGTTGCTCTTTGGGTCCATCTTGAAATAGCCCGCCATGACATACGACCCCAGGCTGACGAACTCGATCGACAGCGCCAGCATGATGAGGTCGGCGCTGCCCGCCATCAGCACGAGGCCCAGCGCGGTGAACGTCATCAAGACGTACAGTTCGCCCTCAAACTGAGTTTGCCGGCGGAAGTAGTCCATGGCCGACAGGATGACCAGGATCGTCGAGATCACGATGATGATCTTGAAGAACACGGCGAAGCCGTCGACCGCGTAGGCATTGAAGAACACCGTGCGGCCCGGCGCGCCGAACAAACCTACGATCGGGAAGAGGCTGGCAGTGAGCCCACCGATCGCGACCCAGCCCACCACTGCCTTGCTGTCCTTGGCGGTGAACAGGTCGAGGACGACCAGCAGGATCCCCAGGAGCGCCAGCCAGTACTCGGGGGCCAGGAGTGCGAGTTCTCCGGGTGGGATGGGCATCGACAGCACTCCCTACTTCAGCGCGGACATCAGCGTCGTCATCGCGGCGTTGATCATGTCCAGCAACGGCCGGGGATAGATCCCGAAGAGCAGCATCAGCGCGGCCAGTGGCGCCAGCGAGATGAGCTCGCGCCGGTCCATGTCGGGCAACTCCGCCCACTTTGGATTCAGCGGACCCAGGAAGATTCGCTGGATCGTCCACAGGAACATGGCTGCCGAGAAGATCACGCCGGTCACGGCCACAACCGTCAACTGCGGGAAGATTTGAAACGACCCGACGAAGATCAGAAATTCGGCGATGAACCCCATGAGCCCCGGCAGGCCGAGCGAGGCCAGCATCGCCACCATCGTGACGCCCGTGTAGACGGGTAGCCGCGCTCCCAGGCCACCGAAGTCGTCCACGCCGCGGGTATGCGCCCGATAGTCGTAGATCACCCCGACGATGAGGAACAGCGCCCCGGTGATGACCCCGTGGGCGATCATCTCAAACGTCGCCCCATTCAAGGCGATGGTCGCCGATGCCGCTTTGTCGGGCATCCCTACAGCCGCCGCGGCGGCGGAGATCCCCAGCATGACATAGCCCATGTGGTTGACGCTCGAATAGGCCACGAGCTTCTTCAAGTCGGGCTGGGCCATGGCGACGAGCGCGCCGTAGACGATACCGATGACCCCCAGAACCGCCACAATGGGCGCGTATAGCTTAAACGCTTCGGGCAACATCGGCAGGCTGACGCGTATGAAGCCGTAGGTCCCCAACTTCAGCAGGATGCCCGCCAGGATGACGCTGGCGGCGGTGGGCGCCTCAACGTGCGCGTCGGGCAGCCAAGTGTGAAACGGCCACATCGGCACCTTGATGGCAAATGACAAGAAGAAACCCCAAAAGGCCAGTCCCGCGAGCCCCGGCAATTTCGCCAGCGGCTGCTGCTTGATCAATTCGACGATGCTGAATGTGTGCGGCGCGGCATTGAAGTAGAGCAGCAAGATCGCCAGCAGCATCGCCAGCGAGCCGATCAGCGTATAGAGAAAGAATTTGATGGCGGCGTACTCACGTCGCGGTCCGCCCCAAATGCCGATCAGGAAGTACATCGGCACGAGCGTGATCTCCCAGAAGACGTAGAACAGGAAGAAATCAAGGGACGCGAACACGCCGATCATACCGGTCTCGAGCAACAGGAATAGGAACAGGTACTCTTTCAGGCGCAAC
>JBGPNN010000048.1:0-17490 GCA_041487495.1 bacterium
AGTAGCGAAACTGGAACGTCGTCTGCGCCGCCGCGGGCTGAGCCACAGTGAAGAGCACGACGACGGCCACGGCAAGGCTTATTACGGTGAAGCGAAACCTCGTCATCTGTTGCCTCCGCCTCCAGGTTGCTATCGAGAATGAGAACCGGCAAACCGGCATCATACTTTTCTGGGCGTTCGTTACCGCCCCCGCCTTTTCCTCCCACATCAACTTGACTTTTCCCGCCCTCCCGCCGTCTGAGACGCGGGCCCGGCGCCGCCGTCCCGGAGGGCCTGGACGATACGTTCCGGGGAGATCGGTAGCGCGGTCATCCGCACGCCGATGGCATCGGACACCGCGTTGGCGATCGCGGCAGCCGCCGCGACCACCGGGGGCTCGCCAACGCCTTTAGCGCCGAACGGCCCATCATCAGACGGCACCTCCACGATCACCGGGTCCACCCGCGGAACAGAGGACGCCCGGGGCAGGGCGTAGTCTGCAAACGTCCCGGTGACCAGCCCGCCGGCCTCGTCGTAGACCACCTGCTCAAAAAGCCCCCAGCCGACGCCCTGGGCCGCGGCGCCGATCATCTGACCTTCGACGGCCGCCGGATTGATGGCAAAGCCGACGTCCTGCGCGACGACGTGATCGAGGATCTTCACCTGACCGGTCTCCCGGTCGACACGCATTCTGACCAGGTGGCCGGCGAATCCTGGTGCCTGCTGCGTGACCGTCGTCGATCCCACGCCGAAGACCGGGGGATACTTGGCGCCGAAGCGCATGCTCATCGACGCGATCTCGGCCAGCGACAGCCGCACCGTCGGCGTGCCTTTGACCTGCACGTGCCCGTCGGCAATCTCCAGGTCCTCGGCGCGCGCTTCGAGATGGCTGGCCGCGATCTGGAGAATCTGACGCCGTGTATCCTCGGCGGCCAGACGCATCGCATTCCCGACCGTGTACGTAATCTTGCTCCCACCGGCAAAGCCGGCGTAGGGAGCCTGACTGGAGTCCACGGTGATCACCTTCACCTTGTCCGGATCCACGCCGAGGATCTCCGCGACGATCAGGCCCATCGTGGTGGCCGTACCCGAGATGTCCACCGCGCCCATGAGGACCTGGAAGCTGCCGTCGGTGTTGGCGCGGATGCAGGCGGCGGCGGATTCAAGCCCGCCCGGCCATCCGCCGAGGGCCACACCTTCGCCCTCACCCGGCCGCTTGGGTCTGCGGCGGACCGGATGGGCATCCAGGGTCTCGAGGACCTTCCTGGCACCCATCTTCGGCCACGGCCGGCCGTTGGGCATGAGGTCACCGGGATTGACGCAATGGCGCAGGCGAAAGGCGATCGGATCGACACTCAGTTTCGACGCCAGTTCGCTCATCGCCGACTCGATGACAAACGTCGCCTGGACCGCGCCCGGCGCCCGGTACGCGCCCACGGTCGGCTTGTTCGTCAGGACTTCGGTAATTTCAATTGACAGGTTGGGGAAGCGGTAATAGCCACCCATCATCAGACCGGAGATACCAAGCGGGGCTCCGGGCCGGCACCCGGATTCGTAGACCATCGTCGCACGCAGCGCAACCAGTTCGCCGTCGCGCGTAGCGCCGAGTTCGAGCTCGGTGCGGCTGGCGGGCCCCGGCTCAGTGGTTAAGAAGTCTTCCATCCTGGTGAGGATCAGGCGTACGGGCCGGCCGAACATGATGGTCAGCGCCCCGATCAGCGGCTGGAAGATCATGCCCTTGCCCCCAAAGCCTCCACCGACGTGCATCGGCACGACGCGGACCTTCGACTCCGGCAGCCCGAGGATTCTCGCCGTCTCCTTCCGGACGTAGAACTGGCCCTGTGTCGCCGTGTAGATCGTCAGGTCGCCCGTCGCCGGGTCGACTGTGGCAACCGTCGACTGGGGCTCGATGTAGCCCTGGTGGATGCGGGACGTCGTGTACGTGCGCCGCACGACCACGTCGGCCTTCTGTAGGGCAGCCGCGGCGTCGCCTCTCTTGAAGTCTACGCGGTTGGCGATGTTGCTGGGTTTCTCCGCTTTGTGTTCCTCAACGGTGATGGTGGCGTGCGCCTGTGCATCGCCCTCCGCTGTCTCCGTTGACTCGCGCACCAGCGGTGCGCCCTCGCGCAGCGCCTCGTCGATGGACAGCACCGCGGGCTGCGGGTCGAACTCCGCCGCGGCGCGGAGCGCGTCGATCCCGTCGACCGCGGCGGCCTCGCTCTCGGCTAGCAGGATCGCAACCGGCTCGCCCGTGTACGAGGTCTGGGATTCCGCGAGCAGGGCGCGCGCGTCCTTTCCCAGTTTGGCCAGGTCCGCCGCGGTCACGACGGCGACCACCCCAGGGACCGCGAGCGCGGCCTGTTTGTCAATTCGCGTGATCTTCGCCCTGGGATGGGGGCTTACCAGGAGCCGGGCGTGCAGCATCCCCGGCAGCCGCAGGTCCTCGGTATAGCGCATGCTGCCGGTGACCTTTTCGAACCCTTCCACTCGCTTCCGCGGTTTTCCAATGACGGCCATTCGTACCCTCCAGGTTCACGATTACGCATTATCTTCGGCGCGCGTCCCCGCGGGGCCTTGCGCCGGGTTGTCCGGTCCTTCCGGCTCGCGTATGATTCTGCCCAGAAGAGGGGAGGGATTGGTATCGAGACGGCCGACCGCCCCGAGCCGCGCTGGGATGTCGAGGGCTACGAGCGCATCGACACCGCCCGGCTGGAGACCTTTTCCTACGAGTATCCAGGCAGCGGCGCCGTCGTGGACATCACCACCGACGAGTTTACCGCCGTCTGCCCATGGTCGGGGCTGCCAGACTTCGGAACGCTCTCCATCCGCTATGTGCCGCGCGAGCGCGTGCTCGAGCTCAAGTCATTCAAGTACTACCTGCACTCCTACCGCAACGTTGGTATCTATCAGGAACATGCGGCCAACCGGATCCTGCTTGACCTGGTGACTGCCACCGAGCCTACGTGGATGGAACTCGAGTTGGACTACAAGGTGCGCGGCGGCGTGCACACGACCGTGCGGGCGCGCTGGCCGCAGGGCGACGGCGTCGAGAGGAAATAGGGCCGCGCGAGCCGCGAGGCGGGAGCAGCAACGCACGTCAGGCGCGGCAGCTTTCCGTGCTGCTGGGAACGGCCACCAGGCTGAGTCCCAGGCCGCTCACTCCGGCCCACGACAGCGTCCCGACCCACATAGAGACCGGCCAGATCGGTCCCCACGTGATGGTCACCGCGACCATGTAGAGACTCCACAAGACAACCGGCACGACGACCGCGAAGAGTCGCAGAGCACCGACCCGCGCCGGCGTGGGGGCCAGCGAACGGATGAGCCAGTCCGCGACCAGCCCAGTGAGGAGCGGAACAGGCAGCAGCGCAGGGAAATACGGCATGATGCTTGCCATCACGAACGTCGAGAGCGTGAAGAGGATCGTGACGGTTCCCAGAGGCGGCTGCCAGCGGCGGAGAATGATCAATACCGGCGCGAGGAGGAGCAGATTCGTGATCAGGATGTTGCTCAGGGCGCGCTGCACCAGCATCTCATGGACGATCGGTATCGCTGTCGGGCTCAGTAACAACACCTGCGCGATCCAGGCCCCCGCTCGGGGATCAAGATAGTGCGAGCTGCCGAGGCCCCACAGCGTGTAGAAGATGAGCGCGACCACGGTGATCGCGAGGCTCAGCGACACCAGGGCAGGGAGGAACTCCCGGAGGTCGCCCGATGCGTATCGATCGGACGATAGGGCGAACCATCCACCCGGCCACGGCCAGATACCCGGAGTAGAGCAGCGCATGCCAGGGCGTGAAGAACGACTCGGGGGAGCCGAAGCCGTGCGACCAGCTGTCGACGATGAGGCCCTGCCGCGTTCAGGCGCTTGGGCGGCTGGTTCTCCCACGCGGCTAGGGACGCCGACGCGAGAACGTGGCTCCGTCGCCGTGCACGGCAGGACGCGGTGCCGGCAGCCGCGTGATGGTCGCCAGTTGCGTGCTACCTGTCAAGTGATCATCCGGCGGACCGATTCGAGTTCGTCGTCATTGATCGTGTGTCCCATCCCCGGATACAACCTCATCGTCACGTCCGCCCCCAGCCCCGTGAGAACCTCGGCCGTGTGGACCACGCGCGCCTTCGGGATGTGCGGGTCGACATCGCTGCAACCCAGGAACACCGGCGTGCCGTCCATCGCCCCGGCGTAGTCACGCGGCGTGCCGTCGGGACCGATGAGCCCACCGCTGAGGCCCGCCACGCCGCCGTAGCGCTGCGCGTGGCGCGCCGCGAACTCGAGTCCGAGACACGCGCCCTGCGAGAAGCCCAGCAGGATGGTGCGCTCCGGCGGGAGGCCCGCCGCGGTCAGCCGCGAGAGGATGCCCTCGAGCAGGGCCAGCGCCGAAGATAACCACGGCTCGTTGCTCGAGAGCGGCGCCAGGAAACGATTCGGATACCATTCTTGACCCGCGGCCTGCGGCGCGAGGAACGCGAACCCCGAAACCTCAAGGGCGTCCGCCACGCTGAGGATGCTCTCGGCCGTTGCGCCGCGCCCGTGAATCATGATTATGGCGCCGCGCGCCCGCTCGGGCGATTCGCCCTTGGTCAGTATCGGCTGGCCATGGTGGGGGTCCATCTGTGCCATCATCGAACGGCCGCAAACCGCGCCGCGGAGAAGCGGGAGATGTCGTGACGGGTGCGTCCGTCGAGCGTCAGGTCGGCCAGAATCTCGCCGACCACCGGCGCGAACTTGAAGCCGTGCCCCGAGAAGCCGCACGCCACCGCAACATTGGGATGCCCGGGATGGCGGTCGATGACGAAGTGCGTATCGGGGGTCATCGTGTACATGCAAACCGTTGACGACACCAGGCTTCCGTTCGCCGCGGGCATGTGGCGGGCCATGAAGTCTTCCCGGATCTCCTCGATCTCTTCGGGTGCGATCCCACGACGCACGTCGTCGGCGGTGGTCGGATCGCCCATGGCATGTTCGGCGATCTTCACACTCTCATGGTCGAGCGACGGGAACCCGTAGAAGAACCGTTGGCCCGTCTGCCAGATGTGGATCGGACAGCGGTCGGGGGCGAACCCCGCCTGGAGGACCACCGGGCGGAACCAGGCGACGACCTGACGCTCGATGACCAGTGGCATGTGCAGGCTCGCCAGCATGACCGGCGCCCAGGCCCCGGCGGCGATGACCAGGCGACCCGCCTCATACCGGCCGCCGGCCGTCTCGACCTGTACCCGGTCCGAGGCCGCGTGCCATCGCAGGACGCGCTCGCCGTGACGGAGTTCGGCCCCGGCCTGCCGGGCCTGTTCCAGGAGCGCCAGGATGCACTCCTCGGGAAGCAGCACGCCCGCCCGCGGCTCATGAACCCCGATCATGTCATCGGCGGGCTGAAAGATGGGAAAGCGCTTGCGGATCGCGGTGGCGTCGAGCACCTCACAGGTCAGATGGTGGACGCGCGCGCTCTCGAGCGAGCCTTTCACCAGGTCGCTGTCGGGACGACCGATCATGATCCCGCCGGTCTGCACAAAGAGTCGGCGGCCGCCGGCCCGCTCGAGCTCGGCCCACAGGTCATACGCCCGCCACACGAGCGGGACATATGAGGGATGCTCCCAGTACGCCTCGCGGATGATACGCGACCGCCCGTGCGATGAGCCCCGGTCGTGCGCGGGCGCAAACTGATCGAGGCCGAGGACACGCTGGCCCCGACGCGCCAGATTCGCGGCGGCGGCGCTGCCCATCGCGCCCAGACCGAGGACGATGACGTCGTGGGTCATATCCGGTGTATTCTAACCATGCACGGCTCCACACCTTTCCGAGGAGCGCTGTATGCGGCTTGATCACCTGTTCACGATTGCGGTGGCGGCAATGACGTTTGTCGGCGGCTCCGGTGTGATCCCGGCACGAGCCCAGGGGCCGCTTCCGCGCAGCCTCACCTGCGCAGGGTATCGCATCGTCACCGACAGGCCGGGCCACGTGTTGGCTGCGGAAGGTCGGCCGACCCGGCTGCGGATCCTGCGGGGCGCCCGGGTCGTGTGGGCGAGCCTGGGGGAGGAGACCCTCATCGAGGACGTGCGATGCGAGGATGTGACCGGCGATCGCGTCCCCGAGGTCATCGTGACGCAGTACAGCGGTGGCGCGCATTGCTGCACGAGCATCTACGTGCTGGCACTCAAGCGGTCGGTTCGCCTTCTGCTCCACTACGAGGCGGGACACGCGGGCGGCATCGAGATTCGCGATCTGGATCGGGACCGCCGGCCCGAATTGATTTTGTACGACGATTCGTTTGCGTACTTTGACGATCTCTGCTTCGCGTGCTCGCCGGCCGGTATGCCCCTGATTGCCTGCTTCCGCAACGGTCGGTTCGTTGACTGCACGCGGTCGTTCCCGGACGTCCTGCGCAAAGAAATTGTGTCGTGGAGCGAGACGCTCCGCAAAGCCGCCGAGCAGGGGCCCCGCGACACCGCCGCGCTCATGTATATGCGCGGCACGGCGCTCGGTCTCTACGCGAACTATGTCCTGCTCGGCGCAGACGAGCACGGCTGGGAGGCGGTGCACGCCCTGGCGCCGTATCCAGCGGTCACGTCCTGGCTCGGCACCCACCGCGACACGGTGCGGCGCTGGGCGGCAACGCGGGCGAAGAGACTCGCCGCCCCTTGATTCGGCGCGCGCGGCCCTAGCCTTCCTCCTTCGATGGCCCTATCCAGCGGCAGACGGCCGCTTACCAGACGCGAACGTGCTCGAGACAACGATTTTTGGGCTCATCCTCTCTGGGGTTCCGCGACCATTGTATATTTATGCATCATATGGTATCTTAATACATTGCCTGGGCCAGGGAGGGGAATGGGATGCGGGCGACACTTGCGCTGGACGACGGGCTGGTGCTGGTCGGCGAGGCGATCGGCGCGATGGGTTGGAGCGGCGGCGAGGTCGTCTTCACCACGAGCCTGACGGGCTATCAGGAAGTCCTCAGTGATCCTTCGTATCGCGGCCAGATCGTCGTGATGGCCTACCCGTTGATCGGCAACTACGGGTTCCGCGACAGCGCGCTCGAGTCGATCCGACCTCAGGCGGCCGGGTTCGTCGTCCGCTGGAACGCGCCGCAGGACGTCGGCGCTTCGGGGTCCACCGGTCCGGCGGCATCCGATCCCCGGGCCGCGGATCTCGACGCCTACCTGCGCGCGTGGGGCATCGTCGGCATCGCCGGCGTCGATACCCGCCGCCTCGTCCGGCACCTGCGCACGACGGGCGTGCGGCGCGGCATGATCTCCACCGAAGACGAATCGCATGGTGACCTGGTCGCCCGTGTGCGGGCGCTGCCGGATCTGGGTGACATCGATCTGGTCGCGCAGGTCTCGGTGCCGCAGCCCGTCCGCTTTCCCGCCGATGGACCGCGGATCGCGCTGCTGGACTGCGGGGTGAAGCAGGGGATCGTGAACCATCTGCGGGCACGCGGGTGCGATGTCACCGTGTTTCCCCACACGGCGGCGGCGGCGTCGATCCGCGCGCTGGGCATCCACGGGCTGGTCGTCGCCAACGGCCCGGGTGACCCGGCCCGCCTGGGTGCCATCGCGCGCGAGGTCGCCGCGCTGTGGGAGGAGATCCCCGTAATGGGAATCTGCCTCGGGCATCAAATCCTGGGCATTGCGGCCGGCGCCCGGACTTTCAAACTTCCCTTTGGCCATCACGGGTCGAATCATCCGGTGCGGGACGAGACGACGGGCCGCGTGGCGATCACCACCCAGAATCACGGGTACGCGGTTGACGAAGACTCACTGGCCGAGACCGCGTTCGACGTCACGCACCACAACCTGCACGATGGCACGGTGGAGGGGATGCGGCATCGCCGGCTGCCGGTCTTCTCGGTGCAGTACCATCCTGAGGGCCGGCCGGGGCCGCAGGACTCCGCGCATCTCTTCGATCGATTCCTGGACCTGGTGCGGGCATGAGTCGCAAAGTTATGATCATCGGCTCCGGCCCGATCATCATCGGCCAGGCGGCCGAGTTCGACTACTCGGGGACGCAGGCCTGCCGTGCGCTACGTGAAGCCGGCATCGAAGTCGTCCTGGTCAACAGCAACCCGGCGACAATCATGACCGATCGGGAGGTCGCGGACCACGTCTACATCGAGCCGCTGATACCCGAGGTGCTGGCCGGGATCATCGCGCGCGAGAGGCCGCAGGGTCTGCTGGCGACCATGGGGGGCCAGACGGGTCTCAATCTCGCGGTCGCACTGCACGACATGGGTGTGCTGGCCAGGTGGGACGTGCAGGTGCTCGGCACGCCGATGGACGCCATTGCACGCGCCGAGGATCGCGCCCTATTCAAGGAGACCATGGCGGGTCTGGGAGAACCGCTGCCCGAATCCGAGACGGTGGGATCGATCGACGACGCGGCCGCCGCGGCGCTGCGCATCGGCCTCCCGGTGGTGGTGCGGCCGGCGTTCACGCTCGGCGGCAGCGGTGGAGGCATCGCGCTCACGCTCGACGAGGTGCGTGTCATCGCGGCCCGTGGGATCAGCCTGAGCCGTATCGGACAGGTCCTGGTCGAGCGAAGCATCGCCGGGTGGAAGGAGATCGAGTACGAGGTCCTTCGCGACGATGCCGACAACGCCATCACGATCTGCAACATGGAGAACATCGACCCGATGGGTGTGCACACCGGCGACTCGATCGTCGTGGCCCCGAGCCAGACGCTGTCGGATCGCGCGTACCATCGGCTGCGCACCGCGGCGCTGCGCATCGTGCGCGGCCTCGGGATCCGAGGCGCCTGCAACGTGCAGTTCGCCCTCGACCCGGCGTCGTACGACGGCGAGCGGTACTATGTCATCGAAGTCAACCCGCGCGTGAGCCGGTCGAGCGCGCTGGCCAGCAAGGCCACCGGTTATCCGATTGCGCGCGTGGCGGCGAAGATTGCCCTCGGGCAGCGGCTGGACGAGATTACCAACGCGATCACCGGCGGGACGGCATGCTTCGAGCCGGCCCTCGACTACGTGGCCGTCAAAATCCCGCGGTGGCCGTTCGACAAGTTCCCCGGTGTCGACCGGACGCTGGGCACCCAGATGAAGTCGACCGGAGAGACGCTCGCCCTGGGGCGCACGTTTGAGGAGGCGTTGCTCAAGGGCGCGCGTTCGCTGGACATCGGCGCCGTCGGGCTGTGGCACAGGATGACCGAAACCTGGACCGATGACGATGTGTGGGCGCGCATCCGGAATCCGCACGAGCAGCGGCTCTTTGCGCTGGCCGAGGCCTTGCGGCGCGGCGCCTCGACCCGTGAACTGGTCGCCTCAACCGGGATCGACGCCTTTTTCGTCGGCGCGATCGCGCGCGTCGTGGCCGCGGAGCGCACCGCCGGCGCGGGTCCCGGGGCGCTGGACGCCGCCGCCCTGCGCGGGTTGCTGCGTCTGGGGTTCGACGACCGGGCCATCGGACATTTTTCGGGCCTGACGACGCGCGACGTGCGCGAGCGCCGTCTGACCGCGGGGCTGCGGCCGACCTACAAGAGCGTCGATACCTGCGCCGGCGAGTTCCCGGCCAGTACGCCTTACTACTACAGCACCTACGAAGACGAAGACGAAGTCCCGCCCGCCGGGACCCGCACGGCCGTCGTGCTCGGCTCGGGACCGATCCGCATCGGTCAGGGTATCGAGTTCGACTACTGCACGGTGCATGCCGTGCAGGCCCTCAAGCGGGCCGGCTGGGAAGCGGTGGTCATCAACAACAATCCCGAGACCGTCTCAACGGACTTCGACCTGTCCGACCGGCTCTACGTCGAGCCGCTGACGCCCGAGGACATCCGCGCGGTCGTCGAGCGGGAGGGGGCGCAGGGCGTCCTGGTGCAGTTTGGCGGGCAGACGCCGCTCAACGCGGCGATCCCACTGGCGCGCGCCGGCATCCGTGTGCTCGGCACCGCGCCTGAGGCGCTCGATATCTCAGAGGACCGCCGCAAGTTCGCGGCGTTGCTGCGTGAGCTCGGCATCCCACAGCCGCAGGGCTGGACGGCGACATCGCTCGACGAAGCGATGACCATCGGGCGGCGCGAGGGTCTGCCGCTGCTGGTGCGACCGTCGTATGTGCTGGGCGGCCGTGGTATGGTCATCGCGCGGTCGATGGACGTATTCGAAGACGCCGCGCGCGACGCGCTGGCCGCCTCGTCGGGGCCGGTGTTGCTCGATCGATATCTGGAAGGGATGGAAGTCGAGCTGGACGCGGTCGCCGACGGCACGAACTTGATCATCCCCGCGTTGATGGAGCAGATCGAGCGCGCGGGTGTGCACTCGGGCGACAGCCTGGCGCTGCTCCCGGCCCGCTCCGTGGGTCCCGAGACGGCCCGCATCATCGTTGATTACGCGGCGCGCGTCTCGTGGGCGCTGCAAGTCCGGGGATTCCTCAACATCCAGTTTGTAATCTGGCAGGGGAAGCCGTACGTTCTCGAAGTCAACCTCCGCGCCAGCCGCACGGTGCCGTTCGTGAGCAAGGCCACCGGCGTGCCGCTCGTCCGTTTGGCGACCGAGGTGATGCTGGGCCGCTCGCTTGTCGAACTCGGCCATCAGGGCGTGTCGCTGCTGGCCCCACCGGCGCAGTGGGCCGTGAAGGCCCCGGTCTTCTCCACCGGGAAACTCTTCGGCGCCGACCCCTTGTTGGGACCCGAGATGCGCTCCACGGGTGAAGTCATGGGCACGGGGGCCACGCCGGCCGAGGCGCTGCGGCGCGCGTTTGTCGCGGCGGGGTTCCCGCTCGAGCTGGGCCGCGCGCTGCTGCTGTCGGTCGCCGATCACGACAAGGCCGAGGCGATCGATCTCGCATCTGCCGCGGTCGCCCAGGGGTTCGCGCTGATGGCGACACCGGGTACGGGGGCGAGGCTTGCGTCGCGCGGTGTGCCGGCGCGAATCGTGAGCGCCGAGGGAGCGGCGGCGTTGGTGCGAAAAGGAGAGGTGGACGTCGTCGTCAACACGCCGACGCGCGGCTATCAGTCGGACCGCCCGGGCTTCGGGCTGCGCCGGGCAGCCGTCGAACTCAACGTGCCGCTCCTGACGTCCCTCGATTCAGCGCGCGCGATGTTGGAAGCCTACGTCTCGTCTGCGGAACGGGAGCCTCTCCCGCTTGGCTAGCGCGTCGTGACCTTTCTGAAGGCTTACCTATAGATTGTTCAGATCGTTCAGTCTCCCGGGGCTGTCGCCATGGCGGGACGCCCCGTCACGGATTGATCGGGGCGTCCTACCTCCGGTCGTTCGCGGATCGCCAGCACCATGGCCGTCGCCGCGAACGCCAGGACCGCCGCCGTATGGAACGCCAGCGTGTAGTTTCCGAGCCGATCGTACAGGATTCCGCCCACCATTGCGCCGGTGGCCGCGCCGATCTGGTGCGAGAAGAAGATCCAGCCCGAGAGTTCGCCCACGGAGTAACGGCCATAGAGTTTCGCGGTCAGCGACGTCGTGGCCGGTACGGTGGAGATATAGTTCAATCCAAAGATCGCCGCGAACGCGAACAGCCCAGGCACGGTCCCCACGTACGGGAGGAAGAGCAACGAGATCCCACGGAGCAGGTAATAGCCTGCCAGCGGAATCCGCGCACCGAATCGATCGCAGCCCCAACCCGACGCCACTGTGCCCACGATATTCAGGGCGCCCATCACGCCCAGCGCCTGCGCGGCCTGGCTGGCCAGGAACCCGTGCTCGGTCGCGTGCGGGATCAAGTGCGTGAGCACCAGGCCTGACGTCGTATAGCCACACACCCAGAAACTGCCGACCAGGAGCCAGAAGGGCCACGTGCGCGCGGCTTCGAACAGCCCGGTCCGTTCGGCGGCGCGCTGCTCGGCCGTCACCGGCGCCGCCCCGTCCGCGGCGCCGTACGGCGCCAGCCCCTTGTCCTGGGGATCGTTGCGGATGAACAACACGGTCAGCGGCAGAACCAAGGCCATGAAGCCGATTCCCACGGCCAGGAAGCTGGTTCGCCATCCCATGGTCAGCGTGATCGCCATCAGCAGGGGCACGATGAGCAGTTGCCCGGCGGCCATGCCGCCGCCGGCGAGACCCAGCACCAGGCCCCGGCGCGCGTCAAACCAGCGGGCGGCCAGCGAGGCGGCCACAGACATCGCGGCGCCGCCGGCGCCCAGCGCGGTCACGACGCCGGCCGTCAGGTAGAGCTCCCAGAGATTCTGGATCGCCGACGTCGCGATGGCTCCGATCCCCAGCAGGCCGACCGCGCCGATCATCACACCTCGCGGTCCCCAGCGATCAGCCAGACGCCCCACCAATGGTCCCATCGCCCCATAAAGGAAGAGGGAGAGCGAGGCCACCACAGACAGCGAGGTGCGGCCCCACCCGAATTCAGCTTCGAGGGGCTTGATGAAGACGCCGAAGGACGAGCGGACGCCGGATGACGCGAGCAGGACCAGGGTCGACGCGCCGAGCACGACCCAGGCGTAGTGAAGTCTTGGACGGGCTGTACCGGCAGTCATCGCGGCGTATAACCGCCGTCTGGCTGTCGCGTAATCCCGCCGGCGGTCCCCGGAAGGGCCGCCAACAGCCGGTCGAGGAAGACGGCGTGCACCGGATGCATGAGTTCTCTTGCCCGCTCGAGCGGCACGAACTCGGCTCGATCAACCTCCCACGAGGCGCAACGAGGCTGCGCATCCGCCGGAGCCTCCCCGGCCCAGCAGTGAACGCGCTTTCTGGACTTCAGGTTGTCGGCGAACCCAAGCGCTACGAGTGGCCCCGCGTCGACGCCGGTCTCCTCCCGGGTCTCCCGTCGCGCGGTGTCCTCGAGCAATTCGCCGGGCGCAGGCATACCCTTCGGGATGCCCCACGGCGCGTGACGATTGTAGGCGCCCGAAGGATGAACGATCAGCACCTCCAGGCCGTCCCCGCGCCGGCGCCACAGCAGCGTGCCCGCGGAATCCGTCATGGCTATCCTAGTCGCCCCCGCAGCCGCGGATCGGCAAGATCCCGCAGTCCGTCACCCAGCAGGTTGAGGCCCAGCACCGAGATCAAGATCGCCACCCCGGGGAAGACCGTGATCCACGGCGCTATCTGCATGAAGGTTCGGCCCGCGGTGATGATCGTGCCCCACGATGGGATGTATGGCGGCAGCCCGACACCCAGGAACGAGAGCGCCGCCTCGGCCAGCACGGACTCCGCGAAGATGAACGTTGCCTGCACGATCACCGCCGGCAGACAGTTCGGCAGGATGTGCCGGGCAAGGATGCGCGTATCGGATGCGCCAAGGGCCTGCGCGGCCTGCACGTAGTCCAGTTCGCGGACGACCAGGGTCACGCTGCGTACGACGCGGGCCACGCGCGGCGTGAACACGATGGCGAGCGCGATGATGACGTTGGACAGGCGCGCGCCCAGCGCCGCCATCAGTGCAATGGCCAACAGGGTCGTGGGAAAGGCCATGAGACCATCCATGACGCGCATGACCACGCGGTCGAGGCGGCTGGTGTATCCGGCCATCAGGCCGAGGGCCGAGCCGGCCCCTGTCGCGCACGTCACGACCAGGCTGCCGACCAGCAGTGAGACGCGCGCACCGTAGATGACCCGACTGAAGATGTCGCGGCCGATGTTATCTGTGCCAAAGAGATGTGCCCGACTCGGGCCGAGCAGCCGCTGGGGCACCTGGACCTCCTGCGGATCGTACCGTGACAGCGCCGGCGCGAAGAGGGCCACCAGGACCATCGCCAGGACGACCAGGCCTCCGACGAGCGTCGACCGGCTGCGGCGCAGCGCGGCGAGTGCAGCCGTCAGCACCTCACGCATATTTGACCCGCGGATCCAGGTAGACGTAGAGGAGATCGACTAGGAGATTGACCAGCACGTAGACGGACGCCACGAACATCAAGACGCCCTGCACGACCGGATAGTCCCGCCGCAGCACCGAGGAGATAACGAGCCGGCCAACCCCCGGCAGCGCAAAGACCCATTCGGTGACGACCGCGCCGGCGAGCAGGGCCCCCATCGCCAGGCCGATGACGGTAATCGTGGGGATCATGGCGTTGCGCAGCGCGTGGTGCGCGATCACGCGCCGTTCATGGGTGCCCTTGGCCCGGGCCGTCCGTACGTAGTCCTGACCGAGGACTTCCAGCATGCTCGATCGCGTCATGCGCGCGATGAGCGCCGAGGCACCGAAGCCCAGGGTGACCGCCGGTAGGACCAACGAACGTACCGCGTCGGCGACGGACTGTTGCAACGGCACATAGCCGGCCACCGGAAAGAGTCCCAGGTACACAGAGAAGATGAGAATGAAGTTCAGGCCGAGCCAAAAACTCGGTACCGACACGCCGAACAGCGCCACGCCCATCGCCGCTTGATCAATCCAGGTATTCCGGCGGACCGCCGCCGCGACGCCGGCGGGAAGCCCGATGCCTACCGCCACGGCCAGCGCCATCGCGGTGAGAAGAAAGGTAGGCTCGACGCGCTCGATGATGGCCTGCAGCACGGGTCGCTGGAGGAAGATCGAGTATCCGAGGTCGCCCCGCAGCGTGCGGCTGTACCACCGCAGCAACTGCACCAGCAGCGGCCGGTCCAAACCCATGATGCTCCGTAGATGTTGGAGATCGTCGGTGGTTGCGTCGGGGCCCAGCATCACCGCGGCCGGGTCGCCGGGCGTGAGGTAGATGAGGAAGAACCCCGCCGTGGCCACGATGAGCAGCACAGGAAGCAGGGCCGCGAGGCGGCGGAGGACGTACCCGGTCAGCGGTACCGGCTCCCTTCCAGGGATGCAGCGCTAGGCCGGCGTCACATCAGCGACGACAAACGGGATGCTCGCGCCGCCATCGATGACAATGGTCTGCCCGGTGATAAACGCGGCCCGTGGTCCCGCGAGATAGGCGACCAGATCGGCGACCTCCTCCGCGGTTCCCATGCGGTGCATGGGGATCACCGCGCGCAGGCGGGCGCGGGCCTCCTCGGGTAACTCGGCGACGATGCCGGCGTCGATGGCCCCCGGCGCGACCGCGTTCACCGTGACGCCGCGCGGCGCCAGCTCGCGGGCCAGGACCTGCGTCAGCCCGATCAACCCCGCCTTGGCCGCCGAGTAGTTGGCCTGCCCGGGAGTGCCGACAATGCCGGCCACCGACGTGACGTTGATGATGCGCCCGCCGCCTGCAGCCAGAAGATGTGGGACCGCATGAGTGCAGCAGCGCCACGCGCCCGTCAGATTGGTCTCGACCACGGACGTCCAGTCATCGGGGTTCATACGTAGCACGAGGGTATCCCGGATGATCCCCGCGTTGTTGACCAGGATGTCGAGCCGGCCGAACCGCGCCACGGTCGCGGCGACAAACCGCGCGACATCGGCGTGGCTGTCGACGTCCCCCTGGAACGTGGCAACCTCGGCCGTACCGGAAAACTCGTCCACGAGGGCCTGCGCCCCCGCAGCATTCGAGCGGTACGTAATGGCGACCGACGCGCCGGCCCGGGCCAGGGCCACGGCAACAGCCCGGCCGATCCCGGACGAGCCGCCGGTGATGAGGGCAATCTTCGAAGCGAGTGTCACGAGCGACGCGCGATAGCCTGCAACCAGATGCGGGGTACGACCCGTAGCGAGAGTTCGTCCATCGCCTGCCGGACGCCGATTTTGAGCGCTTCCGCACCGATTTCGAGGGGCACGCCGGGAAGCGCGCCTTCAATGAACATTGAGAACTCGCTGATATCCTCCCAGGCTTGGCAGTTGAGGTGTTTTTCCTGAAACTCAAACTGCGTGTCGCCGAACCCGGTCGCTTCCAGCAGACGGCGGTAGTCCTCGGGCGAGAGCCACTGCATCGCTGTGGCCCTCACGCCGCGGGTGATGCCCTGCCCGCGATCCTGCAGCCACCGCCTCGCCCGCAAGACCCACAACTTGTAGAACCGATAGGTATCGGGCGGATACGCGCCGTCGAAGAACGTGGTGTTGAACGCCAGCACGCCACCGGGACGCAGAACCTTACTGATCCCGGAGACCACCTGTGCCTTGTCTGAGACCAGGTGGATGGCGTTGCAGAAGACCACCGTGTCGACGGGCGGGACCAGGTTGGACAAGCGCTCGGCAGTGCCCTGGATAAAGCGCACCATGGCCGACTGGATCCGCTGCGCCGCCTGTACGAGGGCCGATGAGGACGGGTCGATGGCGAAGACGGTACCGGCCGGCGGTGCCCCCATCCGCTTGACGATGAGTTCCGTGACGGCGCCCGGCCCGCACCCCAGGTCGACGACGTCGATGCCCGGCTTGATGCCGGCGCGTGCGACGAGCCACTCGTTGACTTCGCGGAAGAACGGGTGCGCCGCAAACTTCGAGAAGGAAAAGCGCTCGTCTGCGTCCCCGCTGCCGTTTCCGGGGAACCCCGAGACGATGTCCGACCGAGCCGGCGTCTCCATGTGAGAGGGAGTATACCCCAATTCCAGCCCCATTACCTGCTCCTTGTCCCGCCGGCCCGGGCTACCGGTGTTTGATCGACACGACCTTCGGTTGCACGAAATACCCCAGGTAGTCGGGCCCCCCCACCTTGGCGTCGGTGCCGCTCATGTTGAAGCCGCCGAAGGGATGTACGCCCACCAGCGCGCCGGTACACTTGCGGTTCAGGTAGAGATTCCCGCAGTGAAACTCCTGCCGGGCGCGGGCCAGGTGCTCGGGGTCCCGCGAGAAGACCGCGCCGGTCAGCCCGTATTCCGTGCCGTTGGCGATCGCCAGGGCGTGATCGAAATCACGCGCCTTCATCACGGTCACCACCGGCCCGAAGATCTCTTCCTGGGCGATGCGCGCCTGCGGATCGACGTCGGCAAAGACCGTCGGCTGGATGTAGAATCCTCCGCCGTCACCCGGCTCGCCGCCGGCCGCGAGCCGGCCTTCGCGCTTGCCCACATCGACGTATTCCATGATCGCCTGCATAGCGCGGCCGTTAATCACCGGGCCGGCGGGGAAGTTATCGCGTGCCGGACCGACGCGCAGTTCACGTACCTTGGTGACGAATGCCTCGACCACATCGCGATAGCGGCGCTCGTGCACGACCAGGCGCGAACCCGCCGAGCACTTCTGCCCCTGGAAGCCGAACCCTGACACGACCGCGGCCGTCACAGCATCGTCCAGATCGGCGCTTTCATCGATGATGACCGCGTTCTTGCCCCCCATCTCCGCGATGGCGCGCTTGAGCCAGATCTGACCGGCCTGGACTTGTGCGGTCTGCGCGTACAGCCGCGTCCCGACCTCTCTGGACCCGGTGAAGGCGACCATCCGCACCCTGGGATGCGTGACCAGCGGGTCGCCGACTTCGCCGCCTGAACCGGTGACGATGTTCAGCACGCCGGGCGGCAGGCCCGCGGCCTCCATGATGTGCTGGAAGACGTAGGCATTGGCCGGTGAATCGCTGCTGGGTTTCATCACGACGGTGTTGCCCGTCGCGATCGCGGCGGAGGCCATCCCCGCGGGGATCGCGAGCGGGAAGTTCCACGGCGGGATGACGGCGATCACGCCGATTGGACTATACACGTATTCGCTGGATTCCTGCGGGTGCGGCGCCAGGGTGTGCCCGCGCGCATACCGCAGCGCTTCCCGCGAGAA
>JBGPNN010000049.1:0-17311 GCA_041487495.1 bacterium
CGATGACCGTGGTGTTGTTGCGTTGCTTCAACGTGGCCTCGATGAAGTTCATCGCGGGGCTGCCGATGAAGCCCGCCACAAACAGGTTCGCCGGCTTCTCGTACAAGTTGAGTGGCGAATCGACCTGCTGGATCAGGCCGTCGCGCATGACAACGATGCGGTCGCCCATCGTCATCGCCTCGACCTGATCGTGCGTGACGTAGATGGTCGTGGTTTGCAGGCGCGCCTGCAGTTCCTTGATCTCGGCGCGGGTCTGCACCCGCAACTTCGCATCAAGGTTCGACAGCGGCTCGTCCATCAGGAAGACCTGTGGCTCACGCACGATCGCCCGGCCCAGCGCCACGCGCTGCCGCTGGCCGCCCGACAACTGCTTGGGTTTGCGGTCGAGCAACATTTCGATGCCGAGCAGCCCTGCGGTCTCTTTGACGCGGCGGTCGATTTCCGGCCGAGGATACTTGCGCAGCCGGAGACCGAACGCCATGTTGTCATAGACCGACATGTGCGGGTAGAGCGCATAGTTCTGGAACACCATGGCGATGTCGCGATCTTTCGGAGCCACGTCGTTGACGAGGCGGTCGCCGATGTAGATGTTGCCCGAACTCGCCTCCTCGAGGCCGGCGATCAACCGCAGGGCCGTGGTCTTGCCGCACCCCGAGGGGCCGACCAGGACGGTGAACTGCCGATCGGGGATTTCCAGCGAGATGTTGTTGACGGCCGTGACGGTGCCGAACTTTTTCGACACACCTTCGAGAAACACACGCGCCATGTTCAGCAGCCTCCGGTGGCCGGTAGACGCTTCCTCACCAACACCGATTAAGGGGTTCCGCGCGCCCGCGGGGCTTCCTGCAGGCGCCGCTTGATCTCGCCGATCACGGTAATCGGCGTCGGATCAATCTCAGCGAGGCAGGCCAGGTAGACGCTGACGAAATCCCCAAGCAACACCAGGGAGAGGATCCGCGCCAGACGGCCGTGACCTGCCGACCGGACCTCTTCGACGCCCTGCGCGCCCTGGAGTGCCACCGCTCGGGTGACTTCCACTTCACGGGCCGCGCGGTCCTCGTCGTCCCGATCTCGGAGGATGACCACGAAAAGACGGAGCCCACTCTCGGCGATACGGGCCCAGCCCACGGTCTCGTTGTGGCTGAGTTCTGGAAACGCGTTCCACAGGGCCAGGGTCTTGGCATTCTCGTTCAACTGGGTCTTCCACCGGTAGGCCACCGGCGCCAGATCGTTCGACTCGGCGTAGATCACCGGCAGCGTGGCCTGCAACCGTTGGGCCAGTTGTTTGGCCGGATTCGTGCCGGACGGTTCGTTTGGGCCCCACGCGCTGGCCAGCCGCGCGAGCACCTGGGTCGCTTCCGCCACGCCGTCGTCGCCGATGTCCGTCAGCCGCAGGCGAGCGGCGATCCGCAGCATGGCCGGCAATTGATACGGCATCGCCGACCGCGGGGGGAGGCCCGGCGGCAGGAGCACGAGCGGATGGCCCAACGCGCGGGCCCGTTCTGCCAGCCGTCCACCCGATGTCAGGGCGACGATCGCGGCCCCGCGATGCTGCGCGTCGTCGAACGCCGCGAGCGTTTCCGCCGTGTCACCTGAATAGGAACATACGAGGACGAGCGTGTCACGACCGGTAAACGCCGGGAGGGCGGCCCCGATGACAGGGACGATGGGCACCCCAGACGTTGTCGCCACCAGCGACCGCAGCAGTTGCCCGCCGATGCCGGACCCGCCCATCCCGGCCACAACCACGACGGACGGGTGCACCCCCGGCAGGGAGATCTCCTCGGCTGCCCGCCACCCGCGCGCGGTGAAATCGGCGAACTGGCCCACCTGCCCAAGCATGTGTCCCGCATCGATGCGGGCAAGCGCGGCGCGGTCATCGAGCACCATAGACGACGAGTTCGGTCGGCCCGCAGAGATTCCCTTGCGCGGGTCGCCCAGCGCCGCAGAGGGGCGGCCTGTCCGGGCGCGAACCCTATCGATGCAATGATGGCGACACCCAAGGCGGTGCGCGCCTTCTCCGGTAGCGAGCTGCGCCAGTTGCTGGAGTGGCGCCGGCGCCTGCGTGACGAGGTGGTAGGGCTGCCACGCGTCTGGCAGCGGGAAGTCCTGCGCGCACTCGAGGAGGCGCGCCAGCACCGCCTGCACGGCCGCCTCATCCACCGGACGCCACCCGAGATGAGTTCAGGCGAGTTGATCCGGGAGATCAAGTGGCGGATCGACGCCTCGGCCCTGGACGAATGTGCCGCGGGTGTGCGCGCGCTGAACCGGGCCGAACGCGCGCACGGCGCGCGCGTTCGCCGGCTGGCCCGCCGTGAGACCGGCCCCCTGTAATCTGGATGTCTGAACTCACGTAGAGGAGCGTTCATGCGCGTTCTCGTGACCGGCGGTGCCGGATTCATCGGCTCGCAGATCGCCGATGCCCACGCCGCCCGCGGCGACGAGGTGACGGTCGTCGATTCGCTGGTCGGTGGCAGCCGCGCGTTTGTGCCGCGGCGCGCCGGCCTCTACGAGATGGACATCCGCGACCCGGCGCTCCGGGACGTCTTCGCGAAGGAACGCCCGCAGATCGTGAACCATCACGCGGCGCAGGTCTCGGTCAGCGCGTCGGTCAAGGACCCGCTCCTCGACGCCGACGTGAACGTCCTTGGGACGCTGCGGCTGCTCCAATGGTGCGCCGAATTCCGCGTCGAGCACCTGGTGTTCGCATCGACGGGTGGTGCGCTGTACGGCGATCCGGAGGTCCTGCCCGCCGACGAATCGACGCCTATCCGGCCGCTCAGCCCCTACGCGGCTAGTAAGCTCGCGGCCGAAGGCTACATTGGACTGTACCAGCGCCTGCACGGCCTGCATGCGTGCTGCCTGCGCTACGCCAACGTCTACGGCCCAAGGCAAGATCCCACCGGTGAGGCCGGCGTGGTGGCGATCTTCTCCCGCGCGCTGTTGGACCGGCGGCCGGCGACGATCTTCGGCAGCGGCGAACAGACGCGCGACTTCGTCTTCGTGGACGACGTGGTGCGGGCCAACCTGCTGGCCGCCGACCGGCGGATCGACGGTGCGATCAACATCGGCACCGCGAAGGCCACGACGGTCAACACCGTCTATGCGATCATGGCGCGCGCCGCCGGTGTCTCGACGCCGCCCGTCTACGGCCCGCCGCGGGCCGGGGACGTCCTCCACATCACCCTGGCGGCCGGTCTGGCCCGCGCGCGCTTGGGATGGGAACCGAAGGTCGATGTCGAGGCCGGCTTGCGCGCCACCCTGGAGTGGTTCCGGCAGCGTCCGGCATGAGGCAGGATTTCCTTTCGCCGGACGCTAAGTGAGCCGGCGGCAATATGGCCCCCGCCCGCGGAACGTTCCTCCTGACACTGCACTCGCACTTGCCCCTCGTCCTGGGGCACGGCCGGTGGCCACACGGCAGCGACTGGCTCTCGGAAGTCACAGTCGGTTGTTATCTGCCGCTCCTCGAGCAACTCCAGGCCCTTGCGGCACAGGGCGTGCGCGCGCCGGTCACGATCAACCTGTCGCCGGTGCTGTGCGAGCAACTCGCGCATCCGTCCTACCGCTCTGAGATCGAGGCGTTCCTCCACCAGCGCCTGGAGTCGGTCACCGAGAACCGGGCGCACTTCGAACGCACCGCAGAGCCCTCACTGGTTGACCTGACCAACTATTGGGAGACGACGTACCGCCGGACGCTGGAGCAATTTGTCGCGCTGGACGGTGACATTGTCGGCGCCTTCCGGCGTCTGTCCGAAGCCGGCGCCGTGGAGGTGATCACGTCCGCGGCGACGCACGGCTATCTCCCGCTGTTGGGGCGCGAGGAATCCGTCGACCTTCAACTGCGTGTCGGCCGGGCCACACACATGCGCCACTTCGGATCGGCGCCTCGCGGCGCGTGGCTGCCTGAATGCGGCTACCGCCCTCGCTACGAATGGACGCCGCCGGCCGGGCCGCTCAAGGGCCAGGTCAGGCGCCGCCGCCGCGGCATCGAAGAGTTTCTGGCCGCCCACCATCTGGAGTACTTCATCACCGACGCGCACCTGCTGCGGGGCGGTGAGCCGCTCACGTCGTATCGCGACTACTATCCGGAGCTGCGGGCGGTGGCCGCGGGCGCCGAACACCCCGTCTATCACCGCGACCGTTCACCGTACCGGCCATACGTGGTGGCCTCTCGCGGCGGTGCCGGCGAGGCCGTCGTGTTCTCCCGCGACCCGCTGACCACCCTGCAGGTATGGAGCCGCGAAGCCGGCTACCCGGGTGACGGGGCGTATCTGGAGTTCCACAAGAAGCACTTCCCGGGCGGGATCCGCTACTGGCGCGTCACCGATCCCAAGAGCGATCTGGGCGACAAGCAGATCTACGATCCACAAGCCGCGGCGGCCGGGGCACGCGCGCACGCCGTGCACTTCACCCGGTTGCTGACCGACATCCTGGCGGAAGAGGCCGCGAAATCGTCGCAGCCCGTCGCGATCTGCAACCCTTACGATACGGAGCTCTTCGGCCACTGGTGGTTCGAAGGCCCGCAGTTCATTCGCGACGTGCTGCTGCGGCTGCCGGCTCTCGGCGTGGCGGTCGAGACGCTCGGTCACTATCTCGACGAGCACGCGCCGGGCGAGGCCATCACCCTGCTCGAAGGGTCGTGGGGCGAAGGCGGCGACCACCGCGTATGGCTCAACCGCGACACTGAGTGGACCTGGGATATGATCTACGCTGCGGAAGAAGATTTCTGGACGCTCGCCAGCGGCGTGCCGTGGGAGGGCCGCCCGTTCCTGCAGCGCGCGCTGGCGCAGCTGGCGCGTGAACTCTTGCTGCTGCAGGCGTCGGACTGGCAGTTCCTCATCACAACGTGGGCCGCCCGCAACTACGCGGAGACCCGATTTGCAGGGCACTACGCCCACTTCACCCGCCTGGCGCACCTGTTCCGGCGGGCCGCGGAAGGCCAGGCGATGCAGGGAGACGACGAGGTGTTCCTGGCCGAACGCGAAGCGCAGGACTTCGCCTTTCCCGACGTCCTGGAACACGTTCGCGCCGCGCGCGACGTGCGATCGCTCTGATGGCCCGGCCGCGCCCGTCACGACCGCGCATCCTCGGATTCATCCTGGCCGGCGGGCGCGGTGAACGATTGCAACCACTCACCAAGGAACGCGGCAAGCCGGCGGTGCCTTTTGGCGGAAAGTACCGGATCGTGGACTTCGTGCTGTCGAACTTCGTCAACTCCGGCGTCCACGCCATCTACGCGCTGGTGCAGTACAAGTCGCAGTCGCTTATCGAGCACCTGCGCGTCGGGTGGCGGTTCGGCGGGTTGCCCGACCACTTTGTCATCGCGGTGCCGCCGCAGATGCGGTGGGGCGAGCAATGGTACCGGGGCACCGCGGACGCCGTCTACCAGAACCTCAACCTGCTGCGCGACTTCAACCCCGACATCGTGATGATCTTTGGCGCGGATCACATCTACCGGATGGACATCAACCAGATGCTGGCGTTTCACATAGAGCGCGACGCGCAGGTCACCGTCGCCGCGCTGCCGGTGCCGATCGAGCAGGCGTCGGAATTCGGGATCATCGAAGCGGATGCCGACGGCCGGATCGCCGGCTTCGAAGAGAAACCGGCGCGGCCGAAGCCGATGCTCAGTGATCCGTCACGGGCATTCTCGTCGATGGGCAACTACATCCTCGACCGCGACATCCTGGTCGAGACACTGATCGAAGACGCCCGGCGCAGCACCGATCACGACTTCGGGCGCACGATCATCCCAGAACTGTTCCCGTACGCCGGTGTTTTCGCGTACGACTTCCTGACTCACGATGTCCCGGGATCGAAGCCTCACGAGGAGCGAGGCTACTGGCGCGACGTCGGGACCATCAGCGCCTATTGGCAGGCGCACATGGACCTGCTGGGCGCCCAGCCGCTATTTGACCTCGACAATCCCCAGTGGCCGATCCTGAGCGCTGCGTATGGTGGGCCCGCCGCGCACCTCATCGGCGGTGCGATCACCGACTCGCTGGTCGGCGAAGGGTGCCGGATCGAAGGCGCCACGGTCAGCCGATCGATCCTCGGCCGCGGGGTCCGCATCGAACCCGGCGCGGTGGTCGAGGAGTCGATCGTGATGGATCACACGGTCGTCGGCCGCGGCGCGCACCTGCGCCGCGTCATCGCCGACCGCTACAACGTGGTCGCGGAAGGAGACGCGGTGGGGATCGACCATCTGCGCGACGCGCAACGCTATCAGGTCGACGGATCCGGCATCGTCGTGCTGCCCAGGGGATCGTCCCGCTTCACGTGAGCGCGCTGTTCTGTATCCACGGGCACTTCTACCAGCCGGCCAGGGAGCACCCGTGGCTGGACGTCATCGAAGTCGAAGACACCGCGGCGCCCTTCCACGACTGGAACGCCCGGATTACGGCAGAGTGTTATGCCCCCAATGCCGCCGCGCGCATCCTCGACGCGCAAGGTCGTATCGATCGGATCGTCAACAACTACGCGGCGACCTCGTTCAACTTCGGGCCGACACTGCTGCGATGGCTGGAACAGGCCGCCCCCGAGGTGTACGCGGCCATCGTGCGCGCGGATCAGGAGAGCACGGGGGCGCGTGGTTTCGGCAACGCCATCGCCCAGCCGTACAACCACGTAATCATGCCGCTGGCATCACGCCGAGACAAGATGACCCAGGTGCGCTGGGGGATCGCCGACTTCCGGCGGCGCTTCGGCCGTCCGCCGGACGGCATGTGGCTGCCGGAAACCGCCGTGGACCGCGAGACGCTCGCGGTGCTGGCCGAGTGCGGCATCGCCTTCACGATCCTCTCCCCACATCAGGCCGCCCGGGTACGCGCCATGCCGGCGGGAGAGTGGGTGGACGTGAGCCCCGAGATGCTCGACGTGACCCGACCGTACCTGTGTCGGCCCGCGCCCGGGCTTCGAATCGCCGTTTTTTTCTACGAGCGGACGATCGCGCGCGAGATCGCATTCGGCGGGCTGCTCAAGAACGGCGAGCACCTGGCCGATCGCCTGTGGGGCGCGGCCGCCGAGGCGGCCTGGACCGACGGGCGGCTCGCGCACGTCGCTACCGACGGCGAGACGTACGGCCATCACCATCAGTTTGGAGAGATGGCCCTCGCGTACGCCATCCACGTGCTGGAGGGCCGCGACGGCGCGTCGTTCACGAACTACGCCGCCTGTCTGGCCGACTACCCGCCGTCGCACGAAGTCGAGATCCACGACTTCACCGCCTGGTCCTGCCCCCATGGGGTCGAGCGCTGGCGGGCCGACTGCGGATGCCGCACGCGGCCGGACTGGCATCAGCGTTGGCGGGCGCCGCTGCGCGCGGCCCTGGACTGGCTCAAGACAGAGGTCGATGCGCTCTTTGAGGACGCCGGCGGGCAGATCTTCCACGATCCGTGGGCCGCCCGCGATGCCTACATCGACGTCGTGCTCGGCCGCACCGATCATGCGGTGCAGCGCCTCCTGTCGGTCCAGGCGCTGCAGCCAGGCGTGCCCGGCGATCGCCGCGGGGCGCTGAGGCTGTTGGAGATGCAGCGCCACGCGATGTTGATGTTCTCATCTGACGGCTGGTTCTTCGACGAACTCTCGCGCATCGAGACGGTGCAGATCCTTCGCCACGCGGCGCGCGTCATCCAGTTGGCGGGAACATTCGGCCGCCCGCTGGAGGCGCCGTTCTTAGAACGGCTGCGGCCGGCGGAGAGCAACCTGCCGATCTACCCGGACGGGGTGGCCGTCTACGACCGTCTCGTCCGGCCGGCGATCGTGGATGCGCGGCGTGTCGCCGCGCACTACGCCATCACTTCACTCTTCCGAGAGTATCCCGAGCGCGTCGACGTCTATGCCTATCGGGTGACGCGCCGGGAGGCCCACCGCTACGCGCGCGGCGCCCGGACGCTGCTGGTTGGCCGCGTCGAGATCACCGAAACCTCAACGGCCGAGGCGTCGATCCTCTCGTATGCCGTGCTCTATGTCGGGGGCACCGATGTGCACTGCTGTGTCCGCGACGACTGGGACGACCCGCGGCACCAGGCTGTGGCGGCGAGTTTGATCGAGACCTTCGAAGGCAGCGGCGTCACCGACATGATCCGGCAGATGGATGCCGTCTTTGGCCGGGAGTTCTTCACCCTGCGCGATCTGTTCACCGATGAGCGCCGAGACGTCATGGCGAAGCTCTCCGAAGAGACCACGGTATCCATCGAGTCGGCCTACCGGCGCCTGTATGACGACAGTCGGGGATTGATGGCGGCCGTGCGGGATGCCGACGTGCCCGTGCCGCGTGAGTTCCTGGCCGCGGCAGAGTTTGTGCTCACGACCGACATCCGGCGGGCCCTCGCCTCGTCAGAGCCCTTGAACGCCTCGGCGTTGAACGCGGTCGCTGAAGCCCGAGCGTGGGGTATCACGCTGTCGCCCGAACCGCTCGAGCCGCTCTTGCGCGCGCGGATCGAACGCGTGCTGCGCCAGGCAAACGGCCTCTTCATGCTGGAACAGCTTGCCGACGGGCAGCGCACGCTGGACATCGCCCGTGACGCGGGCATCACGGTCAATCTGTGGCAGGCGCAGAACCTGTTCCACGTGCGGCTGGCGCCGCGACTGCGAGAAGCGTCCAGCGAGGTCCGCGATGTTGTGGAGAAGATGGCCGAGCGATTGAATTTCAGCCTCGACGCGCTGCGCGCTCATATCGCGGCGCCGTCGTAGACAGCACTCGCGCACGATGTCGCTGGGCTCGCGGGGTGCGCTAGGAGACGGCAGAAGCGTTCATCCTGGCCGGTACACGTCGCGACGGTGGCCGACCCGAAACACAGCCACCACGCGCCGGACATCATCAATTGTGTAGAGAATTCGATACTCTCCCTGATCGACACGGAACCCCTTCCGGCCAGGGACGTCTGGGTCGCGATAGCCTTTCAGCTCTTCGCTATCCTGAGGTCGTGGGTTGTGGCCCAGCTCTAGCATTCGCACCACAACCTGGCGGAAGATCTTGGGGTCAAGGTGTGTGACCTGCTTGACGACCTGCCTGTCAATGCGCAGGTCGTAGGGCATCTAGCGTTGGGTCTTCCCTTCGGCCTTGCGAGAAACGGGCTTTCTGGAGGACGGTGTTGCCGGTGCAGGCTCCGCGGTCGAATAGGTCTGCTTCCATTCCCGCACAAGTTCGTCGACGCCAACCGTACCCGCAGATCCCCGGACGGCCTCCTCAAGTAGCCGGGCGTCTCGCTCCATCTCCAATTCCCTGAGCCGCCGCAATTCTTCCACCGAAATCAGCGCGGCCTCCGGTTTCCCACGGGTCCCGACGGTGACTGTCTCTCCCTTGTACGCCGCCCTCTTGACCAGTTCGGAGAAATGCCGCTTGGCGTCGGCGATACGGTAGATCATCCTGCACCTCGAATCTGATCCAAATAGACCTATTTGATCAAGTAGTATCATATTGACCCATGGACTGTCAACGTCCGACGATAGATTGACATGTGTCGATGAACATGCTACGTTCCTGCCATGGCAACTCAGCAACTCGCTCAGGCCAAGACCGCGTGTTGTCCTCAATGTGGATGCACATCGCATGCCGAGGCCGTCGACCTGGACGCGCTCCAGGGCACCGGCGGGCTTTTCAGCGCGCTGGGCGATCCCATCCGTCTCGGTATCGTCGATCTGTTGTCCAGGCATGACAGGATGTGCGTGTGTGACATCGCCGAAGCCTTCCCGGTGGGGCAACCCACCATCTCCCACCACCTGCGCCTCCTGCGCGAAGCCGGCGTTGTCGACTGCGTCCGGGAAGGTCACTGGGCGTATTACTGGGTGCGCCGGGACACGCTCAAGCGGGCCGCGCAAGAGATGCTCAAGTTTCTCTAATATCGATGATCATTGATTCAATAAGGCACATCATGCCTGCCCCGACGTTTGACGAAGGTCGCGTCCAGGACCTGCCGGTAACCGTGATGGTGTTCGAGCTATCAGCAAGACTGACATCCCGGGAGGAGCGAACATGAACATGAATGAACAGGCAATCCGCACTGCGGTGCGCGAGCGGTACGCACGCGCCGCAGCCGGCGGATCGTGTTGCGGGGATACCGTCTCAGGTGACGCCGCGGGGTCGTGCTGCGGCGGCGCGACGATTACCTTTCACGACGGGCGCGCGGTGCCCGATGATATCGCGGGCGCATCGCTCGGTTGCGGGGCGCCGATCGACGCGGCTGTGCTGCAGTCCGGCGAAACGGTCGTCGATTTGGGCAGCGGGGCGGGTCTGGACATCTTCCTCGCCGCCGCCCAGGTTGGCCCAAGCGGACGGGCGATCGGTATCGACATGACACCCGAGATGATTGCCAAAGCCCGCGGGAACGCCGCGCGGCTCGAAGTCACGAACGCGGAGTTCCGCCTCGGCGAGATCGAGCACCTCCCGGTCGGCGGCGCCAGCGTCGACGTCGTGATCAGCAACTGCGTGATCAATCTGCTCCCCGACAAGCGTCCCGCGTTCGCCGAAGCCTTTCGGATCCTGCGCCCGGGCGGCCGGCTGCTCGTCTCGGATATCGTCAGCACCGAACCACTGCCGGCCTGGATGAAGACCGCCGAGCAATGGACCGCCTGTATCGGCGGGGCGATTCCGGTCGACGAGTATCTCGGCGCGATTCGGCAGGCGGGGTTCACTGATATCGAGGTGCTGTCCAAACGCGGCTACGCATCGTTGCTCTTCAGCGCGACGATCCGTGCCTCAAAGCCCGCCGGGAGTTGATCGCCTAACGCCCGGCGCGGTGGTGACAGGCCGCGCGATGGGTATAATCTGATGTAGATGTTCCGGATGGTTCTGCATCTCACGCGAGCGCTGGCACTGCTTTTGGTGCCGGCGCTCGCATGTGTGCATCTCCTCGTCGCGCCGGTCGCGCCCGCGGCCAGTCAGACCGATCTCGACGCCGTTGTCCGGCAGGTCCAGCAATCACAATGCCGTGAGGGTTTGGACGCACTCGGCTTGCTGGCGTCCGGGCCGGATCTCGATGCGCAGCGCGCGGCGTTCCTCTATGGATGGTGCCTGACGCGGCTGGGGCGTCACACCGACGCGGCTCCGGCCTTTCAGGCGGCTGCGACCCACCCGACGCTCAGTGCCTACGCACGCGTGGAGGAGATGACTGCGCGATTGAAATCCGGCGAAGCCCCGGGGGCAATCGCGACCCTCAGGGAGCTCGCGCCGGGTGCGCCTCCCGCCCTACGCCGCCGCGCGTACGGCGCCCTGGGTGAGGCTGAACTCAGCGCGGGTCGCGCCGAGCGTGCGCTCTCGGCTTTTGCGTCGGCGGCCGCGGCTCGCACCGACGATGCCACGGCGTGGCTGCGGCTTGGTACCGCCGCGGCAGAAGCCGGCCGCCGCGACCTGGCCCGGCAAGGCCTCGGGTACGCGGCGTGGGCGTTCCCGGGCGATCCGGTCGAGACCACGGCGCGCGAAACCTTCGCACGGGTCTTGGGCCGCGCGGTGGCACCGGGCGATGCGCCCCCGGAAGCCAGGATGGAGCGCGGCCGGCGTCTGTATCGCGACGGCGAGGCCGCGCAGGCCGAAGCGGAGTTCCGCGCCGTCGTCGCCGCCCGGCCAACCGGCGCCGTGGCGGCCGAGGCCTGGTATCGCATCGGAGAACTTCGTCTGGGCAGTGATGCCAGGGGCGCGTATGAAGCGCTCCGGCGCGCCGCGAGCCTGGGATGGGACCAGCCGCTCAGTTACTACTGGATGGCGTTTGCCGCGCGCCGCGCCGGGCGCAGCGCCGATGCCGCCGCCGCGGTCGCGGCCCTGTCGCGTGTCGCACCCGAAGGACCGTGGAAGGCGCAGACGTGGATCGCGCGAGGCCTGCGCGCCGAGGACGACGGCCGCATGGCCGATGCGGCGGTCTTCTATCGCGGCGCCGTGGACGCCGCGCCGGCATCGTACGAGGCGGCGGAGGCGCGCTGGCGGCTGGGATGGATCGCGCTGCGCGGCGGGCGGCCCGCGGACGCCGAAACCCGGTTCCGTCTGGCTGGGGAGGCTGCCCCGTCTAGAGGCGAGGCCGCGCGCGGCTGGTACTGGGCGGCCAAAGCCGTGGAAGTGCGAGGCGGCGATCCAAAACCAATTCTGCAAATGGTGGCCGACCGCTACCCTCTCGCGTACTATGGCCAGCGGGCGCGCGCGCGGCTCAAGCTGCCGGAGCCACAGCTCCCGCCTACGCTGCCGCATCGACCACCGTCTGCCGCGTCCGCGCCGCTGTTTGAGGAACTTGCCTGGCTGGGCCTGGATGCCGATGCCGTCGCCGCGGCGGAGGACGCCGTGGCGCCCTGGAACCCGCGCCTGGAAACCTACTTTTACGACCCGGCCGGACGGGAGCCCACGCGCGATCTCCGGATCGTGCGATTCCTGGCCGGTGCCTACGGCCGGTTGGGCGTCGTTCGCCAGTCAGTGATCCTTGCTGAATACGCGCTGGGCAACGGCATGCGCGATGACGCGATGTGGCGGCTCGCCTATCCCCGGGCGTTCTGGGACGCCGCGACTGCGGCCGCGTCTGCCGCCGGCATCGATCCTCTCCTCTTGCTTGCGCTGGTCAGGGAAGAGAGCCGTTATGACCCAGCGGTGACCTCACAGGCGGGCGCCGTGGGACTCGCTCAACTGCTCCCGTCCACGGCACAAGCGATGACGAGCGATCGCACCATGACCGCCGGTCGCCTAAAAGATCCGGCGACCAACCTGATGCTCGGCGCCCGGTATCTCCGCCTGCAGATGGACCGGTTCGCCGGCGACCCGCGCCTCGCGCTGGCCGCCTACAACGCGGGACCCGGCGCCGCGCGTCGGTGGGTAGGGCTGGACGCGGATCCGGACTACTTCATCGAGAGGATCGGCTATGCGGAGACCCGCGCCTACGTCCAACGGGTGCTGGGCTCATACGGAGTCTACCGAGTGCTCTGGTGACGACCCGGGCATGAACGAGAGCCGCGCTTCCCACGCGGCGCCGGGCTCGAGCCGCACCGGCCAGACCATGAACAGCGACGCGCCCTGAAACGTCCGCTCGAACCCCGCTTCCGACGCCGACACCACTTCGATCGGCGCCAGCCACAGCGTGCATGACGGGATGGTGACGTCCACGGACACGCCCCAGCCGCTGTCGCGGAGTGCCAGCGACGTCGCGCCGGTGACGCTCGCGGCGGTCCCGACCGATCGGGCCTTCCCGGCGACCACGACTTCCGCGTGCGGCCCGGTCACGCCCCAGTTGGTCTCGACCGCAAAGTCGGCGGCGACGGCGGCCCCGCCCGGGTTCGTGATCCGATAGGCGACGTCGAGGCGACCGCTTCCCGCCGGCACGGTGAATGTTTTCTCGACGCGCACCGGCGCGTGCAGATCGCCGACCCACACGTGGCCGTCACGAACCAGCGTTACCGTGAGTTGCGCCCGCGCGCGTTCGACCCTGGCCGCAAACGCCTGATCCACAAAGTCACCCAGTTCGCGCGCCTCGCCCCGCGCCATCGCCTGGGGCCCGGCCCCCGGCGCCAGGAAATGGTCGATGAAACTCGATCGCCGGTACCAGTCCACCACCAGGTGCCGTTCGAGCCCCAACTCCTTCACCCGCACGCGCGTGGTGTGGATCGTCTCCACTTCGTCGGGGCGATACAGTACGAGTTCGCCCTTCGCCGCCGCCTGCCGCAGGGTCTCGTGATACCCTTCGGCGCGGCGCGTCATCACGTTCACCAGATTTAGGCGGGCCGCGCGCACGTCCCAGGCCACGACGCTCCCGCCGTCCGCGGGATCGATCGACACCACCTGCGCGTCCGAACTCACGAGCACCTCGGGCCGGCCGTCGCCGTCGAGGTCGTCCCGGCGCGCATCCACCCACCGGCCGCCCCGCCCCGCGTCCGCCAGCCGCTCGGCTTCGATCAGGTGCGCGTAATTCGCCGATCGGATGTGCCCGAGATAGATCCCGCCAAAGACACCGTGCCAGTAGGGACAGTTGCACTGCGCCTGCCAGACGTGGTCCAGCGCCTCATCACGTGGCGGTCCGGCCCGCATCCGCCACACCTTGCGGCTCACGCGCAGCATGGTCTTGTGGAGCGTGTTGATCTCCGGATACTTCACCATGAAGTGGCGCCAGAACCCGCCCTGCAGGAACGGCACGATGTCGGTGCGGCCCTGCGCTTCCAGATCGTGCTTGATTACCGGCAGACGCGCGGCGGCCGACGCCGGCAGGGCCCACTCCGTCATCTCGTCGTACGACGCCGTCGGGAGGTAGATGCGGCCCCGGGGCAGGTGCGACCGTACCCACTCCCCGGGCGGGATGACCGCCAGCCAATCGCCCGCTCCCTCCAGCGCGACGAAGAACGCCTCGACCCATCCCCGCTGCCAGCACAGCACGTGCGTCCCGGGCCACAGGCCAAACTTCTCGCCATCGTCGCCCATGACCAGGACCTGCTCCGGCCCGGTAGCCTGCGCGCGCAGCCAGCTCATCACATCCTCGACCGTGGCCCACGGGATTCGGTAGCGCAGTGCCTTGAGGCTCGGGAAGATGTTGAGTGTCGCGCCCGCTTCTTCGGTGACGAAATGTCCGGTCAACTCCGCTTCGCCGAGGCCGACGTGGAGGAAGTGCGCGTCGTCCACGATCGTGTACTTGATGCCGGCGGACGCGAGCATCTTGGGCAGGTGCGGCTCCCACACGCGCTCCGCGAGCCACAGACCGGTCGCCCCACATCCGAATTGACCGTGGATCGCTTCGGTCAGTTTCGCGATTTGGCCGCGCTTGTCGCGGTCCGGGATCACCGGCAGGATCGGCTCGTAGTAGCCGCCGGTCATGATCTCCACCTGGCCGCGCGTGACCAGCGCCTTGATGCGCCGCAGCAAATCGGGATGCGTGGACTGCAGCCAGTCCAGCAACGGACCGGAGTAGTGCAGCGCCAGGCGGATGCGGGGATGGCGTTCCAACGCGCCGACCATCGGTTCGTAGGCCTGCCGGTACGCCTGTTCGAACACCGACGGAAAGTTGCCGACCGGTTGATGGTTGTGGAGGGCCAGTGAGAGCGTCAGCACCCGACTACAGTCCGGCGACGAACCGTCCCGGGCTCAGGGTGTAGTGTGGATCGAAGGCCTGTTTCAGCCCTCGCATGAGATCGAGCGCCTGAGGGATCGGGTACCAGACATCGCCGTCCACCTTCAGCGCGCGCGGCAGCCGCGCCTGCAGCAGATGCCCCTGGTGATGTCCGGCCAGCACCTTCAACGATGAGAGGATGTCGGACGACACGGTGGACGCGTCGAGGCGCACCCACGTGACGCCGCTCCCGACGTGCGACATGAGGCCCGAGCCCGCAGGCAGGGCGATCTGCAGGCGCTCGAGTACCAGCGGCACTCTGGCCGGCGGTGTCGAGAGCCGGATCGCCGCCGCACTACCGTCCCACCCGAAGTCTCGGATCGCGCGCCAGGCCGATGTTTCACCGTCTCCGGTCAGCGTCTGGACGTCCGCGCCCACCGCGGCGGCCCAATTGTAGATGTCGTGCTCGTGGCGGGCGACGGCGGCCTCCAACCCTTCGACGCGCACCATCAGCCCTGCGGTGTGCCGGCTCACCGGCGTCCCCAGCGCGGCGGCGGTGTTCACCACGGTGACGGCCGCCGGCAGCAGCGGTGAGGCAAGCACTTTCGCCGCCAGCGCCCCAATCACCGTCACATCGGCGCCCCAGATCGCCAGCGTGCGGGACGCCTCCGGCACCGGGAAGACCTTAAACGTCAGTTCCGTCAGAATCCCAAGCGTCCCCATCGACCCCACGAAGAGCTTGCACATGTCGTACCCGGCGACGTTCTTCACCGTCTTTCCGCCCCACTTGATGGCCGCGCCGTCGGCCTGCACGGCGCGCAGCCCGATCACCAGATCGCGCACGCCGCCATAGAGCATCCGCCGCGGGCCGCTCAGGTTGACGGCGGCCGTCCCCCCCGCGGTGGCGACGTCGGCGCGCGGAGGCTCCAGCGGGAGGAATTGATGGTGCGCCGCCAGCACCTTGCTGAGCCCATCCAGGGTGATACCGGCCTGCACCGTCACGGTCAGGTTCGAATGGTCGTGGTCGACGACGCGGGAGAGCCGGTCGGTCAAGAGCACGACGTCGGCAGCCTTCGGGATATTGCCGACGTCGATAGCGGTGCCGCTTCCCCAGGGGACGACCGCGGCCCCGGCCTCGCCGCAGACGCGCAATATGGCGCCGACCTGCTCGGCATCGGCCGGCCGCACGACAAGCTTCGGGACGAGCCCGTCGATCGTCCACCGGGCCACGCCGGTGGATGTAACACGGGCGGCGCCGACGATCGCCTCGAGCCGCGGGGCCAGCGTGCCGGCGTCGGCCATCAGGCCTCGGCCTCGTCGATCAGGTCCAGGAGATGCATCACGCGCACCGGCACACCGAATCGCTGCGCACCGTAACGCAACTGCATCATGCAGCCGGGGTTCGGTGCCACCACCGTCTCAGCGCCGGTTGCGCGGATGGCCTCCATCTTTTCACGCAGGAGTACGTCCGCCATCTCGGGCTGCAGGATATTGTAGATCCCGGCGCTCCCGCAGCATCGGTCGGACCCGGCCATCTCCGTCAGGGTAATCCCAGGGACCGCGTGCAGCAGCGCCCGTGGTTCCCCACGCACCCGCTGCCCGTGCGCCAGGTGGCACGGATCCTGATACGTCACGGTCATCGACGTGGTCTTCCGCGGGGCCCGCAGCCCGAGCGCCCACAGAAATTCGCTGACGTCGCGAACCTTCGACCCGAACCGCTCGGCGCGCTCGCGGAAGACCGGATCGTCCTTCAGCAAGTGACCGTATTCCTTCATCGCCGCGCCGCACCCCGCGGCGTTCACGACGATCGCGTCGACGTCGTCCGGAAACGCCTCGATGTTGCGACGGGCCATGGCCCGGGCGCTGGCCGCTTCACCGTTGTGCACGTTGAGGGCGCCGCAGCAGGCCTGAGCCGGCGGCACGACCACCTCGCACCCGTTCCGCCGCAGCACGCGCACGGTCGCGTCGTTGATCTCGGCGAAGAACAGGCTCATCGCGCAACCCGAGAGGAAGGCCACCCGCGCACGCCGCTCGCCGATGGCCGGCAGGACCTCCGCGTCCGGCGCATACGGTTTCGGCGACGCCGGCGGCATCAATGCCGCCTTCTCGCGGAGGCGCGCCGGCAGCAGGCGGGTGACAAACGCCGCGACGGTGCTGTGCTGGTAGATACGGATCAGGGCCGCGATGACCCGGAGCCGCCGCGGGTACGGCATCACCTGTCGCAGGACAAACCGCGTGATCCGCCGCTGCATCGGCGGCCCGGGTGGCCCGAGGATCTCGCGCGCCGCCTCAGCGATCCGCCCGTA
>JBGPNN010000050.1:0-17049 GCA_041487495.1 bacterium
CGTACTCATCGGTCCCAAGCGGGTGAAGCCTCGACGGTCCCGCGACGCGGACCGCGGGATCGATCGCGTCGGGATCGAGACCCGAGACGACGGGCGCCAGGACGGCGATCAGGGTCACCACGATCACCACCGCCGCCGGGGCGGCGAGCCGCAGGCTCCACCACCAGCGGCGGCGTGCGCCGCGGCGATCCGCAGCCGATCTACGCGTAGCGAATGCGAGGGTCGAGGACTGCATAGCCGATGTCCGTCAGGAAGTTGATCGTGATAAACAACGCAGACGCGGTAAAGACCACGGCCTGGATCACCGGATAATCCCGTACCCCGATGGCCTGGAGCAAATACGTGTTCATCCCAGGCCAGTTGAAAATCGCTTCGACGATGACGCTGCCGGCGAACATGGCGCCGATTTGCAAACCCACGACCGTGAGCACCGGCAGGAGGGCATTGCGCAGCACATGCTGTCCCACGACCCCGGACTCCGCCAGGCCTTTGCTCCGCGCCGTGCGTACATAGTCGAGCGGCAGCTGTTCGAGCACCGCAGATCGCGCCATGCGCATCGTGGTCGCCATGGGCCCCGCGGCCAGTGCGAGTGCCGGCAGGACGAGATAGGTCAGGAATCGCACGGGCTGCTCGGCGGGATGCACGTAGCCGCCCGAGGGCACGACTTTCAGCCATAGGGCAAACACATAGACGAGCATCGGCCCCACGACGAACACCGGAACTGAGAATCCCAGCAGGGTCAGGCCCGATGTCAGGGGATCATAAATGGTACCGCGCCGGCGGGCCGCGAAGACGCCCGCCGGCACCCCGAGCGCCACCGCGAGGGTGATGGCCGGGATGATCAGTTGCAGCGTGCGCCCCAGCCGCACGATCAGATCGGCGGCGACGGGCCGGTCGTTGATCAGTGAGCGGCCAAAGTCGCCACGAAGCACGTGTGCGAGCCACTCAACGTAGCGCGCCAGCGCGGGCCGGTCGAGCCCCAGCGTTTCCCGCACGGCCTTCAACTGCTCCGGCGTCGGGTTGGCGTCCATCCCGCCCAGGATGATGTGCGCGGGATCACCGGGCAGCAGGTAGATCGAAAAGAAGACGATCGACGCCACCACCCAGAGCAGCCCGAGGGCAGTGGCCATCCGGCGGACCAGGTACGCCTTCACCCCACCCCCTAGGGCTCGATGTGCGTCGACCGCGCCGCGAGCAGCTTGTCCACCGTCTCTTTCAGGATCATGCTGCGGCTGCGCTGGATTTCCTTGTGCCAGCCCTGCTCTTTGGCGATGCGCTCTTGGACGGCCGCCTCGACGGCGGCGATCTGCTCCTGAGGCACGCACACGACGCCGTCCTCGTCGGCCACGATCAGGTCGCCCGGCCGGATCTCGGCCGTCCCGAACACGATAGGGTAATTCAGTTCGCCCGGCGGCACATTCATGCATGGCGCGCAGGGGGTCAGACCGGCGGCGTACACCGCGAAGCCGGCGCGCCGCGTTTCGTCGACGTCGCGGACCAGGCCGTCGGTGATCAGGCCCGCGACGCCCCGCGCCTTGGCCATCGTGCTCATGACACCGCCCCACAGGCTGAAGCGCGGCGAGTACGCGCCGACCACCACGATCACGTCGCCGGGCCGCGCGATCTCGATCGCCTTGAGCGGTAACAGTTCGTCGCCCGGCGTGACCTGGGCGGTGATCGCCGGGCCGATGATGCGCGGGCAGCCCGCATAGACGGGCTTGATGTCGTGCGGAAGCGTCTGCCGCTTGAAAAACGCGTCGGAGATGTTCGCGGTGGCGTACTCGTGGAACCGCGTGTAGGACGCCGGATCGGGTCTGGTCATCGACAGGCGGAGCTTGTACTCCACCGTGACGCGGTCGCTCATGCGTTTCCTCCAGTCGCAGCCCGGGGTTCGTATGCAGAAGGAGACAGACAAGAAATTTCGTATCCGCTCCGCGATATCCTTGCGACGACCTCACTACTGCGGATACATGAGGCCGCGCATCCCGATGATGTCGGCGATGCGCTCGCCAGCCCGCAGCCGGGCCCGGATGTCGGCCTCTTTCTGCCCGACCGCCTTTACCGCCGCCACGACGTCGCTCAGGCGGTCCCGAGCAATGACGGCGACCCCATCTCCGCCGCCGGCCACGATGTCGCCCGGGTGCACGACAACCCCACCACACGCGACGGCGACTTGCGTCGTTCCCACCCGCCGGTTCGAGCCAACCCGCGGGGTGACCGTACGTGCGAAGACAGGAAACCGCAATTCGGCGAGACCGTCCACGTCGCGCACCGCGCCGTCGATCACCACGCCCGCCAGACCGCGCGATTTCGCCTCGGTGGCCATCAACTCGCCGAAGAGCGCGCCCGTGGCCTCACCGCCGCCATCGACCACAATCACCGACCCGGGCGGGGCCTCCAGCAGGGCCTTGTGCACCGTGATGATGCTGTTGGCATAGCAGCGGGCCGTGTAGGCGGGCCCCACCGCTCTCGCCCCGGGCCAGACCGGGTTGATCTCGGGCGCCACGACCCCCACGGACCCCTGCGCGTCGCTGATCCAGGCCGGCGACACGCCTTTCAGGTAGGCGATTGCCTCGGCGGAGGCACCCGTGAGCTCGTACAGTTGTGCCATCTCGTTGCTCAGCACCATTCCAGTCCACCTCCACCTCGGGGATCCGCGCCTCCAACCAGGTCGCCATTGTTCGTGATCATGATCGCTGAGACGCGTGCCGTGTAGTCGCTGACGATCATCCGGTATCCCCGCCGTTCCAGGGCTCTTCGCAGCCCCGAGGGAAAGCTCGGCTCGACCATGATCACGTCGGCTTCTTGCTGTGTGTGGATCCGCGGCGCCGAGACCGCGGCCTGCAAGGGCAGACCGAACTCGATCACGCTGAGCAGCACCTGAGTGATCGCCGTCGTCTTGAGCGCACCGGCTGGTGAGCCGATCGCCATCCACGGTCCGTCCTCCCGAGTGATGACTACCGGCCCGCCGCCGTGCACCGGCACCTTGCGCGGCGCGATTGAATCCGGCCGCCCGGGATGTGGGTCGAACATCATCATGTGATCGTTGTGCACGAACCCCAACCCTGGCGTCACTACGCCCGATCCGGAGCCGCTGGAATGCACCCAGGAGACGGCGTTGCGGTCGGCGTCGATCACGGCGAGGTGCGTGGTACCGCCGCCCGGGGCTGCGGGCGCCGGCCATGGGGTCACGCCGGCCTGCACGCGGTCGCGGACCGCGGCCACGTGCGCCGGGTCGAGCAGGCGTGAGGCGGCCCCAGTCGGATCGGCCGCCAGTGCCCCCGCCGCGTCGGCGAACGCACGTTGCATCGTCCGCGCCAGCACGTCGAGATACGCCGGTGAGTTCCAACCCAGGCGGCGCAGGTCGATGCCCTCCAGGATCTCAAGAATCTCCAACAAGACGACCCCGAGGCTCGGCGGCGCGTCCGTCAAGATCGTGAGGTCACGATACCGCCCGACCAGCGGTGCATCTACAACCGGTGCCGCCCAGCGCAGGTCGTCGGTCGTGACCAGCCCGCCGTGCGACTCGAAGTCGCGACCGATCGCGTCGCTGATCTCACCGTCGTAGAAGACCCGACCGCCCTCGGACGCAATCCGCTCCAGCGTGTGCGCCAGGTCATGCTGCACGAGGATCTCGCCGACCCGGGGGACCCGCCCGTGGGGCAGATAGATCTTCCGCGCTTCCGGATTGGCCGCGAGCTTGTCGGCGATGCGGACGCCGTCGGGTCTGATGCGATCGGGATCCCAGAAGCGATGGATGTACGGGTACACCTCGAAGCCATCGCGGGCCAGGCGCACGGCGGGCGCGACCACGTCGGCCCAGGGCAAGCGTCCGTGGCGCCGGTGCACCTCTTCCAGCCCGCGGACAAGTGTCGGGATTGTCGACGCGGCGTAGCCGCGGATGTTGCGGGCCCCGTCCACCTTCCGGCTGCCGCCCACCACGCCCGGGACCACGGCACCGTCGACCGGCGTATAGACGCCGGGCAGCGCGCGTGAGCCTGACATCGGCGGGGCCTTCACGACCTCTGCGCGGCCCCGGACGGCATCGTACACGAGGAACTGCCCGCAGCCGCCCAGGCTGGCGAGCATCGGATTCACCACGGTCTGCGCGAACGCCGTCGCCACGCCGGCGTCGACCGCATGACCGCCGTGGTCGAGGATCGCCGCGCCGACCTCCGCGGCGGGCGGCTCCGGACACGCCACCATACCACGCATCGCTGCCATCATCGATACCCCCTGCTGTGATTCATCGCCGTGCGCCATCCCCCTCGCTAGACCCGCAGCCGTGGATCGAGGACATCGCGCAGCCAGTCGCCGATCAGGTTGATCGCCAGCACTGTCGCCATGATGGCCAGGCCCGGAAAGGTCGTGATCCACCACGCCTGCCGCAGGTAGTCACGGCCATCGGCCAGCAGGCTCCCCCATGACGGGACTGAGGGGGGCACGCCCAGCCCGAGGAACGACAGCGACGCCTCGGTGATCACCGTCGTCGCGAGCGAGAACGACGCGACCACGATGATTGGGGCCATCGTGTTGGGTAGGATATGGCGGCGGAGGATCAGCCCAACCGGCGCGCCCATCGCCTGCGCCGCGGTCACGTATTCTTCCTGGCGGACCGCGAGCACGACGCCGCGCTCGATCCGCGCATACGATACCCACCCCACGACGCCGATCACGACGATGATCTTCCACAACCCCGGGCCCAGCGTCGCCATGGCCGCGATATAGAGCAGAATCGCCGGAAACGCGAGTTGGATCTCCGCGACGCGCATCACCACGTCGTCGACCAGGCCGCCCCGGTAACCCGAGACCAGTCCCAGCGTCACCCCGAGGGTGCCCGACAAGAGCACGGCGCACACGCCGACCATCAGCGACACGCGGGCGCCGAACATGATGCGGCTCAACAGGTCCTGACCGAGTGAGTCTGTTCCCAGTGGGTACGTCCATGTGCCGCCGGCGAAGACCGGTGGGGTCAGCCGCTTTGCCATCGCCACGCGGGCCGGCGGGTGAGGCGCAATCACCGGCGCGAGCAGCGCGACGATCACCAGGACCGTCAGGAAGCCCAACGCCGCGAGCACCACGGCGGGAAGCCCCCGCCGCGGGCGGGCCCGGGGCGCGACCGGCGCCTGGTCGGCCGCGGCGGCCGTCACCGCGGCCTCACCCGAGGATCGAGCACGAAATACAACAGATCGATAATGAGATTCAGCGCAACGAAGATCGTCGCCAGGAACGTCACCGCCGCCTGCACCAACGGCAGGTCTTTGCCCTGGATCGCCTGAATCGTCAGGCGCCCCACGCCCGGCCACGCGAAGATCGTCTCCGTGATCACCGCGCCCCCGAGCAGGTTACCGAACTGCAGACCCGCCACGGTCACGATCGGGATGAGCGCGTTGCGCAGCGCGTGGCGCACCAGCACTCGCGCCCCCGAGAGACCTTTGGCGTGCGCGGTACGGATGTAATCCTGGCCCAGGGTCTCCAGGATGGCCGAGCGGGTCATGCGCGCGTTGTAGGCTACCGAGAACAGCCCCAGGCTCGCGGCGGGCAGGACCAGGTGCTCCCACCCGCCACGACCGGCCACAGGAAACCAGCCCAGCATCACGGCGAAGATCATCGCCAGCAGCAAGCCGAGCCAGAACACGGGCATCGATTGGCCGAGGAGCGCGCCCAGCATCACGCCGCGGTCGACGGCCGTGTTGCGGCGCGTGGCCGCAAGCACGCCCGCAGGGATGCCCAGCCCGATCGCGACGGCCATGGCCGCCAGAGCCAGCTCGAACGTGGCCGGTAGGCGCTGGACCAGCAGACCGAAGACCGGCTGCTGCTGGCGCAGCGAGACCCCAAAGTCGCCATGGATCGCGCGCGACAGAAAGTCCACATACTGCACCAGCCAAGGCCGATCGAACCCCATCTGGTGGCGGAACTCCTCGACCTGCTGCCGCGTCCACGACTCGCTGGCCATCACCATCGTCGGGTCGCCCGAAAGAAACATCGACCCGAACGACAGCGCCGACACGCCCAGGATCACAAGGACGGTCTGCAGCAGCCGGCGCAGGATGTACGCGGCCATGACGCCTGCGGGGAGAGGCGCGCGTCGCTAGATCAGCGTAAAGCGCACGTCCCGCTCGCCCGGCAGCCACAAGTTCAGCCGGTCGCCGCCGCCCGAATCCTCCCAGTCGAGGCGCCGGTTCACGCCGGTCGCGCCGGGCTGGATCCACAGGTTGATCCAGGGAGCCTCTTCCATGAACATCGTTTCCATCTGGAAGGCCATCTCGCGCTGCTTCTTCTCGTCGACCGTCTCGATCAGGTCCTTGTACAGCGCGTTGAACTTCGGTCCGTTCTGGGTGTGGGTGATCCACTTGGTCTGGTCCCAGATCTGGCCGGTCGTCACGATGCTGAGGTCCTCAGGGCCGTTGAAGCGCGAGCCGAGGCCAAGCAGATACAGGTCGTCCATGCCGCCGGGGCTGCGCATCTTGTCGGTATAGATCGACCAGTCGAGTGGGGCGGCGTCGGCCTGCAGGCCGATCTCGCGCAACTGCCCGGCCACCGCCTCGGCGGTCTCCTTGTCCTTGAGGTAGCGGCCCACCGGTGTGTAAATCCGGATCCGTTCGTTGGCCGGGAAGCCGGCCTCTGTCAACAGGCCGCGCGCCCTCTGCCGGTTGAACTCGAACGGCTTCAGGCGTGGGCTCACCCACGACTCGCCGGCCACGAGCACCATCGCGCGCCGCTCGGGCGACAACCGCCCCAGCAGCCCCTTCGAAAGCCCCTCCCAGTCGATGGCGTGGTTGAGCGCGTATCGCACGCGGCGATCCTTGTACTTGGGCGAGTCGGTGGGGATGCCGATGTGCATGCGCCGGCTGCCGGGCGCGACCGAGACGCGCAGCTTGCTGACGCGCTCGACAATGGGCAGATCGTCGGGCGACAGCGCGATGGCGACATCGGCCTCGCCCGTGATCAGCATGTTCATGCGCTGCGACTTCTCGGGGATAGGCCGGAAGGACACGCGCTTGATCTGCGGCGCACCGCGCCAGTAGCCGTCAAACGCCGACAGCGTGATGTGGTCGCCCTTGATCCACTCGTCAACCTTCCAGGGCCCGGTGCCCATGGGGGCGACCGAGGTCTCGCGCGGGGGTTTGCTGCTGTAATACTCCGGTTCCATGATGTAGAGGAAGGACATGAACACGGGCAGGATGATATTCGGACGGGCGAGCACGACATCGACGGTGTTCGCGCTCACGACTTTGACCTGCGTGACGCCCGAGCGGGCCGGGAACGGGTCGTTCAGACCCTGGCTGCGCAGTTGCGGGTTCATCGTCCGCTCGATCGTGAACTTGACCGCCTCGGCGGTGAGCGGCTTGCCATTCTGGAACCGGATCCCCTGCCGCAACTTGAACCGCCAGGTGACTTTGTCGGGCAGGACTTCATAGGACTCGGCCAGGAACGGCACCGGTCGCATCTTGCGGTCATACGCGATCAAAGACTCCATGACGTTGCCGAGAATGTTGCCAATGATACCCGATTCGCCGAAGTGCGGGTCGAGGGTCTCGGGATCAACGCCCTGCACGAGCGTAGGCGGCTTTTGGGCCTGCGCGAACGCCGTCGCCACTCCGGGCCACAGGAGCGTGCGGCGTGTCGCCAGACCCGTGCCGACGCCCGCCGCCGTCGCAGCCGTCGTCTTCAGGAACTGACGTCGGGTCAACCCCTTGCGCGGTGCGCTCATCCTCTCGCCTCCTTGGATAATCTTGCGCCGCCTACACGCGCGGCGTCAGGTTCCATTCGGCCAACCACGCGTTCACGTCCTCGCGACTGCGGGTCACCGCGGGCATCGGTGTCGTCGCCATGTACAGCAGCAGCCGCGCCAGCTGGAGAGCGGTCGTCCGCAAGCCCCGGGCCGAGACCTTGTCGATCGTGTCGGCGGCCGTGTGCGGCCAGCCGAGATTCGCGAGCGACATACCCATATCGAAAAACCACGCGCAGGGTACACCCGCCACCATGAACGGGTGCATGTCTGAGTTCGGCGTGATCCACACGTCGACGGGCATCTCTTCGCCCATGCGCGATACGAGGCCTTTGAAGTACGGAATGAGAGCCGGCCATCCCTGCAGGCCGACGCCTTTCTCCGGCGCCCCATAAGCCGCGCCGTCGATGTTCAACATGAACTCGACACCGTCGAGGCGCGCGCGGTGCGCGTCGACGTACGCGTGCGCCCCCCGCAGGCCGCCTTCCTCGAGTCCGAAGGCGACGAACCGGATGGTCTTGGTGAAGAGATAACGGTACCGGCCCAGCACCCGGGCGGCTTCGAGCATGACGGCGACACCGGACGCATCATCGATGGCGCCCGGACACCCGACGAGCGTGTCGTAGTGTGCGCCGATCAGAATGGTGGGCGCGCCAGGCGGACCAGGCAGGTCGGCCACGATGTTCCACGAGGCGCCCGGCGTGATCTGGTTTTCGACGTCGAGCCGAACGGCCGCGCCACGGCGCACGTATTGCAGCAACACGCTCCCGGCCTCGCGGGTGATGCTCACGCCAGGCACGGGCGCGGGGCCGTCGGACGAGAGGCTGTAGACCTCCGGCAGCAACCCGCCTTCGTGCCGCATATAAATGAAGCCGGCCGCGCTGCCCGCAATCGCCTGCAGGTATTTCTCGCGCCGGCACGTGCGGGGCCGGTGCGAGTAGGCCGGGCAGCGACTGTTCACCAGGACAATACGATCGCGGATTCGGCCGCCAAGACTGTGGTACTGCGCCTGCGTCCCTTCTTCGACATAGACAACCTCGGCCTCGACCGTCGCCGTCCCGTTCATCGGAAGGTTGACACAGGGGACGGGGATGAATGCCCGGCCGTTGGGGAGCGCGTGCAGGCTGGCGCGGCCTGGATGCCAGTGCCGGCAGGGAAATTCCTCGAGGCCGACCGTCAGTTCAAAGTGACGGAGCCGCTCTGCGACGAAGTCTCGCGCGGCCAGCTCATCCGCATGGCCGCCATACCGGTGGGGGAAGCGCTCGACGAGTTCCACGCAGGTCTGCCACGGGATCGGGGATGTCCAGATGTCCGCAATGATCTCACGGTCGGCCCGGCCGAGATCCAAAGCGTGACTCCCGCGGTGAAAGGATCAGGCAGAGGAAGTACTTACGCGCGGAGCGCGCTCACTCCTGGTCGGACCACGGCTCGAGGCAGGCGGCTCTTCTCCGGCCGTGTGGAGGGTCTATCAGTACACGCTCTGTATCTGCTGGCAGACCCAGGTCGAAGCGCCGTCGCGGTCGTCCCCCGCGCGCGGCCTGGGGGCGCCGTGCCGCAACTCCTCCGCCAGCGCCGTCAGGTCGACGTCGCCATCCCATCCGCAGAAGACCGTACGCCAGATCTTATGCCATTCCATTACTGTTCCTCCGTTCAATCTACCCGACGATCAGGCACGTGTCTTACCCGCTGCTACCTTCTGGCGGACGTACTCGATGATGCCGCCGGCGGCGACCAGTTGCCGCATGAACTCCGGCAGCGGCGCGGCCTGGTGCGTAGTGCTGCGCGTCTCGTTGGTGATGCGGCCGGTCTCGTTGTCCACGCTGACGATATCGCCGACCTCGGTGATCGCGTGCAGGTCGGGGCATTCAAGCAGCGGCAGGCCGATGTTAAACGAGTTGCGGAAGAAGATGCGCGCGTAGGATTTCGCGACAATGCACGACACGCCCAGGCCCTTGATCGCGATGGGCGCGTGCTCGCGCGACGAGCCCTGGCCGAAGTTCTCGCCCGCGACGACGATATCGCCGGGTTTGATCTTCGAGGCCAGGGTGGGATCGAGATCCTCGAAGCAGTGCGGCGCCAGCACTTTCGCATCGGATGTGACGAGATACCGGGCCGGGATGATGACGTCCGTATCGACGTGGTCACCGAGCTTCCAGGCGGTCCCGCGGAACGTCATGCGCCTACCCCCGCCGCCGTGGGCCCAAGGACCTCATCGGGGTGCGCCAGGCGTCCGAGCACGGCCGACGCCGCCGCGACAGCGGGCCCCGACAGATACACTTTCGCCTCGCGGTGCCCCATGCGTCCCACAAAGTTGCGCGCTGAGGTGCTCACGCATACCTCGCCGGAGGCCAGGACGCCCATGTGCCCGCCGATGCACGGCCCGCAGGTCGACGCGCTGACAACCGCGCCGGCGTCCAGGAAGATCCTGATCAAGCCCTCATCGAGCGCCTGGCGGTACACGTTGGGCGTCGCGGGGATCACAAGCATCCGCGTCCGCGGGTGCACCTTGCGCCCTTCCAGGAACCGGGCCGCGACCCGAAGATCCTCGATGCGGCCATTCGTGCAGGTACCGATGAAGACCTGATCGACCGCGACCCCCGCGGCTTCGCGCACGGGCACGACGTTGCCCGGCGACGACGGCGCGGAGACGACCGGTTCCAGGTGGCGCGTATCGTAGGTGACGACCTTCATGTACTCGGCGTCGCGATCGGGGTAGACCGGGGTGAACGGTCGCTTCGCGCGCGGCCCCACCCAGTCCAGCACGATGTCGTCGGGCTCCATGATGCCGTTCTTGCCACCGGCCTCGACCGCCATGTTGGTGATGCTGAAGCGCTCGTCCATCGTCAAGTACCGTAGCGCCTCGCCGGCGAACTCCATGGCGCAGTAGCGGGCACCGTCGACGCCGATGTCGCCGATGACCTTGAGGACCATATCTTTGCCGGTCACCCAGGGCGCCGGCCGGCCGGTGAACACGAACCGCAGCGTCTCGGGCACGCGAAACCACAACGTCCCCGTGGCCATGGTCGCCGCCAGGTCCGACGAGCCGACGCCGGTCGAAAAGGCGCCCAACGCCCCGTGGTTGCACGTATGCGAATCCGCGCCGACGAAGACCTCACCCGGCAGCACCAGCCCCTCTTCGGCCAGCAGCACATGTGCGATGCCCGCGCGGCCGACCTCCCAGTAGTGCGGCAGGTCGTGGCGACGAACGAACTCGCGCATCACTTTGCACTGCTCGGCTGAGGCAATGTCCTTGTTGGGCGCGTAGTGGTCGGGGACCATCGCGACGCGCTGACGGTCGAAGACGGTCGCGACCCCGATCTTCTCGAACTCGCGGATGGCGAGCGGCGCGGTGATATCGTTGGCGAAGCAGAAGTCGACCCGCGCTTCGACCAGGTCCCCCGGGCGCACGGTGGGCAGACCCGCGTGCGCGGCGAGGATCTTTTCGGTCAGCGTCATCGCCATGGCGTCACGCCCTCGCGGCGTGGCCCAGCCGCGCCGCCGTCCCGTCGGTCGATTGCCGCTCCCTCGCCATCCACAAACGGTTCACGGCGTCGAGGTAGGCGCGCACGCTGGCTTCGAGCACGTCGGTGCTGCTGGCGCGGCCCACGGTAACCGTCTCGCCTTCGCGCACGTGGACGGTGACTTCCCCGAGCGCGTCCGTGCCGCCGGTGACGGCACGGATCGCATAGTCGATCAACTGCGCCCGCACGCCGGTCAGCCTGTTGACCGCTGCGCACAGGGCATCGACAGGCCCATCGCCCGACGCCGCCTCGGTGGCCACGCCGCTCTCGGACTCCAGCGTGACGGTGGCCGCCGGTGCCGACCCGGTGCCCGTCGAGACCTGGAACGACTTCAGCGTGAAGCGCTCGGGCGCCGCGCGGACTTCCTCATCCACCAGCGCCAGGATATCCTCGATCGCGACCTGCTTCTTGCGATCGGCGACGGCCTTGAACCTAACGAAGGCCCGGGCCAGCGCGGCGTCATCGAGGTGTACGCCCTGCTCTTCTAAGGCCTTACGGAAGGCGTGGCGGCCTGAATGCTTGCCCAGCACGAGCCGGTTGGTCGGCAGGCCGATGTCCTCCGGCTTCATGATCTCGTACGTCGCGCGGTTGACCAGCACCCCATGCTGGTGAATGCCGGCCTCGTGGGCGAACGCATTCTCGCCGACGATCGCCTTGTTGGGTTGCACCGCGATGCCGGTGATCGTCGTAAGCAGCCGGCTGCTGCGATACAGTTTCGTCGCGTCGATGCTCGTGCGTAGACTATAGATGTCGCGGCGCGTGCCCAGCGCCATGACGATCTCTTCCAGCGCCGCGTTCCCGGCGCGCTCGCCGATGCCGTTGACGGTGCACTCGACCTGCCGCGCGCCGGCGGCAATGGCGGCCAACGAGTTGGCGACGGCCAGCCCCAGGTCGTCGTGACAGTGAACGCTCCACACCACGCGGTCGCTCGAGGAGATGCGCTCGCGCAGCGTCCGAATCAGGCCGGCGTACTCTTCCGGCGTCGCGTACCCGACCGTGTCGGGCACGTTGATCGTCGTGGCGCCGGCAGCAATCACGACCTCGAAGATTCGACAGAGGAACTCAACCTCCGACCGGCTGGCGTCCTCGGCCGAGAACTCCACGTCCGCCGTGAACCGCCGCGCCTGCCGGACCGCGGCCTCGGCCGCGGCCACTACCTCATCGGGCGTCATCCGCAGTTTGTGCTGCATATGGATCGGCGAGGTGGCGATGAACACATGCACCCGCGGCCGGGCGGCCGGCTGTAGCGCCTCGATAGCCGCCTCGACGTCCTTCGGATTTGCGCGGGCCAACGCGGCGATCGTGACCTCCCGCACCTCGCGGGCGACGGCGCGGACCGCGTCCAGGTCGCCGGCCGACGAGATGGGGAAACCGGCCTCGATCACGTCTACCCGAAGCGCCTCGAGTTGGCGCGCGAGCTCCAGCTTCTCCGCGGGCGTCATCGAGAAGCCCGGTGACTGTTCGCCGTCCCGCAGCGTCGTATCGAAAATGCGAACCAGATCGTCCATCAGCGTCTCCTACGTATTCTGCGCCCCTCGCACCAGCGTGACCTGACCGGTGCGGGCCATCTCGCGGATTCCATACTTGGTCAGCAGTGACACGAAGGCGTCCACCTTCTCTTCGCGTCCGGTGACTTCCAGGGTCATCGTCTTGTCGGTCAGATCCACGATGTTCGCCCGGAAGACGTTGGCGATCTCCATGATCTCCAACCGCGTGCTCTGGGTGATGTTCACCTTGATTAACGCCAGTTCTCGATCCACGCTGGGCGTGCCATCAACGGCGGTAGCGCGCAGGACCTCGACCAGCTTGCGCAGTTGCTTGGCAAACGACTCGGTGCGATCCGGCGGTGTGTCCACGACGATCGTCATCCGCGACGTGTGCGGGTCCTCGGTCGGTCCGACGGACAGGCTGTGGATGTTCACCCCGCGCCGCCGGATCAGGCTGGCCACGCGCACTAGGACACCGGGCGCGTTTTGCACCAACACCGAGATCGTGGCCGCGTGGGGCTGTTCACTCATCGATGATCATCTCGTTCACAGACTGCCCGGCCGGGATCATCGGCAGGCAGTTCTCTTCCGGGTCGGTGATCACGTCGACCACGACGGGCGTGCCTTCCGCCGCGAGTGCCGCGCGCAGCGCCGGCTCGACCTCTTCGGGCCGCTCGACGCGGATGCCCCGGCACCCAAAAGCCTCGGCGACCTTCGCGAAATCCGGGCTGCGCATGACCGAGGCCGACAGCCGGCCGCGGTAGAAGAATGTCTGCCACTGCCGGACCATCCCCAGCGCGCCATTGTTGAGGACGATGATTGCCATGCCGAGGTTGTGCTCGGCGGCCGTGATGAGATCCTGCAGGGTCATGATGAACCCGCCGTCGCCCACCACGGCGACGACCTGCCTGTCAGGCCGCGCAAACTTGGCACCCATGGCCGCGGGGAAGCCAAAGCCCATGGCGCCCAGGCCGCCGGACGTGATGAACGAGCGCGGTTCGCGGCACTGATACCACTGGGCAATCCACATCTGGTGCTGGCCGACGTCGGTCGTCACGATGGCACGCCCGCCGGTCAGGCGATTGAGGACATCGCACACGTACACGTTGCTGATCCGGCCGTCGCGCTGGCGGTAGCGAAACGGGTAGCGCTCACGCCACTCGTTGATCTGCTTCCACCAGGCGTCGATCTGGGGCGCCCGCGCCTGCTGGGCGAGGACGGCCAGCACACGCTTGGCGTCGCCGACGATCGGGATGTGCGCCGGCTTGTTCTTGCCGATCTCCGCCGGATCGATGTCGACGTGGATAAAGCGGGCCTTCGGCGCGAAGTCCTTGAGTCGGCCGGTCACGCGATCGTCGAAACGCACGCCCACCGCCAGGATCACGTCGGCGTCGTTGATTGCGTAGTTGGCGAACGCGCTGCCGTGCATCCCCAGCATGCCCAGGCACAGTGGGTTCATCTCGTCCACCGCGCCTTTCCCCATGACCGTGAGCGCCACCGGGATCCGTGTCCGCTCCATAAGCGCGGTCAGTTCACGGGTCGCGCCCGCGCTGATGATGCCGCCGCCGGCATAGATCATTGGACGCTCGGCGCCGGCCAGGGCTTCCACCGCCAGGGCGATCTGATTGGGGCTGCCATCGAGCACCGGCCGGTAGCCGGGGATGGTGATCTCGCCGGGGAATTCTGGCTCGCACATCTCCTGTGAGACGTCACGCGGGATGTCGACGAGCACCGGACCTGGCCGGCCCGTGCCGGCCAGGTAGAAGGCCTCATGAACCGCCCGAGGGATATCCCGCGCGTGCATCACCAGCGTATTCCACTTGGTGATGGGCATCGTGATGCCGGTCACGTCGGCTTCCTGGAACGCGTCGTTGCCGATAACCGGGCGGGGTACCTGGCCGGTGATGGCCACGACCGGCACCGAGTCCATCATGGCATCGGTAATGCCGGTGACCAGGTTGGTCGCGCCCGGTCCCGAGGTAGCGCAGCAGATGCCGATTCGGCCCGACGCCCTCGCATAGCCGACCGCGGCGTGGGACGCCACCTGCTCGTGGCGGACGAGGATGTGGCGGATGTCCTCGGCGTCGTAGAGCGCGTCGTATATAGGAAGCGACGCACCTCCGGGGATGCCGAAGAGCAACTCAGCGCCCTCGCGGCGAAGCGATTCGACCAGCGCCTGCGCGCCACTCATCTGTTTGCGCGCTGTCGGCCGCGCCGTGCGAGGGGCAGCCATCTGACGAGCCATGCCACGTCCTCCTCCCAAAATCGTGCCGCGTGCCCGTACCCATCGCCAGAAAAAACAGAAGCGGGACGCATCCTAAGGACGGATGCTCCCGCGGTACCACCTTAGTTCCCGCCGGCGTCGCGGCCGGGGGGCTCTCTGACCCGTATCGGGGGTGAGGCGGCGGGCGCTACGTTCCAGCGGAGCATCCGCTGGGGTTCGAGCCCACGGCTCGGGGTTGAGATTCGGCAGGGGCGGAGACCGGCTCGCACCAGACCCGGCTCGCTCATTCTCGCGAGCCTGCCGACATGTTCCCGTCATCGCCGGCGCGCCTGCGCGCGCCATTTTTTGGTGCTGTGCTAGTGCTGTGAAAGATCCGAGCGTTGCAAAGCTTCTTTGAAATTACCCGCTATCGTACCTCGGCCCGCAGAGAATTGTCAAGACCTTTCTTGCCGCGCCAGCGACGGCATCCTTTCGAGATAGCCAACCACCTCTGCCAACGGGGTCACGTCGGCCAAGTCGATGTCGATGTCGTGCAGGAAGACCTCATGCATCAACTCGCAACGCTCGCCGACCGCCTCGCGAGGCACGATCACCCGAAAGCTATCGGTCGCGTCACGGCAGGTTGCATAGACGCAATGGCTGGTGCTGACACCCATGACGATGAGAGTGTCGACTCCGAGCATGGTCAGGATATCCTGCAAGTTCGTTCCCTTGAAGGCCGATGCGTACCGCTTTCGCACCATCATTTCGGTCGGCCGACGCTCCAATCGCGGATCGAGTTGCCACAACTCGGCGTCCTGGAAGGGAAGGTCTATGTACTGCTTCTTGTCGTGCGGGCTCGGTGGATGGGCGGGATCGTGGGCGAAATTGGTGAAAAGGATCGGGACCTGAGCGGCCCGGGCCGCGCGCAGCACCTGGCAGGCGGCCTCCACCACGACGTCGAGCCGACTGCCGATCTCCTGTTGAGGATCAAGCCAGTATCGGGCCAGGTCAATCACGAGCACCGCGGGCCGAGCACCGAAGCCAACGCGTCCCGCCCAGTGCCGCCGCACGTAGGCGTTGCGCAAGTCGCGCAAATGGGATAGCAACGGGCAACGCAGTTCGTCCGGCAAGGCTAGATCCTTCGAACCGAACCTGGGAGTTGTCGCACCATCCATACGTGTCGCCTCCGCTGGCTGCATCCTGTGACGCTCTCACGTTACCGCGATGTCCACCGCCGGCCGCATGCCCGCCAGGACGTTCAGGACCTTGTGAATCGGGTGGGACCTGAACCGCTCGATTAACGCCGCGTCGCCCCCGCCCGTATCGGCCTCGGGGAACGCCGTCTGCGTCAACTGCGACTCGAATCGCGGCCCCCACTTGCGCGTCCCCAGCCGTGCCGTCGTCGAGCAGTTGTCCACCATGTAGGCCACGCCGCGCGCGTGCATGTATGGCAGCAGCGAATCGACCGCCTCGATAACGGATTCGTTGGCAATCTCCGAGTAGGGATGGCCGCGCTCGATCAGCAGGTCGACCTGCGCCATCATCGCGCCCAAGAAGACCCCCGCGGTGAACGCGTGGACCTCGTGGCCGATCCGACCCCGCTGCTTGCGCACCTCCGCCCCCACGTTCCACATGCGGCTGCCGTCAATCTTGGGGATCGGGTGCTCGCGCAAGCGGTGTCCCGCCAGGACCACGCTGCGCAACTCGTTCCCCGACTCGACCTCGTCGTAGATCTCGACCATGAGCGGCTTCGTCGTGTGGTAGGTCGAGGCATAACCTCGTTCGAAGTCGGCGCGTTCGCCGGGCGACAGGCTCTCATAGACGTCCAGGAGGCTCTTGTGCGAGATGGTCTGTGAAATCGGGCCGGTGACACTCTCGCACGCGTGGACAAACGCTTCCTGCTCCGAAAAGCCCTGCTCACGGTAGCGACGGTAGAGACTCTCGACGATCCCCCACACCGCGCCCAACAGGATGGCCCGCTCGCCGAAGATATCTGACAGGTACTCGGACCGCAGCGTGGTTTTGAACGTGTACGGCGCGCCCAACCCGACCGACCAGGCGAGCGCAATGTCGCTGGCGCGTCCACCGATGTCTTGCTCCACG
>JBGPNN010000051.1:0-16835 GCA_041487495.1 bacterium
CCGGCCGACGTCTTCTCCCAGGATGATGGCGCGCGGATCGCGCGCGAGCGCCTCGGCCAGCGTCTGGTTCAGCGCTTCCACCATGGTGAGCGCGGCCACGGGCTACTTCTCCGCCAGCAGGCTGCGGCGCTGCTCGCGCACGGTAGCCGGCGGGTTCGCATACGCATGATCGAAGAGCGCCCCAGGATCGGACGCCGGTTCCGCCTCCGCGGCGGCCAGGGCCTGCGACACTTCGTCCCGAACCTCGGCCCACAGCCGCGCCTCCGCGGCATCGTCCCAAGAGCCCTGCGCGACAAGGTGCGCGCGCATCCGGGGCAACGGATCGAGCGCCCGCCATTTCGCCACGTCGGCGTCTTCGCGATAGCGTGTGGCGTCGTCCGCGGTCGTATGCGGGCCAAACCGATAGCAGACGGCCTCGATGAGCGTTGGCCCATCTCCGCGGCGGGCTTTGTCCACGGCAGTTCGCGTGACCTGATACGTGGCCAGCACGTCCATCCCATCCACTTGAACACCCTCGAACCCGTAGGCAGCCGCCTTCTGTGCCAATGTGTCACTCGCCGTCTGAGTCGTGCGCGGGACACTGATCGCCCATTGGTTGTTCAGGCAGACAAAGACCGCGGGGACCTTAAAGACCCCCGCGAAGTTGAGCGCCTCGTGGAAATCCCCTTTTGAGGTGGCGCCGTCGCCGAGGTAGGCCAGCACCACGGTGTCGTGGCCGAGGAGCCTGGCGCCCCACGCGGCGCCCACGGCGTGCGGGAGGTGCGTGCCGATCGAGATCGAGATAGGAAAGACGTTGATCCCCTCGGGCGCCATCCCGCCGGTGACGTGCCCGCGAAACAACAGCCAGTACCGGCTGATCGGGAACCCGTGTATCATCCCCGCCAGCACCTCGCGGTAGGTCGGAAAGATCCAGTCGTGCGGCCGCAGGGCGGTTGCGCTTCCGACGATCGCGGCCTCCTGCCCGGCAAACGGCCCGTAGGTGCCGATGCGCCCCTGACGCTGGAGGGCGACGGCGCGCTCGTCGAAGACGCGGCCCAATACCATCCAGCGGTACAGACGCAGCATCTCCGCACGCGCTCGTTCCATCTCAGGCGAGCGATTGCCTCGCAGCATACGGCTATCCCCGTCCGCTAGACTTGCCCGAGATAAACCCCGGACAGGTCCTCGCGCCTGCGCAGCTCCTCGCTGCTGCCCTCCAGGACGACCCGGCCGGATTCGATCACATACCCATAGTCGGTCACGGACAGAGCCATGTGCGCGTTCTGTTCGACGATGAGGAGCGTGGTACCCTGCGCCCGGATCGACGCCACTGATCGAAACATCTCCCGCACGAGCAAGGGCGCCAGGCCGAGAGATGGCTCGTCGAGGAGCAGTAGCCTCGGGTGCGTCATCAGGGCTCGCGCGATAGCGAGCATTTGTTGCTCGCCGCCGGACAGCGTCCCCGCGGCCTGCGCCAGCCGCTCGTTGAGTCTGGGAAACAGCGTGAACACGCGCTCGAGGTCGTCCTTCACCTGCGGATCTTTCCCACGGGTGTAGGCTCCGAGTCTGAGGTTTTCGAGAACGGACAGGTAGGGGAAGATCTCGCGGCGCTCAGGAACCATCGCCACGCCACGGCGGACCACCCGGTCGGGAGCGAGCCGGTCCAGGCGTTCCCCGTCGAACCGGATGACCCCTCGCACCGGCCGGATCAGCCCGACGATCGCACGCAGGGTCGTCGTCTTTCCCGCGCCGTTCGGTCCGAGCATGCAGACGGATCCGCCGTCGGGCACAGTCAAATGGAGGTCCCGCAGCACCATGATGGGCCCGTAGCCAGCCGTGATCCCCTCGACTTCAAGCATGGCTGTCCGCCGCCGCCGTATCCTCTCCTAGGTAGGCGCGGATCACGTCGGGGTTCGCGCGTATCGACTGCGCAGGGCCCTCGGCGATCTTCACTCCGTGATCGAGCACGGACACAACATCCGACAATCCAAAGACCAAACGCATCGTGTGGGCCACCAGCACTACCGTCACGCCCAGATCATCGCGGATTCGGCGGATGGTCATACCGAGGTCCTCGACCTCCCCAAAGGTGAGCCCGGCAGAGGGTTCGTCCAGCAAGATCAGCCTCGGTTGTACGGCCAGCGCACGAGCAATCTCCAGAAGCCGTTGGGTAGCGAACGGCAGCGACCCGGCCGGCCGGTCCACGCCATCTTTGATGCCGACAAACGCGAGCCACTCCCTCGCTTCCCGGCGCCCCCGTGCCTCTGCCTCCCGGACGGTCCTCCGGCCCAGGATCGCGCCACCCACCCCGACGGGTAGCCGGGCATGTGCGCCGATCAACACGTTCTCCAAGACGGTGAGCCTGGGGAACAACTCGAGGTTCTGAAAGGTGCGCGCGACACCTAACCGCGCGAGATCGTGCGCTCGCATCGCAAGCACGTCGGTGCCGTCCAGAGCGATTGAGCCCCGATCCGCATCGTACAACCGGGTCACGACATTGAAGAAAGTCGTCTTCCCCGAACCGTTCGGTCCGATCAAACCGTGAATGGCTTTGGCCTTGACGCTGAGACTGATCCGGTCGAGCGCCACCACGCCGCCAAAGGTCTTGGTGATCCCTTCCACCCGCAGGAGGACATCCCGCGCGGCCGTATGGTGGTGAGTCGTGGCGGGTACCGTCGCGTCGAGCGCGGATATGGAACGTGGCGTCCCAAGACGCGCTCGGACAAACCCGGCGACTCCCTGGGGAAGGAAGACGAGGAAACCGAGGAGGACGATGCCTGTCAGGAGTTCCCGGTACTCGACGAACCCACGGAGGAGTTCGGGGAGGACCGTGAGCGCGAACGCGCCCACCGCGGCGCCCGCGATGCTCCCCATACCGCCGACGACGGCCATGGTAACGTAGAAGAGCGACGCGGAGAACGGGAAGTTGTCTGGATTGATGAAGCGGACGACCCCCACGTAGAGGCCGCCGGAGATGCCCGCGTAAAGGGCGCTCAAGGTGAATGCTAGCGTCTTGTATGCTCGCGGATCCACTCCCATGGCCATCGCGGCAACTTCGCTCTCGCGCAGCGCCATCATCGCACGGCCGGGCCGCGTTCGCGTGACCCGGTAGGCGGCAACCAGCGCCAGCACGCTGGCCAGCGCCACGGCCCAGTACATATCTTGGGACCGTAAGGCGTGGCCCAGCACCTCGGGTGGCGGCACCTTGAGACCGTTTTGTCCGCGCGTCAGGCCTACCCAGTTCAGGGCCACCAGCCACACCGATTGTCCGAACCCCCAGGTCACCGTGGCCAGATACAGCGGCGGCAACCGGAGCGCCGGAAGTCCAACCAAGAACCCGACCGCTGCCGCCAGCACGCCGCCGATCGGAAGCGCCAACCAGTACGATAGCCCCACCGTGGCGGTCAGCAGGGCCGTGCCGTAGGCACCGATCGCAGCGAAACCCGCGTGACCGAGCGAGACAAGTCCCGTGTACCCCATCACCAGGCCGAGCCCCACTACTGAGATGAGGTTGAGCAGGGCGAGGGTCAGGACATAGGCCGGATACGGCGACAGCAGCAGCGGAAGAACAATCAGCACGGCGAGACCAAGCACCAGGGCGAACCTGGATGTTCGGGACATTGCCATCTACACGCGCTGGAGTTCAGGCTTCCCCAGCAACCCCGAGGGTCTGACGAGCAAGACCAGGATCAAAATCCCAAACACGATGACGTCCTTGAACGCATTGGAGATGAACACGCCAATGAGGTTTTCAAGCACTCCGAGAAGGAGCGACCCGACGATCGCTCCCGCCAGGCTGTTGAATCCGCCGAGTACCGCTCCGACGAACGCCTTCATAGCGATGACGCCCATATCGGGCCGGACGAGGACAAGCGGGGCGATGAGCAGACCGGCGGCCGCCCCCAACGCGGCGCTAATTCCCCAGATCATGCTGAACATCCGCGGCACGCTGATGCCGACCAGCCAGGCGGCCACCTGGTTCTGGGAGGTCCCGCGCATTGCCGTCCCCAGCGTCGTGTAATAGAAGAGCGCGGCGAACCCAATCACCAGCATGACGGCGATCAAGGTGATACCGATATTCAACGGCGTCACGACGACCGGCCCGAGGACCAACGGTTGCATGCTGAACATTGGGGGGAAGAAACTGAGCTCTTCCGCGCGCAGCAGGCGAACGACGCTGCGAATGATCTGCCCCACCGCCGCCGTTGCCATGATCACGGTCGAGAGGGGCGAGCCCATCAAGGGCCGGTACGCTACGCGCTCGATCAGCATGCCGACCAACGCTACCAGCATGAGCACGACGACGAACGTCGGCCAGTACGGCAACCCGGCTCCCGTGTGCAGGATCAGCCCGATCATCGCCCCGAGCATCACGATCTCGCCGTGGGCGAAATTCAGCACACGGGTCGCCTGGTAGATCACGACGAAGCCGAGCGCCACGATCGCATAGACGCTGCCCAGCGTCAGGCCGCTGGTCACCGCCTGCAGGACAAGTCTCGGCATCACCAGCCTGCACTCAGACTCGCGGCTATTCGGTGAGCAACTCCCATTGCAGTCGGCCATTCAATCTTGCCATGACGACCTTCTTCGTGCCTTCGTGGTCGGTTCGGGTAAACGTGACGGGGAAACCCAGGCCGTTGCCCGGAACGAAGTCCAGCATGGTCTCCAATCCCCTCATGAAGCCCTCCCGGGTTACGTTCCGTCCGCTCCGACGAATGGCCTCTTCAACGATCGTCCCGGCCATGTAGCCCGTCATGTCATAGAGGGACGGCCGCCCGACCGGGAATCCCGAGGTGTAGAGTGTCTGCGCCAGTTTTTGTTTGTAGACACGCACGGGCGGCGCATCGGATTCGGGGAAGACCGGGAACACCCACGGGGCGACCATCCCCACGGCGACGGTCCCCGCCGCCTGGGGAAGCAGTGGCGTCGGCACAGCCCCCCCGCCATAGAGGGGGGTGAGCAGCCCCAGCTCACGGACCTGGCGCACGATGATACCCGCGTCCGCCGCAAACGCGTGCACCACGATCGCGTCAGGGTTGGCCTGGCTGATCCGCAGTATGTGCGATCGGAAATCCTGCTCACCAACATTGTAGCCTTCGGCGCTGACGAACTGGAGATTGAACTTGTCCTTGAGCCGGGCGTTCATCAAATCGCGGCCGTTCAGCCCAAAGGCGAGGCTGTTATAGAGGATTGCGATGCGCTTGTGGCCCTTACGGCCGGCCATGTAATCGGCCAGCTCGTAACTCTGGAAGATCTCGTTGGCGTAAATCCGGAAGACGTTCGGAGCAAATGGCGCCATCAAGTTCTTGTCGGCTGTGATGCAGCTCACGAACGGGACGTTGCTCTCCCGAATGATGTCCATCGCGGCGAGATCCCGGCCGCCGCCGGAGCCGCAGACCATGGCGAACACTCTGTCTTGCGACAGCAGCCGGCGCACGGCCGCAACGGCTTCGGGCGGCGAGGCAGCATCGTCGTACAAGACCAGGCGGATGCGCCGCCCGCCGATACCGCCCTTCGCGTTGAGCTCGGCCGCCCACACCCTGAGGCCGTCGCGAGAGGCGATCCCCGACGGCGAAAGCTGGCCGGTGAACGGTGCCCACATCCCAAGGACGATCTCGTCATCCGTCACGCCGGGGACTCCGCTTGGTCCTCCGCTCACCGTGATAGTGTGGACCAGCATGACACCGAAAACGACCGCGACAACCCCGGCAGCAAAGCGGCGGTGCCTGCTCATCGACGCTCCTCCTTTGCTATCTCCCTACCCGCTGGCGCTTCGTGTGCAGCACGGCGTCCGCGACGTCGACGCACCGTGCGAAGGTAGTGCCCGGCTGCCCGCGGACGTGCGAGATGAACTGCTCGAGCACGGCAGTCCTGTACGGCTTGCCGGTGAGCTGTGGGTGCATGGTGTGCACGCAACTCTGCCCCTCGCGATACAGCCCGTCGAAACTCCCCATCCAGAGATCGAGGACGGCCGGGTTCGGCGTGAGCTTGGCCCCCGGAAGCTGCAGCGCGAAGAGGTACAAGGATGAATCATCGAGGGCCCAATCGACCGGGAGTTCGACAAGATCTGTCATCTTCCCGTCAAGGGTGTGACAATAAGGACCATCGGCGTCCATCATGTTGCTGGAATACCGGAACCCATACTCGACGAGCAGCGGGATCGTGCGGACGCTCAGATCCCACCCTGGCGCCCGATAGCCCACGGGTCGCTTCCCGATGACCTTCTCGATCGCATCGATCCCGCGCCGCAGCGCGGTGACTTCTTCTTCGGCTGATACTCGACCCGGCCACTCGTGCAGGTACCCGTGGTGGCCGACCTCGTGTCCATCGCCGTCGATCGCGCGGACCATGTCTGGGTAGCGGTCGACGATCCAGCCGGGCACAAAGAATGTCGCGCGGATCTCGAATCGCGCCAGCAACCGCAAGAGGCGGGGAACGCCGACGGTGGGGCCGTACCGTCCCTGGGATAGGATGACAGGCCGCTCCGCGTTCTGCGGATCGCGGTTCAACCAGAGCGTCTCCCCGTCGACGTCGAACGTCAGCATCACGGGAAACTGACCGCCGTAAATGCCCGACTCACCGGTCATGTGTGTCCTCCTGAGGCGTGGGAATCCACCACTCCTCCCCACGGACTGTCGATACGTATTCGGGCCAGCGGAGATCGACCGGAGGGGCGAATTCCTTCGCCAACAGCGGGGCAACCCATTTCGTTCCCCCAACCCCGCCGCCAGTACGTTCCACGAATTCGGCCTGAGCCTCGGCTACGGCCTCCGGTTGTGTTAGAAGATCAACCATGCTGCAGGCGATGGTTCTGCCAGCCGTCAGGGTCATCGGATCGATGCAGCTTGGGACTCCGCCCAGCGCGTTGCGAACCCAGGCAGGGTACTCGTAGCCGGGTCGGGGTGATCTCAGGTTGGGCCGACCCGTGTACAGGCGTGCGGTCGGGGCGTGCCATGTGTACTCCACGTAGTCGTCCGCGGCGAAGTGGCGCTGCCATGCGGGGAGGCTCCTGCGCAGGTTGGCCTCGTTCTCTTCAGGAGGCGTGAGGCGCTGGCAGCTCTCGATGAAGGGATCGTCCATTGGAGGAATGCCGAGGTTCTGCTGGATGGCGCGTCCAAAGTCCCTCGCGCTCTGATCCAGTACCGGAGGCCCGACGAGCTCCAAGTTGCCGTACACGAGACGCGCGAGAGCCAGGTTCGGCAGCCCCACACGCGTCTTCGTGATCCAGCGTACAGAAGCGGCGCAATTCGTGATCTCGGCGACGCGGCGGGCGTTGTTCTCGAGGATGCCGGCGATCCGCTCCTGAATCGCGAGACTCGGCGAGCGCCATGCATACTGGATCTGGCTGATACTCGGAGGCAGATTGTCGGCCGTACACTGCCCTGCCACCATCATGAACTCGTTCAGCGTCCAGTTGCCCGTCGCCGGGAACATCGAGTCCTTGAGATACTTTGTGCTCGTGTACATCAGGCACACGGCGTCGAGGGCTCCCGGGCTGCGCGCCCCAGCGTGCGCGTGTCGAAGGGGCAGCGCGGAGTAGTCCACCCAACTCTCGGGGTCGGAGCTCTCGAATGTGATGAGCACGCTCCAGTACGAGCCGAACTGCGTCTCCCAGGCGGTGGTGTTGGCGGGATTCGGATGGTACACGATGTACGCGTCGGCGCCGTCATAGTAGCCTTTGGCAGCGTGCACCGGTTTTGAGCCACAGACTTTCTCTGCGGGTTCGCCGAAGAGGACAAGCGTGCCCTTCAGGCCCTGCTGCTCCATCGCCGCCTTCGCCCCAAGGACACCGGTCAACGCGGCTACGCCGAGCGCGGAATGCGGGTCGGTGTGTCCCGGCGCCCAAGGGTGAAATCCCTTCCGCGGGGCCTTGTAGGGGACAGGTTGCTGAGAGTTTTCGGGAACGGCGTCGTACTCCGCAAAGGACCCTAGGACCGGCCGGCCCTCACCGAACGTTGCTTTGAAGGCAGTCGGCATGGCCCCCGTGCCCTCTTCGACCCGGAATCCTTCGGCGCGAAGCAGGGCGCAATAGGCCTTCGCCGATCTGTACTCCCTGAACGCCGGCTCGGCATAGTCCCAGATTTCTTGATGGAAGCGCGAGAGGCGTTGTCGATTCGCGTCAATCCACAAGAGGGCGGATCGCTTCTCGGACGTCACCGTAGCCATTCGATCTCCTAACTCGCCTCGAGTCATAGCCTTACCAGGCCAGCGCGTAGTTCCGCTCACCCCGCGAACTCGCCCCTCCCTCGATGAGTCCCCGGCCCGGGTAGTAGGCGACGGCCGTCGTGAAGTTCAGCGACCATCCGGCCACAACGTTCACTGTGTGGCCGCGGGCGGCCAGTTCATCCCGCACCGGGCGAGGCACCCGCGCTTCGATGACGATCTCTCCGGGGCTGGGCCGCCTCGGATAAAAGGAACTCGGGAAGTGTTTGTTGTGAAAGCTCGGCGCATCAATAGCATCCTGAAGATCCATGCCAAAATCCACCACGTTCAGGAAGAACTGCAGGGTCCACTGATCCTGCTGGTCGCCACCGGGCGTGCCGAAGACCATGTACGGTGCACCGTCCTTCATCACCAGCGAAGGCGTGAGCGTCGTGCGCGGGCGTTTCCGGGGCCGTAGCGCGGCGGGATGATCCGGGTCGTCAAGGCGGAACATCTGGCCGCGAGTGCTGAGGCAGAAGCCCAGCCCTGGGATGATCGGCGATGAGCGGAACCAGCCGCCACTGGGAGTCGCGGAGAACATATTCCCTTCCGCGTCGACGGCGCGGGTCCCGGTGGTCCCACCCTCCCACGCGGCGATGCCGACCGGCGAGAGGTCCGGCTGGCCGACCTCTCCCTGGTATGGATAGGGATTCCCGGGGCGCTGCTCGAGCGAGGCCGCGCCCATGTCAATGAGCTCCCGCCGCGCCGCTGCATAGGATTTGGACAGGAGCCCGGCAAGCGGCACCCGCGCGAACTCCGGATCGCCGTAGTATCGTTCCCGGTCGGCGAACGCCAGCTTGGCGGCCTCGGTGACAAGGTGGATGTAGTCCGTCGAGTTGAGACGCAACGTCTTGAGGTCAAACCCCTCGAGGATGTTGAGTTGCTGGAGGAACACGGGACCCTGAGTCCACGGGCCGCACTTGTAGACATCGTATCCGCGGTAGTTCGCGACGACTGGGTCCTCGATCCGTGTCTCGAATGAGGCGAAGTCTTCCTCCGTCAGCAGCCCCGAGGATTCGAAGCCGTTCGCATCTTTGACCCGGGTCTCCCGCTGGAAGGCGATGATCTCCCCAGCAATGTCTCCTTTATAGAAGCGATCGCGGGCCGCCCGTAGCGCCCCGCTTCGCCCGCGCGACCGCGCGTTCTGCTCGGCCTCGACAAGCCGCTCAAAGGTGCGGGCAAGGTCAGGGTTCCGCCACGTCTGCCCCAGCACCGGAACCTCGCCGCCCGGCAGAAAGAGCGCGGCCGACGTGGGCCACTCGGTGCGAAATCGGTCCGCATGGGTCACGATCAGGTTGTGCATCGCCTCGTAGACAGGAAACCCCTCGGCGGCCAGCTCAATGGCCGGCGCCAGGACATCGTTCAGGGACAGGTGACCGTAGCGCTCGAGCGCCGTGATCAACGCATCGGCCACGGCGCAGACCCCGGCCGGGAGGAAGCCGTCGTCGGGGATGAGCGTGATCCCGCGTGTGCGGAACCACTCGATGGTCGCCGCGGCCGGCGCGCGCATGTTGCCGTTGATCGCCACTACCCGCCGATCGCGCGCGGAATAGATCAGGATCGGGACCTCTCCACCAAAACCGTAACTTTGTGATTCCAGCACGGCCTGGCAGAACGCCATGGCGACCCCGGCATCGATCGCGTTGCCGCCGCGGTCACGCATGCGCATCCCGGCCAGGGCCGCCAGGTAGTGACCACACGAGACCACCAGGTGCCGGCCCCGGACGACCGGGCGGGTTGAGCTCCCGTCCAGTTCCATACCGTGCTGTTCGCCGTAGCGCTGCAAGAGTGCGCCTCCCGTCGGTATCTGCCGAGTCCCTCTAACAGCCATTTCTACAACTAGCCCAGGACTCATTCCGCCCGTCGTTGAATTTGCATTCCACCTATGAGCCTTTCCGCGGTGGAGCAGCGGGTGCTGCAAGAAATCGAGCGCGGGGAGGACCGCATCATTGCGGACCTCAAGGAACTGGTCCGCGTTCCCAGCGTTGTCGGCCACGAAGGCCCGTGCCAGGAACTCATGCAGCGTCGGCTCGGCGAACTGGGGATGACGGTCACGGCGTTTGAAGCCAGGCTGGACGACGTCAGAAGACATCATGCGTACGTCACGGTCCCGTGGCCGTATGACGGCCGGCCGAACGTGGTCGGGCGCCTCACGGGAAGCGGCGGCGGGAAGTCGCTGGCGCTCAACGGGCATGTGGACGTCGTCTCCGCTGAGCCCGTCGACGCTTGGACCGTGGATCCGTGGGCCGCGGTTGAGCGCGACGGGCGAATTTACGGTCGGGGCGCCCTCGATATGAAGTCGGGCCTCGCCGCCATCCTGGGGACGGTGCGCGCGATTCGCGGCGCCGGCATCACGCTGCGAGGAGACCTGACGGTCCAAAGCGTCATCGAAGAGGAAGCCGGTGGGGGCGGCGGGACGTTGGCGTGTTTGCTGAACGGCTACACCGCCGACGGGTTGATCATTGCCGAACCCGGGGGGTTATCGATCGCGCATGCCGGCGTCCTCTACTTCCGAGTGCGCGTCACGGGCAAGACGGCCCACGCGGGTCTGGCGCACACCGGGGTGAACGCGATCGGCAGGATGAATGTCGTCTACGACGCGCTCATCGACCTCGACAAGAAGCGGGCGGCAGAGCACACGTACGAGCTTTTCGAGCGCAGTGTGGGCCGGTCGTGTCATCTCAACATCGGCACCTACCGTGCCGGCGACTGGCCCTCCACGGTGGCCGGGATGGCCGTGATGGAGTGCCGCATTTCGTTTGTTCCCGGTGAACGGATGGAGGATGTGCGGGGCGAGGTTGAACGCGCCATCGCCGCCGCAGCCTCTCGTGATCCCTGGTTGGCGGACCATCGACCCGTGGTCGAGTGGTTTGGCTGGCACGGCGAAGCGTGGACGCAGGACGAGCATCACCCGCTCGTCCTGGCGGCCAAGGCATCGGTGGAGGCCGTCACCGGTGCTGCCGCACCCTTGTATGGCAAGGCCGCGGGGATGGACACACGGTTCGCGATGTACTTCAACATGCCCGCGCTGTCCTACGGGCCATCGGGGGAGAACTCCCATGGGCTGGATGAATGGGTCGACAAAGGTACCATCTTGCGGTGCGCGAAGGTCCTGGCGCTCACAACATTGAGGTGGTGCGGCGCGACATGAAGTCTGGGGCCCGCTGGCCGCCGAGGTGGTTGCGGACAGTATCCGGCGGGATCGATGATGACCTCCACCCTCGCAGTTTGACAGCAAAAGACCTTCGGAGTATAGTCCGCAATCAAACGGATAGCTTGGGGGGTAGTAAGAATGCGTTTCATGAATCGATCGTTCATGCTGCTCGTCACCGTCCCGTTGCTTGTAGCAGTCTTCGTCGCGTGGGGCATGCTTCGAACTTCAACCGCGGCCGCGCCGCCCGGCCCGAGCGTCGGTGCTCAGGCCAAGTACCCGATTAGCGTAAAGGCCGGCGAGTATGATCTGCTTACTGTCGTCCTGGATTTTGCCCCGGGTGCAGGGGTCCCGAAGCATACCCACGGCGGAGAAGTGCTGGTGACCGTGCTCAGCGGCGAGATCACCCTGCGGGAGATGGGTATGACGAAGAAGTACAAGGTCGGCGAGAGTTGGACTGAGAAGCCTGGGGCCGTGCACGCGGCGGCCAACGAGGGTAAAACCAAGGCCAGGGTCTTGGTGACCGCGCTCTTGCCAAAAGGCGCCGAGTTAACGACGCTCGTCAAGCCGTGAGGGCGCCCGCCAGGGTTGTGGCAGGGCGTTAGATCAGCCCCATCACGGTGAGGCGAAGCCGCAGCTCGTGCGCGCGCGCCTCCATCGCAGCACGGCTCATGACGCGGTAGCGTTCGGGCAGGAAATCTTGGAACGTGGACTCCAACGCGGCGTGGAGTTCCATGAATTCGACCATGGTCTCGTTGCGCGTCGGCCGGTATCGCTCGGCGGTCGTGATCAGATGATCCGCCGTCAGCACGGGGGTGCCGTCCTGCCGGGGTGCGGTACGTCGCGCGACTGTGACGAGCGCCTCGATCTCGGCCGGCGAGTAGCCAGCGATCTTTTCCGCGATCAAGGCTAGGTCGTCGGGTACCTGCGCTTTGAATCGTCCGGCCACAATCCGCAGCACACCGATGGGATCGTCCGCCGCGTAGAAGATTGGGATCTTGAGGTCGCCCAGGCGTCCGGGCCGCTTGGTGGCCTCGTCCATGGCGTCCGGCCTGTTCGTCATCCAGATCACCAGGATCCGGCCACGGTGGCGCGAGTCGCCGAGGAACTTGCTCCACATCCCCCACAATCGCTGGCTGACGCCCGAGTCCCCCCGCTCGCCCCGCTGGCCGTAGGTCTGGTCGATTTCATCCCATAGAACGGCGACCGCGCCCATCGATTCGAGGAAGTTGATCACCTTCTCGGAGTTGCGCTCGCTCTGCCCTACATACTCGGCGCGCAGGTTCCCGATCTCGACGATGGGCACGCCGACCTCCTTCGCGATGGCGATCCCGATGTAACTCTTGCCGGTGCCGGGCGGCCCGATGAGCCCGATACCCATGGGCACGTTGGCCGCATCGCCACGGCGAAAGGCGTCGATGACGACGCGTAGCTCGTCCTTGGCCGCCTGCATGCCGGCCACGGCGTCGAGGCCGTGGCGCGGCTCTACTACGTTGATCAGCCCACCATACTCGTCTTCGATCAGCTCGTTCTTGCGCCGCGTGACCTCATCGAAGGTCAACTTGGCATCGCCGCGCCGGGCCTGCTTGAGCAGTCCCTCGATCTTCACCAGCGACAACCCGGCCGTCAGCCCGGCCAGGCGCTGGGGGGTCATCTCCGCTTCCAGTGGTGCCCGCTGCAAGGCCACCTCGATGAAGCGCAGCCGCTCGGACTCGTCGGGAAACGGGATCCGGACGCTGTCCAGTTGAGGGTTGCCCCGCCAGAGATCCGGGTGGACTGTCGACTGGTGCTCACTCACTAGGATCACGAAATTGTTGCGCGCGAGGAAGGCCGGCTCGAAACCCCACCGCTGGAGCATCGCGATGTGGCGGCGGTCGTCGAGCGCGAGGGCTGCCACGTCGCCGGCCGGCGCGATCTTCTCGACATGGTCGATGAAGACACACACGTTATTGCGGACGCCCAGCAGCCGTCCCAGCACCGGAAGCACAGGCCGAGGGTCCCGCAGTTCGGCTCGGATCGCCTCCCACTCGTCCGGCTGGGCGGCCGACCGCCCGGCGAGCGTTCCGCGCACGGCATAGAAGGCGAGGAACTCGCGCAGCATCGGCTCGCTGGGAAACGTCAGGCCTTCGGCCAGATTGTAGTACGCGACCAGCATCTGCGGGGCGCCGGCGAGTGCCTGGGTCAGGAACTCCCGCAGCCTAAGATACTCGCCACCCAGTGGGTAGACGTCGTAGATATTGGTGTGGAGTAGGAACTGGCTTGCGACTCCACTCTCATACTTCGCCCGGATCTCCTCCGTCCAGGCGGGCAGGGTCGACGCGTCATTCATCGGCAGGCATCTCGCAGTCGCGCGCCGGCGCTACGCTTGCCGCGCCCGCTGGATTTGTTGAATGACGGGGCGGACCTGCTCCATGGCCTGTTCCGTGCTCTCGACACCAGCGAGGATCTCGCTGAGCCCCTGCGGCTCGCGCCCCGCCGCGCTCCAGGACGTGAGTTTGTCGGCGAGATAGGCCACGCTATGCTCGAGTGTAGAGACCTGTGCGGTCACAATCTCTAGGTTGCGCCGCATCTGTCTGTACTCATCTATGCGTTTCTGCAGCACATCGAGGCGCTGCTCTTCGACATGGATCAGGCCGGGATCGTCGGTCTCCTTGATTCGCCTTCTGACCTCTCGCGTCTCCTCCATTAGGGCCTGCACATCGACCGACGACAGGTGCTCGGTGGCCGTCACGCGGATCGTCAGCAGATCGAGCATCTGGTCGAGGAGGTCTTCGACCCGGTCGAGCTGGGCCTGCGCGAGGATACGCGTCTCCTGATCGAGTGCCGCGCGGGCCACCGCAAGCCGCTGCTGCGTCCTGCCAAATCGCTCGTGGTCAGAGCGGGGAAGCGCGTCGAGGGTTCGATGCCGCCAGGCCTCGCGCCGCTGGCCGCGGCGGCGCGCACGCTGGATGGCGAGATACCGTTCGAACCATTGGCTTCCCGGGGCGTTAATCAGGTACAGCGCCTCGGCCACCGCCCCGGCGATGAGCAGAAGCGGGCTCTGCGTCATGAGGGCCAGTCCGGCGAGGCCCCCGAGGCCGATCAGGTTGAAGTCCTGGAGCAGCGCTTCAATGATCTTGGGGCGGCGGGGCGCACCCGGCTCTGTCGGCGGGATGAAGTCGGCCACGAGCTAGGGGACGATCACGCGGTCGGCCACGAAATCCCGCTCGCGCGCCCTGACCAGCACCCAGGGCTTGCCGACCACTTCACCGTTCGCGTCGAACGCGATCTTGCCGGTGACCCCCACGTACGCCGGGCGCGACCGGCCGATGGACGCCAGATAGGCCTGGATCGCCTGACGGGTGGTGTGGCCGTCGCGGAAGGCGTTGAGGACCAGCGACGCCGCGTCGTACGACGTGGCCATGTTGTGGTTGGCCGGAGCGCCCATCGCCGCTTCGAACTGCGCGGCGAACTCCTCCGCCCGCGGCAGCAGTGGGGAGTTGCGCACGGTGTAATGGTAGAATGCGGTGGCGCGCAGCCCGCGCACCGCCTCACCGCCGGCGGCAAACAGGCCCTGGCTGTACACCGCGTCGCCCCCGAGGATCGGCGCCGCCGAGCCCGTCTCGCGCACCATCCGGGCAATCTTGCCCGCGTCCGCGTACTCCCCGGTCACCAGGATCGCGTCGGCATCACGCGGATCCGCGGTGATACGAATATCACCGTTGACGCTAAATGGGTTTTCGATCACCCGCCCGCCCAGGCGCTCGTACACCTGCTGGAAATTGTCCGCCAGGCCACGTGAGTAGGCGTCTTCCTTGTCGACGAACACGAGTGTCGTGCGGTGGCTCTCCTTCCAAATGGCGCCGGCGAGCGCCTTCGCCTGATCGATATCGTGGCCCACCACCCTGAAGACGAAGTCGCCGAGGTTCGCGATGGCGGGATTCGTCGAGGTCGACGTGATCTCGGGAACCCCTGCCGACTGGTAGAGCGGTCCCGCGGCGAGCGTGGCCCGGCTGTTGTAGTGGCCGATGACCGCGAGTACCTCGGCGTCGCTGGTGATGCGCTGGGCCACCCGCACCGCCTCCTCGGCGGACGCCTTATCGTCGAAGAAGTTCACGATGATCTTCCGGCCTCTGATGCCACCGGCCTGATTGGCCTGTCGCTGCGCGAATTGCACGCCGAACAGGATCTGCAGACCGTACTGCTCCTGAGGACCGGACAGCGGCCCCGCGACCATGATCTCCCAGACCGGCTTGCCGGGCAGCAGCGCAAAGCAATTCTCGCGCAAGGTGATGGATTCGATGTCCAGCGGATTCGCGGTGATCGCCCGGCCGAGGCTGGCGATGGCGCCGGCGCAGTTGCCTGCCGCGTACTGCTCGCGGCCTCGCTCGCGCGGGCTCTGGCCGTCTGTGCGCGGCGCCCGGGCCGGCGTCGGCTCGGTCCGGGAGACCGGTGTCGGGAACGGCGTCCGCTCTGCCCGGGGAGACGGCCGCGGGGGCAGGCGCAGATCCTGGGTCGCCTGCGGGTGAGTGTAGAACCAGTATCCCAGCAACACCAGGACGACGAGGGTCAGCGTGAACTTGCCGATGCGGGTCAGGCCCACGCCTTATCCCTGCGTCTCAGGCTGTTTCGCCGGCTGCATGGTCTTCGACACCGGCTCCTCGGGCAGCACACCCAGTTGCCGCTTGTACTCCCGCAGCTGCTCCTCGACGCCGATCTGCGCGGTCGCGCGCCGGATGTCGCGCAGTTTAGCATCGACGTCCTTCGTGGCCAGGTCAACGCGCGCCTGCGCCTGGGCTGTCCGGTCCCGGATGCGGTCGCGCGATCGCTGGAGCACGTCGGACTGATCCCCGATCTCGAACGAGGCCATCAACCCGGCCAACTCTTCCTGCATCCGGGTCATCTCCTGCTGCGAGATGAGCGCGCGGGCCTCGCGCACGCGCCGCTCGACCTCGAGGCGGGCGTCGTCGAGGGCCTTCCGAGCCTGTTCGCTGGCCGCCTTGGAGCTCCCGTATTGGTCGCGGGTCTCGATCAGGCTCTGCTCGGCGGTTGCCTTCGCCGCGATCAGCATCTTGGCTTCGCCTTCGTACTGTGGTCCTAGCTTGACGGCGGCGATGATCTGCTTGTCTAGGTCGGCGACTTGCGATTCCAGATCTTCCAGCTGCGCCTTGAGCTTCAGTTCCGTCGCGATCACGTTTGCCGCCGTGGCGCGCAGCGCTGGGATCTTGGCGCGCACGTCGTCGATATACTGCTCGAGCATCACCTTGGGATCTTCCGCCAGCCGGACGAACAGTCCGAAAAACGCGCGAACAACATTGTAGATCCTGCGCCACATACCCGGGCCTCCTCTCTACCGCAGAAAGCAATTCCCACTCAATGCCCGGCCCCCTGCCAGAGGGTTTGCACTCAGATTCCCGAACCGACGGCATCGCGGACACTCCGCCGGCCATCGCGCTCCAGGATCGCTACCAGATCTCGACAGATGCGGCCGCCGAGACCCATCCCCTCATAGATGAATCCGGTA